>NZ_JCALEJ010000003.1:0-381448 GCF_059813315.1 Mycobacterium sp. NGS11
CCCCGTCCCTGCCAACGCGGTCGGCGAACAGGCCGAAGCCCAGGCCGCCGCCAACGGCGCGGTCACCGAACCGCTCGGCACGAACACCGGCGCGGACCGGCCCGACAGCGACGCCGGTGACGATCCCGAGGCCGACGAGGTCGAGGGGCCGCGCCGGCGCGCCCGCCGGGAGCGGGCCGAACGCCGCGCCGCCCAGGCCCGCGCCACCGCGATCGAAGAGGCGCGCCGCGAGGCGAAGCGCCGGGCCAGCGGGCGGCTGATCAACGAGCCCAAACCCGTTGCGCGGGGCGTTGTTCGGGGCCTGAAGATGCTGCTGGCCACCGTTGCGCTGGTGATCGTCGGCGTCGGGCTGGCGCTGATCCTGTATTTCACGCCCGCGATGGCGGCCCGCAACATCGTCGTCGTCGGCACCGGGGTGGTGACTCGGGAAGAGGTCCTGGATGCGGCGCGGGTGCGGATCGGAACGCCGCTGCTGCAGATCAACACGAGCCAGGTCGCCGACCGGGTGGCCGCGATCCGGCGAGTGGCCAGCGCGCGGGTGCAGCGCCAGTATCCGTCGGCGCTGCGGATCACCATCGTCGAGCGAGTTCCGGTGGCCGTCAAGGACTTTCCCGACGGACCGCATCTCTTCGATCGGGACGGGGTGGACTTCGCGACCGGGCCGCCGCCGCCGGCGCTGCCGTACCTCGACGTCGCCGACCCGGGGCCGAACGACCCGGCCACCAAGGCGGCGCTGCAGGTGTTGACCGCGTTGCGGCCCGAAATCGAGAGCCAGGTCGGCCACGTCGCCGCGCAGTCGGTGGCCTCGATCACGCTGACGCTGGGCGACGGTCGGGTGGTGATCTGGGGGACCACCGACCGCACCGACGAGAAGGCCGAGAAACTGGCCGCGCTGCTGACCCAGCCCGGCAAGGTCTACGACGTGTCCAGCCCCGACCTGCCGACGGTCAAGTAGCGATCTTCGTCACGTCGGCGCGCTCGACGCCGTGGGGACCAGCGCACGCGCCGGGCGCGGCGGAAATTGCCCAAAATTTGCGGGGCGCGTGTCGGCGCGCCTGCGTGGTTAGGGCGCGCCATACCCATACCGTTCTGGTTGCGCGGAACTACTTGACATAACTCTAACTCTATGGTTGAGGTTGAGGGTTTGCCACGAGAGCCGCGAAACGTCCGGAGGAGCCCACCGCCGGGAGAGAGCTGAGCCAAGCCCATCAGGGAGGAAGACGAATGATGACCCCCCCGCACAACTACCTGGCCGTCATCAAGGTCGTGGGTATCGGTGGCGGCGGCGTCAACGCCGTCAACCGGATGATCGAACAAGGCCTCAAAGGCGTGGAGTTCATCGCGATCAACACCGACGCGCAGGCGCTGCTGATGAGTGATGCCGACGTCAAACTCGACGTCGGCCGCGAGTCCACCCGTGGCCTGGGCGCCGGGGCGGACCCGGAAGTCGGCCGCAAGGCCGCCGAGGACGCCAAGGACGAGATCGAAGAGCTGCTGCGCGGGGCCGACATGGTGTTCGTCACCGCCGGCGAGGGCGGCGGCACCGGCACCGGCGGGGCGCCCGTCGTGGCCAGCATCGCCCGCAAGTTGGGCGCGCTGACCGTCGGCGTGGTCACCCGGCCCTTCTCCTTCGAGGGCAAGCGACGCGGCAACCAGGCCGAGAGCGGCATCTCGGCGCTGCGCGAGAGCTGCGACACCCTGATCGTGATCCCCAACGACCGGCTGCTGCAGATGGGTGACGCCGCGGTGTCGCTGATGGACGCCTTCCGCAGCGCCGACGAGGTGCTGCTCAACGGCGTCCAGGGCATCACGGACCTGATCACCACCCCGGGCCTGATCAACGTGGACTTCGCCGACGTCAAGGGCATCATGTCCGGCGCGGGCACCGCCCTGATGGGCATCGGTTCCGCCCGCGGCGAGGGACGTTCGCTCAAGGCCGCCGAGATCGCCATCAACTCCCCGCTGCTGGAGGCCTCGATGGAGGGCGCCCACGGCGTGCTGATGTCGATCGCCGGCGGCAGCGACCTGGGCCTTTTCGAGATCAACGAGGCGGCCTCGCTGGTGCAGGACGCCGCGCATCAGGACGCCAACATCATCTTCGGCACCGTGATCGACGATTCGCTGGGCGACGAGGTGCGCGTCACCGTCATCGCCGCGGGCTTCGACGCCGCAGGCACCGGCCGCAAATCCGTGCTCGGCGGCGGTGCCGACAAGGAAGAAAAGGGCGGTGCGCACCGGATCGAGTCGGCGAAGGCGGGCAAGCTCACCTCGACGCTGTTCGAACCGGTCGACGCCGTCAGCGTGCCGGTTCACACCAACGGATCGACTTTGAATATCGGCGGCGATGACGATGACGTCGACGTGCCGCCGTTCATGCGCCGCTGAGGGTCTCAATTTGCTTGCCAGCGCGCGACAAACAGGCCTCGAAATATACGGGCCGGACGGCGCTGCCCCCTGGCAAGCACACCGCTCCGGATACTGGTCACGTGAGCGTTCGCATCAGGCGGGTCACCACCACCAGGGCCGGTGGGGTCTCGAGGCCGCCCTTCGACACCTTCAACCTCGGCGACCACGTCGGGGACGACCCGGCGGCGGTGGCCGAGAACCGGGCCCGGCTGGCCGCCACCGTCGGCCTGCGTGCGGGGCGCGTGGTGTGGATGAACCAGGTCCACGGTGACCGGGTCGAGGTGGTCGACGGAGCGCGTGACACCGCGGTCGACGACACCGACGCGTTGGTGACTCGCACCGCGCGACTCGCCCTGGCAGTGGTCACCGCCGACTGCGTTCCGGTTTTGATGGCCGATGCGCGCGCCGGCGTTGCCGCGGCAGTGCACGCCGGCCGGGTCGGCGCCCAGCGCGGGGTGGTGACCCGAACGGTGGAGGCGATGCAGAAGCTCGGCGCGCAACCGCAAGACATCTCGGCGCTGCTGGGCCCGGCGGTCAGCGGCCGCAATTACGAAGTGCCCGCGGCCATGGCCGACGAGGTCGAGGCGGCGTTGCCGGGCAGTCGTACCACCACCGCCGCGGGAACTCCCGGCCTCGATCTGCGGGCCGGAATCGCCTGCCAGCTAAGGGATCTGGGCGTGACGGCGATCGATATCGATCCTCGGTGCACGGTGGACGACCCGGCGTTGTTCAGTCATCGGCGGGATGCCCCGACCGGCCGGCTGGCCTCACTGGTCTGGATGGAGTGACTGCGATGGCGGTAGGAATGCACGCCGGTGACAGTCGCAGCGACCGCGACTCGGAATTGACCCACGCTTTGGCATCGGTGCGCTCGCGCCTGGCGGCGGCGGCCGAGGCGGCGGGTCGCAATGTCGGTGAAATCGAAGTTCTACCGATTACCAAATACTTCCCAGCAACCGATGTTGTGACTTTGTCGCGCTTGGGTTGCCGAGTCGTCGGCGAATCTCGCGACCAGGAAGCGAGGGCAAAAGTGGCCGAAGTCACCCGATTGCTGGCGGCATCGGCGCACGGGGACGTGGGAAATCCGCGCTGGCACATGGTCGGTCATATCCAGCGGAACAAGGCCAAATCGGTGGCGGGCTGGGCACACACCGCGCACTCGGTCGACAACGCGCACCTGGTGTCCGCGCTCGACAAGGGCGTGGCGGCGGCGCTGGCCGAGGGCCGCCGCACCGCCCCGATGCGGATCTACGTCCAGGTCAGCCTCGACGGCGACGAGTCCCGTGGCGGCGTCGACATATCGCGGCCGGGCGCCGTTGATCAGGTGTGCGATCAGGTCGAGGACTCCAAGAACCTGGACCTGGTCGGGCTGATGGGGATCCCGCCGCTGGACTCGGACCCCGACGAGGCCTTTGACCGGCTGCAATCGGAGCATCGCCGGGTTCTCGAGTCGCATCGCGACGCGGTCGGGTTGTCCGCGGGCATGTCCAACGACTTCGAAATTGCCGTGAAACACGGTTCGACGTGTGTGCGTGTCGGTACCGCGCTATTGGGCCCGCGGCGGTTACCGTCACCGTAAGTAGTCACTGTAGTAACAGCTTTATCACTGACACCAGTACTCCCAGGGGCTAGAAGGGTCAACGCAATGAGCACACTGCACAAAGTCAAGGCCTATTTCGGTATGGCCCCAATGGACGACTACGAGGACGAGTATTACGACGACCACGCTCCGTCCCGTGGTTTTCCCCGGCCGCGATTTGACGACGGATACGGTCGCTACGAGCAAGACGACTACGACGATCCGCGCCGCGAGCCCGCCGACTACCCGCCGCCCGCCGGTTACCGCGGCGGCTACGGGGACGAGCCCCGCTACGGCGCCGTCCACCCCCGCGAGTTCGACCGGGGCGAGCGGGGCGGCCCGCGCTTCGGGTCGTGGTTGCGCAACTCCACCCGAGGCGCGTTGGCGATGGACCCCCGCCGGATGGCGATGATGTTCGAAGAGGGCCATCCGCTCTCGAAGATCACCACGCTGCGGCCCAAGGACTACAGCGAGGCGCGCACCATCGGTGAGCGCTTCCGCGACGGCACCCCGGTGATCATGGACCTGGTGTCGATGGACAACGCCGACGCAAAGCGCCTCGTCGACTTCGCGGCCGGCCTGGCCTTCGCGCTGCGCGGATCCTTCGACAAGGTCGCGACCAAGGTGTTCCTGTTGTCGCCCGCCGACGTCGACGTGTCCCCGGAGGAGCGCCGCCGAATCGCCGAAACCGGTTTCTACGCTTACCAATAGCCACATCGGCCGCCCGCTGCACAGCGGGAGCTCGGATCCTCGACGGCCGGAAGTGCCCACGTGAGATGAGGCCCCTCGCCCGGAGTCGGTACGCTGGCAGGCGCCGCGCTGGTCGGCGGCGCTTGGCTTCTCACGGGTAAGGTCGGGGCACTTCAGTTGGTGTTGTTCTTTCAGATCCTTGGGTTTGCGCTATTCATTTTCTGGCTGCTGCTCATCGCTCGGGTCGTGGTTGAGTTCATCCGCTCGTTCAGCCGGGACTGGCATCCGACGGGGATCACCGTCGTGGTGCTGGAGATCATCTTGTCGATCACGGATCCGCCGGTGAAACTGCTCCGCAGGCTGATCCCGCAACTCACCATCGGAGCGGTCCGCTTCGACCTCTCGATCATGGTGCTGTTACTCGTCGCGTTCATCGGGATGCAGCTGGCGTTCGGCGCGGCGGCTTAGCTCCCCATGGGGCCCGATGGTGTGACCCATTCCGTCCCGGAGACGGTTCGGCCACGCTTTAGCGTCGGTTTGGTACCCGCGATTTAAAAATTCTAAGGTTTCGGATTTTATTGCCTTCAAAGTTTGAAATTGGTCCTTATTTATTGGGCTAATCGGCAACGGTCGCGCCTGGTGTGACAGGATGGACGGCAGTTGCACTACGGCTACCACTGCGTTCTACACTTTCCAGAACGTTCGAGAAGGAACTTGAGGGGACGAAACAATGCCGCTTACACCAGCCGACGTCCACAATGTGGCGTTCAGTAAGCCACCGATCGGCAAGCGGGGCTATAACGAAGACGAGGTAGACGCCTTCCTCGATCTGGTGGAAGCCGAGCTGACGCGGCTCATCGAAGAGAACAGCGATCTGCGCCAGCGGATCGAGGAACTGGACCACGAGCTGTCCTCCGGTGGTGGCTCGGCCACCCCGGCCGCAGCGGCCGCGCCCACCCAGGCGATTCCCGTCCGCGAGCCCGAGCCCGAGCCGGTCAAGCCGACGCCGGCCGCAACGCCGGCCGCGGGGGCCGCCGCGGCCAACAACGAGGAGCAGGCCATGAAGGCCGCTCGGGTGTTGACGCTGGCGCAGGACACCGCCGACCGCTTGACCACCACGGCCAGGACCGAGTCGGAGAAGATGCTGTCCGACGCCCGCGCCAACGCCGACCAGATCCTCAGCGAGGCGCGCAGCACCGCCGAGACCACGGTCGCCGAGGCCCGGCAGCGCGCCGACGCCATGCTCGCCGACGCGCAGACCCGCTCCGAGACCCAGTTGCGCCAGGCCCAGGAGAAGGCCGACGCCCTGCAGGCAGACGCCGAACGCAAGCACTCCGAGATCATGGGCACCATCAACCAGCAGCGCACCGTGCTGGAAGGCCGCCTCGAGCAGCTCCGTACCTTCGAGCGCGAATACCGCACCCGGCTCAAGACCTACCTGGAGTCTCAGCTGGAGGAGCTCGGTCAGCGTGGGTCCGCCGCGCCCGTGGACTCCAGCGCGGATGCGGGCAGCTTCGACCAGTTCAACCGGGGCAGCAACTAGCCTTTCGGACGTGCCGGTCACTCGCCGAGCTTCGGGGTTGGCACACTTGGTCATGAAACCGCGGTCCCACTCGTCGCTTGGAGGATGACTGATGCTCATCATTGCGCTGGTATTGGCGCTTATCGGGCTCGTCGCGTTGGTGTTCGCGGTCGTCACCAGCAACGAGCTGGTGGCGTGGGTGTGCATCGCCGCGAGCGTGGTGGGTGTGGTGTTGTTGATCCTCGACGCCCTGCGCGAGCGCCAGCGGCCTGACGTGGCAGGCGACGAAACCCCAGCTGCCGACGAAGCCCACGAGGACGACTACGTCGACTACCCCGAGGAAGCCCCGGCCGCGGGCGAACCGGCGACCACCGCGGAAACCGCGCAGACCGAGGAGTCCACTGTCGCGGCCGAGGGCCGCGGCGACGAGCCCGCCAAGTAACTCCTGTTTTTTGGCGGTTCGGCGCTCAGCAAGTCGGCGTGGCGAGCAGTTGGCGGACCTCGTCGTCGCTGATCTGATGAAAGTCGTCGTAGACCTGCCCGACGGCTTCGAATCCCGGCGGTGTGGTCGCGCACACCACGTCGTCGGCCTCTCGTAGGAGCTCGCGGCAGGTCGACTCCGGTCCCACCGGGACGGCGACCACGATGGATTTCGGACCGGCGGCTCGGACGGCGCGTACGGCGGCGAGCATGCTTGCGCCCGTTGCGATTCCGTCGTCGACCAGGATGACAATCCGGTCGCGCAAGTCGGCGATCGGGCGACCACCCCGGTAGGCGTGCTCGCGCCGGAGCAGCTCCGCCGTCTCACTGTCGATCACCTCGCGCACCTGCTCGTCGGTGACATGCAGGCTGGCCACCACGTCCCGGTTCATCACCACGCCACCACCGCTGGCCAAAGCGCCCATCGCCAGTTCCGACCACTGCGGCACCCCGAGCTTGCGGACCAGGAAAACGTCGAGCGGCGCCTCCAGGGCGGTCGCGATCTCCCAGGCAACCGGCACGCCGCCACGGGCCAGCCCGAATACCTGCACATCGCCCCGGCCGCGATACGCGGCCAACCACCGCGCCAGTTCGCGGCCGGCCTCGCGTCGGTCGACGAACGTCTTCGGTGATGTCCGCCGGACAAAACGACTCGATGGGTTCATTCGTTTACGCTCCCGGCTGCTAAGCCTCTTTCCAGGCTACGTGCGTCGGGCCGAGCGCGGTGGCAGAGTTCGGGTTGGCTGCAGGCTCAGGCACGACCGAGAGGATCCGCGAGATGAGACGGCGTTACGGCACCTACACGGCCTACAGCATCGCGTGCGCGATCGTCTGGGCGGTCATCTTGGCGGTGGTTTCGACGACGGGCGACGCCGCCAGCCGGCATACGTTCCTGCTGGTGTGCGGCGGCTGGGCGATCGGGTGGCTGTCGGCGACGATCGCCAGGGGCGTCTACCCGCCACCGAAGCGGCGTCTTCGGCAGTGAGTTACCGGGTGTAATCGCGGCTTCGCCGCTCAACACGCTCCATCGGCTCGGAAATGAACGCGAGCATTCATTCCGTTCGCCTCAATCGTGTGTGCTCGCGGCTTTGCCGCTCAACACGCTCCATCGGCTCGGAAATGAACGCGAGCGTTCATTTCCCTCGCCTCAGTCGTGTGTCCGAGGGGGTCTGTGATTCATTGACATAGAGGACGGATGTCTCCCGACATAGAGGACAGCTCCCCAGCGGCCAGTATCACCGACCTACAAGCACAGCTAGACACCTTCACCGAGTACTACAACACCGTGCGCCCCCACCGCTCCTGCGGTCGCCGCACCCCACACGACGCCTACTGCGCCCGACCCCCCGCCGGGCCCGCCACCACCCCCGCTGGCATCCACTGGCGAGTGCGCACCGACCGCGTCGACAGCTACGGCAAGCTCACCCTGCGCCACGCCGGACGCCTCCACCACATCGGCATCGGCCACCGCTGGGCCAACACCCCCGTGCTCATGCTCATCGCCGACCTCAACATCCGCATCATCGCCACCCCCGGCGGCCAACTCATCCGCCAACTCACCCTCGACACCAACAGCGACTACCAACCCCAACAACAGAAAACACCCCCAGCCAACAACTGAGGGTGTTCACTATGTCGCGAGACATCTGTCCTCGATGTCTCGCGACATCACAGTGTGTCCGAGGGGGGACTTGAACCCCCACGCCCATTAGTAGGGCACTAGCACCTCAAGCTAGCGCGTCTGCCATTCCGCCACTCGGACAAGGCCAAACCAGCATGGGTTGGCAGCTAAGGCTATCGGATCGCGCGCCGCGAGCCCAACCCAGCTCCCCGAGACGGCGCGATGATCGGGCAGCACGCCGCCGAGTCGCGGCAATGGTAGGAAAGGTGGTTGTGACCATCCAGAGCGGGGCGACCGAGGCGCCAACCAACCCGAGCGACGACGTGGTCGAGGTTGTCAGCAAGTTGATCCGGTTCGACACCACCAACACCGGCGAACCGGAAACGACCAAGGGCGAGGCAGATTGCGCGCAATGGATCGCCGAGCAGCTCGCCGAGGTCGGTTACGCGCCGCAGTATGCCGAGTCCGGCGCGCCGGGCCGAGGCAATGTATTCGTCCGCCTGCCCGGCGCCGACAGCTCGCGCGGCGCGTTGCTGATCCACGGGCATCTCGACGTGGTCCCGGCCGAGCCCACCGAATGGAGCGTGCACCCGTTCTCCGGCGCGATCAAAGACGGCTTCGTCTGGGGTCGCGGCGCGGTCGACATGAAGGACATGGTCGGCATGATGATCGTGGTGGCCCGCCACTTGAAGCGGGCGGGCATCGTGCCGCCCCGCGACCTGGTCTTCGCGTTCATCGCCGACGAAGAGCACGGCGGCACCTACGGGGCACAGTGGCTCGTCGATCACCGGCCGGATCTGTTCACCGGCGTCACCGAGGCGATCGGCGAGGTGGGCGGGTTCTCGCTGACCGTGCCCCGCCGCGACGGGGGAGAACGCCGGCTCTACCTGATCGAGACAGCAGAAAAGGGGCTGTCCTGGATGAAGCTCATCGCCCGGGGTCCGGCCGGACACGGCTCGATGGTCCACGACCAGAACGCGGTGACCGCCGTCGCCGAGGCCGTCGCCCGATTGGGCCGCCACCAGTTTCCGCTCGTGGTGACCGACACCGTTGCGCAGTTCCTCGCCGCCGTCAGCGAGGAGACCGGGCTGACCTTCGACACCGAATCGGGCGACCTGCGCGGAATGATCGAAAAGCTGGGCCCGATGGCCCGCATGCTCAAGGCGGTGCTGCACGACACCGCGAACCCGACCATGCTCAAGGCCGGATACAAGGCCAACGTCGTACCGGCGATCGCTGAGGCGGTGGTGGACTGCCGCATCCTGCCGGGCCGCAAGGAGGCGTTCGAGGCCGAGATCGACGAGCTGCTGGGCCCCGACGTGACGCGCGAGTGGATCAAGGATTTCTCGTCGTATGAGACCAGCTTCGACGGCGACCTGGTCGACGCCATGAACGAGGCTGTGCTGGCGCATGACCCGGGCGCCCGTACCGTGCCGTATATGCTTTCCGGCGGTACCGATGCGAAATCGTTCGCGCGCTTAGGTATTCGCTGTTTCGGGTTCAGCCCGCTGCGGTTGCCGCCGGATCTCGATTTCACCGCGCTGTTCCACGGTGTCGATGAGCGGGTACCCATCGATGCGCTGCGGTTCGGCACCGACGTGCTGGCCCACTTCCTGACCCACTGCTAGATCACCAAGCCGATCACACGAGAGGACCACCATGAGCACTGCTCCCGACCCGTACGCATCGTTGCCGGAGCTGCCGACCTTCACGTTGACCTCGCAATCGGTTGGCGACGGCCAGCCGCTGGCTAAAGCGCAAGTCAGCGGAATCATGGGTGCGGGCGGCGAAGACGTCAGCCCCCAGCTGAGCTGGTCGGGATTCCCGGACCAGACCCGCAGTTTCGCCGTCACCGTCTATGACCCCGACGCCCCGACGGCCTCTGGGTTCTGGCACTGGGCGGTGGCCAACCTGCCGGCCGACGTCACCGAGTTGCCCGCGGGCGCCGGCGATGGCAGCAACCTGCCCGGCGATGCGCTGACGCTGGTGAACGACGCCGGGCAGCGCCGCTACATCGGGGCCGCGCCGCCGGCGGGCCACGGCCCGCACCGGTACTACATCGCCGTGCACGCCGTGGACACCGACAAGCTGGATCTGCCAGAGGACGCGAGCCCCGCCTTTCTCGGCTTCAACTTGTTCCAGCACGCGATCGCTCGTGCGGTCATCCACGGCACCTACGAACAGAAGTAGGGCAGGGGCTTCGGTCCGCGGCCCGGGTTCCCGGCGCTCCCGCCCGAAGCGGGGGTGCCCGCTCGAAGAGGCGCCCCGGCCGCCTTCCGCTGAAATCACTTGCGCCACTTTCGTCCCGGTGTTCTCATCTGAGCGGATTCTGTCGGCGGGCGGACGTATCATTCGAACATGCGTTCGAGAAATTGGACAGCGATTCGAGCTGACGTTGACGCCTTGAGCGCTGCCCTCTCCCGCTTCCAGGCGCTTTCCTGGGAGTCGCTGAGTCCCGCCGAGTTCGTTGACGCGCTGGAAAAGTACGTGTTTGTGGTCGGCCGGCTGGATGCACTCACCTATGAGCTGTGGAGTCCGTTCGCGCAGCCGAGTGGGCGGCGCAGATGGCTTTGACCGACCGCGACGACATCCAGGACGACGTAGACGCTCTGCGCGCCATCGTCTCTCGCTTCCGTGAGCATTCGTATGAGGCGCTGACCAACCCGGAGCGGTTGCAGCTGCTGGAGACACTCGAGTGCGAGACACGCAAACTTCAAGCGCCTACCCATCAGCTCATCAATCAGCTTGGTGAGCAAGGGGATTCAGCGGAGTTCGGCGGCAAGCTGTCCTGGGCGTTGGCCGATCGGCTGCATATCACTCGCGCCGAGGCCGGACGGCGGATCGCCGAGGCGGCGGATCTGGGTCCGCGCCGGGCGCTGACCGGCGAGCCGTTGGCGCCGGTGTTGCCCGCGACCGCGGCCGCCCAGCGCGACGGGGCAATCGGTGCCGACCACGTGTCGGTGATCCGGCGGTTCTTCCACCAGTTGCCCGAGTCCGTCGACCTCGAGACCTGTGTGCACGCCGAAAAGCAGCTGGCGGTCAAGGCCACAGAATTCCGCCCCGATCAGCTCGCCAAACTCGCCCGGCGCCTGATGGATTGCCTCAACCCCGACGGCAGCTACACCGACGAAGACCGGGCCCGGATGCGGGGTGTGGTGCTCGGCAATCAGCAGGCCGACGGCATGTCGCGCCTGAGTGGATGGCTGACGCCGGAGGCACGCGCCAGCTGGGAGGCGGTGCTGGCCAAGCTGGCCGCGCCCGGCATGTGCAACCCCGACGACGAGACGCCGATAGTGGACGGGGCCCCGTCGGAGGCGGCGGTGCAGGGCGACACCCGCAGCACCGGGCAGCGCAACCACGACGGCCTCAACGCCGCCCTACGCGCCGTCCTCGCCAGCGGAAACCTCGGTCAGCACAACGGCTTACCGGCCAGCATCATCGTGACCACCACCCTCGCCGACCTCGAAGCCGCGGCCGGAAAGGGTTTGACGGGTGGCGGCACCATCCTGCCGATATCGGACGTCATCCGGCTGGCCCGCCACGCACATCACTATCTGGCGATCTTCGACAAGGGCAAGGCGTTAGCGCTGTATCACACCAAGCGCCTCGCGTCGCCGGGGCAACGAATTGTTCTGTACGCCAAGGACCGTGGCTGTACGCATCCCGGCTGCGACGTCTCCGGCTATAAATGCGAGATTCACCATGTCGAAGATTGGGCCAGGACGTACCGCACCGACATCGACCAACTCGCCATGGCCTGCGGGCCCCACCACCGGCTGCTCGAGAAGGGCTGGACCACCCGACAACGCGCTGATGGCGATACCGAATGGATACCGCCGCCGCATCTCGATCGCGGGCAACCGCGAACCAACACCTTCCATCATCCCGAGGATCTGTTGCGCGAGGAGGAAGACGGCGAAGCCGACGATGCAATGGGTGCAGCGTAAGGCGCCGACTCACATGCGCCCATACGCGACGGCCATGACTAGGCCCAAACCCGCCAGCAACAAAAACATGATGGTCACCGGGTCGATTACTTCGAAGATCATGTAATCACCCGTGACCGAGCGGGGCGGTCGACAATGGCCGAGTGGCCACCGGCGTATGCAAGCTACGGGCCTGCCACGCGTGTTGGACGGCGATGGCCAATTCGCTCTGTAGCCGTTCGTAGCCGCGCGGCGAAATCCAGACCGGTTGTGTGCTGGGCATGTTCATTGCTCTCCTCAAGCCATCGTGGCTGGTCTCCGGGACACTCGCTGAGGTACTTGCGCCGCTGTGACGCAGTGGGCTGTCCGCGACCGCGGGACTTTCGCCAGATGCATTTCATACGGCACGGCCTCGAGCAGCGTCACCGGTCGCCCCGACTCACCGGGAATCGAGTAGATGCGTTGGTCGCCCGGCCGCGCGCCGGCTATTGCGCGGCCCAACGGCGACGCCATCGAGTACACCTTGATGTCGGCGCCCTCGCTGCCGCGTCTGCCCAGCAGGAACCTTTCGGTCTCACCGGTGACGTCGTAGCGGATGGTCAAAACCATGCCCGGTTCGGCGACGGGGCCCGCGGTGGGATCGCTAACGACCGCCCGCGCCAACAGGTTCTCGATCTCGCGGATACGTCGTTGTAGCGCTGAGCGTTTCGCGTCGAAATCCATCATGTCGTCAGGGACTTCAACGATCAGCTCCGACCGCAACGCGTTGAGTGTGTTCCGCAGGCGCGTGTACTGGTGTCGGGTCATGCCCATGGATTTGATACCGGTCAATTTTGAGTCGTGTCCTTCCTTTTCTCGGGGGAGCGTCGTCAGAGGCGGGCCGAAGGAGGCAGCCGCCGCTGACGACTCGGACGCCCACGGCGGGCGAAAATCCGTTGCGGTTGAGTGTTTTTCCCTTGCAGTCGTTAATTCCATGGTGGTTAATTCCAGGTGGTTAATTCCATGGTGGCCTGCGGCGACTCGACCGTGTTTGCCGGAAACCGACAAAGGCGGTTCGATGCGTTGTCACACCTCGACAACGCCGCTGTCGAGGCTGCCGGAATCAACGGGCGGGCGCCGCTTATCGCCGCTCGATGAGGCGGTCGAAGCTCTGCTGCCATCGGTCGTAGCGGAGGCGGTCAAGGGTGATGCGTGCACGCACGACTAAGGCCACTGTCAAGAGGCTCACCGCCCACCAGGTCGCCACTGCAAAGGCGACCGCCTCGTCGCGGGCGGTGTTCAGCGGTCGGGCCACCGGCAGGCCCTCGTCATCGACCCAAATTTCAATAGCGTCGCCAATCTTGGCCTTCAGCGGCGCGGTGACGTCACCGGTGCGTTCGGCCCCCGCGGCAAACCATCGGGCAGTGACCGTCACTGTTGGGCTCTCGAGGCTGCGGCGAGGGTGGCTGTCCCCGGTGACAATCGCGGTCACCGGGTGGCGAGTTCGGGCCTGCTCGGCGTAGAGACGGCTACGAGAATCATGGACCGCGGTGCCCACCGCGGCACTGAAGGGCACGGCGATCAGCGACACCGCGACGGCTAACACCACAATCAGCGCCTCCACCCGGTCGGTGGTGCGTATCAGCGGGTTACGGCCGAACAGACGCGCGAACAGCCTCCGCGGCAGCGGCACGGTGAAGGTCTCCATCGCGGCGTCATCATCAGGTCGCCGGTCGGCGATCGGCTGATGATACGGGTCTGAGGTTGACAACGAACAATTCCTATCGGAAGTCGGCATGGCTCACAGGTCTCGCGCGGCCGGGGGGATACCAGCCGTCACTGGAATCTGCCGGCAACCTTCATGATGGTGCGGATAGCCGCCCCAGGCTTTGCCACAGCCAGACAACGACGCTGTCCCGCTTTGTCGAATTGCGACAGCGGTCAGATGTCAGTGGCGAGTTCTATCATCATCGCCAGCCGCTTTCTGGCATCATCCAACGGCAGATTGGTGATCTCGGCCATCTTGCGCAGCCGGTAACGCACGGTGTTCTCGTGCACTCCCAGCCGGTCACCGGCTTCGGCCGGATCGCCCTGGGCCTCCAGCCATGCGCGCAGCGTGGCCACGTAATCGGTCCCGTTGGCGCGGTCATGACGGCCTAGCTCGGCCACCGGCCCACGCGACGGTGACCGGCCTGAGCGCGCCGCCGTGCGCAACCGCTGCAACAGAATGTCAGCCCATGACTCGTCATAGACCGGAGGCATGACCCCTGGGGAATTCTCTTGCAGCGCAAGACATTCCTCGGCTTCCCGGCGTGCGGCGGCGAGCTCGGTCACCTCAGCGGCGCCACTGATGCCGGCCAGCACCGTCACCTGTTCGGGGAGGGCCGCCCGTAGGCCGGTTACCCAGCGCCGCGCCGTCGCCGCCTGCGCGCCGGGAAGCAGCGTGTAGACGATATTGCCCGCCAAGGCGCTGCGCCCCGGCCGTGACCAGCCAAACCCCGTCGTGGCACGCTCGAACGCCAACAACAGAGCGGCATCGCGTTCATCGCCGATAAACGCCTGCAGCGCAATAACCCTCAACCCTTCGTGCGGCAGACCCAGCCTGCTCGCGACCATGGCGGCATCGGCCGTTCCCTCGAGCAACCGAATCACCAGTTCCGATTCGACTTGGCGCTCCAAATCCGCGCTGGCTCGCGAGCGTAGAAGATGCAGTGCCACCGTGTGCGCCCCATCGGCCAAGGCGGTGCGCGCCGCCCCGTCCAGCGGCGCCGAACACGCCACCCAAACCGATCCGATCAACTCGCCCCCGGAGCGCACGGCCACCACCATGCGCCCGATCAAGCCGTGCTCGGCGTCCTCGGGGACAAACAGCGGCTCGTCGGAGACCCGCAGGTGTGCGAATACGCCCCGCGCATCGAACAATGCGCGCAGCTGCTCCGGTGTCTGTCGCTCCAGGATCGTCTGCACCCGCGCCGGGTCGGCATGTTGCTGCAGTTTCGAATACGCCAGCACGCGCAACAGCCGATCGTGGATGACGACTGAACTGCCGATAGCGTCCGCCAGGCTGTCGGCCAGTGCGAAGAGATCCGTTGGGCCACGACCGGATTCAGTCTCGCGACCCTCCAGCACCAGTCCGTAGACGACCGTAGCCACCTCGCTCCAGGTGACGGTCTCGTCGACCACCATCACCGCGCCGACCTCGGCGTCGGCATCACCGTCGATCGCGATCGGCTCGTCACCGTCGCGTACCAACACCACGACAGCACGCGCTGAAGCTGCCCACTGCACCGCTTCGCGAAACGAGCCGGCACCGACGGCCAGCAGTACATCGCCCACCACCACACGATCCGGCGCGGCTTCGTGGATCACCACGCTGCGCAGCTCAGCCGACCTGGGCACCGACGACCAACGCAACCGGACTCCATAACCACCCAGCACATTCACCAGGCGGTCCAACGTGATCACCAGCCGCTCCTCATGCCGAACTGTTGTCAGCCTAACCAGGAGTCAAGCTCGGCTTGACTCAATCCGGTGTGCGTGCCGCCGAGCCGACGGCATCGCCGAGCGAGGCGAAGCCGCCGTCGTGCAGTCGCAGCGCAATGCCCTCGTGAATCCGCTTGGCCCACAAGCCTCCTCCGTAGATGAAGCCCGTATAACCCTGCAGCAGCGATGCTCCCGCGGTGATCCGCTCCCAGGCATCATCCGCGGTCTCGATGCCCCCGACGCTGATCAGCACCAGGCGGTCGCCGACACGGCTGTACAGCCGGCGCAGCACCTCGACGGCGCGGCGTGCCACCGGCGGCCCGGAGATGCCGCCCGGGCCCAGCTCGTCCACGCCCGGTGTGGTCAACCCGCGCCGCGACACCGTGGTGTTGGTGGCGACGATGCCGGCCAGGCCGAGTTCGACTGCCAGGTCCGCGATGTCGTCCACGTCGGAATCGGAAAGGTCCGGCGCGATCTTCACCAGCACCGGCGTGGACGTCTCGGCCAGCACGGCCGACAGGATTGGTCGCAGCGACTCGACCGCCTGCAGATCACGCAGCCCGGGCGTGTTCGGCGAGCTGACATTGACCACGAGATAGGACGCCAACGGGCCGACCAGCCGGGCGCTCGCCCGGTAATCGTCGACGGCCTGCTCGGCCGGCGTCGCCTTCGTCTTGCCGATGTTGACCCCGATCGGCACCTCGGGCCGCTGCCGCGAAAGCCGCATCGCCAGCGCGCCCGCACCGAGATTGTTGAAGCCCATCCGGTTCAGCAGGGCCCGGTCGGCCGGCAGCCGAAACATCCGCGGGGCGGGATTCCCGGGTTGCGGGTTCGCGGTGACCGTCCCAACCTCGGCATGTCCGAAACCCAGCGCACCCCAGGTGAGCAACCCCAAACCGTCCTTGTCGAAGCCGGCCGCCAGCCCCAGCGGCGCGGGGAAGCGCACCCCGAACACCGTGCTGGCCAGCGCCGGATCGGTCGGGGCTAGTAGCCGGTGCAGCACCCGCCGCGTCCACCCGGCCGCGGTGACGGCGCGCAGCAGAGCGAACACCAGCGTGTGAATTCGTTCGGGCGGGATGACGAAAAGCAGCCGTCGCAGCAGGCCGTACATCCGGTGTTCGCCCTCGCGCGGCCGGGCGGGTGTCACAGTTCCGGCTGGTCGGGCCGTCGCCCCTCGGAGCCCGCGCTGTCCAAACGGGACTTCTTGCGGCGCAACAGAACTCGTCTGCTGCCGTCGGTGTAGAGCCGCACCCTAGTCAGCTCCCAGCCGCGGTATTCGGCCTCGATGGACAACCGGGTGGACGCGCTGACCCGCGTCACGTCCGGCGGCAGGCGCAGCGGCGCCCATTCGTATTCATCGGACATCTCGGTGTCCCAACCCGCGGGCAGGCGGCTGCGCCGCGCCGCGGTCAACGCTTGCCCGCCGCGTGCTCGATGACCTGAACTCCCGCACCCGAACCCGACACCACGTACAGGGTGTCTGACGCCTCGTCGAAGGCCAGCGAGTTCGGTTGCTGCACGGTCGGGTAACGCACCTTTTCGACGGGAATTCCGGTGGACAGATCGTAACCAATGACGATATTGGAAACGGTCTGCGAAACCCAGGCTAACGCGCGCGAGCCGGCCAGGCCGTATGGCGCCTGCGGTACCGGGTAGGCCTGACGCAGGATCAGGGGATCGACGCCGTACACCAGCAGCTGGCCACCGCGGGTATCGGCGACCAGCACCCGACCCGCCTGATCGGCGGCCATGGTGGTGGCGCCCCGGCCCGCGCGCAGCGCCTGCTGGGCGTGGCCATCGGCGTCGATCGTCGTCACCGAAGTCTGCCCACGGTCCAGCACCACCGTCGTATTCCCTTGTGTGGCAAGCCAATCGACGCGCGCGAAGATCTTGGTCTTGTTGGCGACGGCCGCGCTGGTCACTGCGCCGGGCACCGGGGAGGCCGGTGTCGGAGAAGTAAGGGTGTAGACGGCGCCGTCGGCGCTGCCCAGCACCAGCCTGCCGTCGGCCCGCTGGGCCACCGCGGTGAATTCGGTCTGGGGAGCGGCGGCGACGGCCACCTGCGCCGCGCGACCGGTGGCCAGGTCCACCGTGTAGTAGCCGCCGCGGGCGGACAGGTAGGCGGTTCCGTGGCCGTCATCGGCCAAGGCGGTCGCCGGTCCCGGGAGTTCGACGACGCGGGGCGTGACCTGCTCGTGGGCGAAGACCGTGACGCTGGCGGGGGCGGCCGGGTCGGCGCCCGGCGTCAAGGCCACCAGCTGATGAGTGCCGCCATCGAAGGCCGCCGCCGCGGCGTGACCGGCCAGCGGCCGCACCGCCCCGGCCGGCCGCTGCGAGGAGGGCGGCGACACCGCCGCACGCGCCGGTTCGATGGTGCGCAGCGCGGTGTCGAGCGGATTCGATGAACATCCCACGGCAGCTCCCAGCAAAGCCGCCAGACCCAACGCACCGCCCCGAGCTGCCAGCTTGTGACGTGATTGTCGTGACGGCAACTTTTTCCCTCGGGGTGTGACGGCGGAACTCAAATTTTAGGAGACCGTCTCGCGTCCGCCGGGGCCTGCCGCCTTCATCCGACCTTACCGGCGAGGTATGGTCAGCTCATGGCCGTCACCGCTGACCGTCATATGACGCATAGTGGGTTTGCTGTCGAGGACATGTCGACAGGGATTGCCGCAAGCGGATATGGACAAGTCGGTGATGGGCGGAGTTTTTCGTTCCACATCGAGAACCGCTCCCTGGTCGTCGAGATTTACCGACCGCGCCTGTCCGGGCCCGTTCCACAGGCCGACGAGGTCGTTGCGAGGGCGGTCCGCAGCGTGATCGAGCTCGATCTCACCGACGAGCGCAGTCTCAGCGCCGCGGTGCGGGACTCCGTGGCGCACGCGGTACCGGTTTCGCACTAGTCATCACGGACCCGTCCACCGGGTACCGTCGTGGTCGATATGACCGTCATCCTGTTACGGCACGGCCGCTCGAGTTCGAACACGGCGGGCGTTCTCGCCGGTCGCTCCGAGGGCGTCGACCTCGACGACAAGGGCCGCGAACAAGCCGACGGCCTGATCGATCGGATCGGCGATCTGCCGATTCGGGCGTTGGTCAGTTCGCCGCTGCTGCGCTGCCGCCGCACGCTCGAGCCGTTGGCCGACGCGCTCTGCCTGACACCGCTCGTCGACGATCAGCTCGCCGAGGTGGACTACGGGGAATGGACGGGTCGCAAGATCGGCGACTTGGTCAGCGAGCCGTTGTGGAAGGTCGTTCAGGCTCACCCCAGCGCGGCGATATTCCCCGGCGGTGAGGGCCTGGCTCAGGTCCAGGCGCGCGCGGTGTTCGCCGTGCGCGAGCACGATCGCCGACTGGCCGCCGAGCACGGCGGCGATGTGCTGTGGGTCGCTTGCACTCACGGTGATGTCATCAAGGCGGTCATCGCGGATGCGTACGGCATGCACTTGGACGGCTTCCAGCGCGTCACCGCGGACCCGGCGTCGGTGAGTGTGATCCGGTACACCGAGCTGCGTCCGTTTGTGTTGCACGTCAACCACACCGGTGCACGCCTGTCGGCCGCCCTGCGGGCCGGCCCCCCCGCGAAAGAAGAGGCGAAAGACGAGGCCAAAGAACAGGCGAAGGGCGAGGCCGACCCCACCTCCAACGGAGAGCCGCAGGAATCGGCCGCCGCGGTACCGACGAGCGACGCGGTGGTCGGCGGTTCCACGGATTAATTCGGCGGCTACCTCCATCGGATCGCACGGCGGTGGCAACAGCCGGTATTTTGGGAAGTGCCATGGCCCGCGCAATTCATGTCTTCCGCACACCCGACCGCTTCGTGGCCGGGACCGTCGGCCAGCCCGGGAATCGAACGTTCTACATCCAGGCCGTGCACGACGCCCGGGTGGTGTCGGTGATATTGGAGAAGCAGCAGGTGGCGGTGCTCTCCGAACGGATCGGTGCGCTGCTGCTCGAGGTGAATCGCCGGTTCGGCACGCCCGTTCCGCCGGAGCCCGCCGAGATCGAGGACCTCGATCCGTTGGTCACCCCGGTGGACGCCGAGTTCCGGGTCGGAACCATGGGCCTGGGTTGGGATTCGGAGGCCCAGACGGTGGTGGTCGAGTTGCTGGCGGTCACCGACGCCGAGTTCGACGCGTCGGTGGTGCTCGACGACACCGACGAGGGGCCCGACGCGGTGCGGGTGTTCTTGACGCCGGAGTCGGCGCGCCAATTCGCCACCCGCTCCAATCGCGTCATCTCCGCGGGACGTCCGCCGTGTCCCCTGTGCGACGAACCGTTGGACCCGGAGGGCCATATCTGCGCGCGCGCCAACGGATATCGGCGCAGTGCGCTGCTCGGGCCTGACGATGACCCCGAGGTCTGACGACCGTGAGGTGTTACGCGACGGCGAGCTGACGGTCATCGGACGGATCCGCTCCGCCAGCAACGGCACCTTCCTGTGCGAATCGACGCTTGGCGAGTCCAGCGTGCACTGCGTCTACAAGCCGGTGGCCGGGGAGGCGCCGCTGTGGGATTTCCCGGACGGGACGTTGGCCGGCCGCGAACGGGCCGCCTATCTGGTCTCCGCGAAGCTGGGCTGGAATATCGTGCCCTACACGATCATTCGGCACGGGCCGGCGGGGCCGGGCATGTTGCAGCGGTGGGTGCAGCAACCCGGCGACGCGGTGGACACCGAGCCGCGGCCGGGGCCGGATCTGGTCGACCTGTTTCCGGCCGGCACCAGGCAGCCGGGCTACCTGCCGGTGTTGCGCGCCCTCGACTACGCCGGCGACGAGGTCGTCCTGATGCACGCCGACGACATTCGCCTATGGCGGATGGCGGTATTCGACGTGCTGATCAACAACGCCGACCGCAAGGGCGGCCACGTGTTGCGTGACCTCGACGGGCACATCTTCGGGGTCGACCACGGGGTGTGCCTGCATGTCGAGGACAAGCTGCGCACGGTGCTGTGGGGATGGGCCGGAAAGCCGATCGACGATCACACGTGCAAGGCCGTCGCCGGCCTCATCGACGCGATCGACGGCCAGTTCGGCGACGAACTGGCCGAGCAGATCACCCGGGCCGAGATCGCCGCGCTGCGCGGTCGCGCGCACGCGCTGCTGGACAATCCGGTGATGCCCGGACCGAATCGGCATCGCCCCATCCCGTGGCCGGCTTTCTAGCGGTGATCGCAGTTGGGTCGCGGCTATCGGTGCAGGCCGCCGTTCGGCGTCGGCGATACTGAAGCAGTGAGCCCCGCCGACGACGAGACGACCGCCGACGGGATAACCGATGCCGCGTTGGCCGCCGATCTCGCCGCAGACGCGGGGGAGTTGCTGCTGAAGGTCCGCGACGAACTCGGCTTCGGATATCCCTGGGCGCTGGGCGATGCGGGCGACAGCCTGGCGAACGCCCTGATCCTGCGGCGCCTGCGCGAGGAGCGACCCGACGATGCCGTGCTCAGCGAGGAGGCGTACGACGACCTGTCCCGGCTGAACCACGACCGCGTGTGGATCATCGACCCGCTGGACGGCACCCGGGAATTCTCGACCCCGGGCCGCGACGACTGGGCGGTGCACATCGCGTTGTGGCAGCGCTCCAGCAACGGCCAGCGCGAAATCACCGACGCGGCGGTGTCGTTGCCGGCCCGCGGAAACATCGTCTACCGCAGCGACACCGTGACCGCCGACGCCGCGCGTGCCGGCGTCACCGACACCATCCGCATCGCCGTCAGCGCAACCCGTCCGCCCGCGGTGCTACACCGGATGCGGCAGACGCTGCCCATCCAGCCCGTCGCGATCGGCTCGGCCGGCGCGAAGGCGATGGCCATCATCGACGGGGATGTCGACGCCTATGTGCACGCGGGCGGTCAGTGGGAGTGGGATTCGGCGGCCCCGGCCGGGGTGGTGATGGCCGCCGGCATGCACGCGTCGCGGCTCGACGGATCGCCGATGCGCTACAACCAACTCGACCCGTACCTGCCCGACTTCGTGATGTGTCGCGCCGAGCTGGCGCCGATCCTGCTGGGGGCCATCCGCGGCGGGTGACTCGGACGTGCCTCGTCGTCGCGCATAGGCTGATTGCCATGCAGTCGTGGTCGTCCCCACAGGTTCCCGTGTTAACGGGGCGCGGTCCGGAGCTTCGACTGTATGACACCTCTGACCGGCAGGTGCGTCCCGTGGCGGCCGGCTCGACCGCCACGATGTATGTCTGCGGCATCACCCCGTACGACGCGACCCACCTGGGCCATGCCGCGACCTACTTGGCGTTCGACCTGATCTACCGGCAATGGCTCGATCTCGGCCACGACGTCCACTATGTCCAGAACGTGACCGACGTCGACGATCCGCTGTTGGAGCGCGCCGAGCGCGACGGCATCGACTGGCGCGACCTGGCCGAGCGTGAGGTGTCGCTGTACCGCGAGGACATGGCGGCGCTGCGCATCCTGGCACCACGCGAGTACGTCGGGGCGACCGAGGCGATCGCCGAGGTCGTCGAGCTCGTCGAGAAGATGCTGGCGTCGGGAGCCGCCTACGTCGTCGACGGCGAATACCCGGACGTCTACTACCGGGCCGACGCCACGCCGCAGTTCGGGTACGAATCCGGCTACGACCGCGACACCATGCTGCGACTGTTCGCCGAGCGCGGCGGCGACCCGCAACGGCCCGGCAAGACAGATGAGCTCGACGCCCTGCTGTGGCGGGCCGCCCGGCCCGGCGAGCCCAGCTGGCCCTCGCCGTTCGGTCCTGGTCGCCCGGGCTGGCATGTCGAATGCGCGGCGATCGCGCTCAGCCGCATCGGCAGCGGTCTGGACATCCAGGGCGGGGGCAGCGACCTGATCTTCCCGCATCACGAATTCACCGCAGCCCACGCCGAATGTGTCCGCGGCGAGCGGAGATTCGCGCGCCACTACGTGCACGCCGGAATGATCGGTTGGGACGGGCACAAGATGTCCAAGAGCCGCGGCAACCTGGTGCTGGTGTCACAGCTGCGGGCCCGGGGTGTCGAGCCGGCGGCGATTCGGCTGGGGCTGCTGGCCGGCCACTACCGCGGGGACCGGTACTGGAGCGATCAGGTGCTCGACGAGGCCATCGCCCGGTTGAGGCGCTGGCGCGACGCGACCGCGCTGCCGGCCGGCCCGGACGCCGGCGATGTGATCGCGCGGGTGCGCCGATACCTGGCCGATGACCTGAACACTCCCAAAGCGCTTGCCGCACTTGATGGTTGGAGCACGGACGCGCTGGAATACGGCGGCCACGACGCCGAGGCGCCCAACCTGGTGAGAGCGGCCATCGATGCGCTACTGGGAGTGGTCGTCTAGCCGAAGTCGCCCGCAACGCCTACGTTGGCAACCATGCAATCGCTGCAGGACAAAGTCGTTTTCATCACCGGTGGCGCGCGGGGCATCGGGGCCGAGACCGCTCGCCGGCTGCACGCCAAGGGCGCCAAGCTCGTGCTGACCGATCTCAACGAAACGGACCTGAAGTCGCTCGCCGCCGAGCTCGGCGAAGAACGGGTCCTGACGGCGGCCGCCGATGTGCGTGACCTGTCCGCGATGGAAGCCGCCGCCGCCCGCGCCGTCGAGCGTTTCGGCGGCATCGATGTAGTGGTGGCCAACGCCGGCATCGCCAGCTATGGGTCAGTGCTGCAGGTCGACTCCGACGCATTCAGACGGGTGCTCGACATCAACGTGCTCGGCGTCTTCCACACCGTGCGCGCCACCTTGCCGGCGCTGATCGAGCGCCGCGGCTACGTGCTCATCGTGTCTTCGCTGGCCGCCTACACCGCCTGCCCCGGTCTGGCGCCGTACAACGCCTCCAAGGCGGGCGTCGAGTTGCTGGCCAACGCCCTGCGGCTGGAGGTGGCCCACCGGGGCGTCACGGTCGGCTCGGCGCACATGTCCTGGATCGACACCGCCCTGGTCCGTGACACCCAGTCCGACCTTCCCGCGTTCAACCAGTTGCTGGCCAGCTTCCCGTGGCCGCTGAACAAAACCACGACGGTCGACAAGTGCGCGGCCGCTTTCGTCAAGGGCATCGCGCGCCGTCGCACCCGCGTGTACTGCCCGCGCTGGGTGGCAGTGTTCCGTTGGTTCAAGCCGGTGCTGTCCAGTCCGGTCGGAGAGGCGCCCCTGCACAAATCCACCGCCGAGTTACTGCCTCAATTGGACGCCCAGGTCGCCGCGCTGGGCCGCTCCACCAGCGCCTACAACCGAGACCTCGGCACGTCCTAGCGGGCCTGGGCCGCGCGCTCGGACGCGACGGCCGCCACCCGGTTGCGCACCAAGAACCATCCGGCGCTCAGCGCCGGGATGACGACCACCACCGTCGCAATGGTCCAGGTGCCGGTCTCCTTGTCGAAGGCCATCATCACCAGGACGCCGGCCAAAAACGCCAGGGTGAGATAGCCCGAATACGGGGCCCACGGCATCCGGAACCGCGGCCGTTGGACAAGCCCGGCCCTGGCCAGCCGGTAGAACCGCAGCTGACACAGCACGATGGTCGCCCAGCACGCGATGATGCCCGGCGCGACGATGTTGAGCACGATCTCGAAGGCCTGGCCGGGGTTGACGGCGTTCAGCCCGATGCCCAGCAAGCAGATGGCGGCCGCCATCGCGATGCCTACGTAAGGCACCCCGTTCTTGGACATCCGGGTCGCGAACCTGGGCCCGCTGCCGCTGAACGCCATCGAGCGCATGATGCGCCCGGTGGAGTACAGCCCCGCATTGAGGCTGGACAAAGCGGCGGTGAGGACCACCACGTTCATCAGGTCGCCGGCGCCATGGAAGCCGATCTTGGAAAAGAAAGTGACGAAAGGACTTTCGGTGGCCTTGTAGGAGGTGTACGGCAACAGCAGCGCGAGCAGCCCCACCGACCCGACGTAAAAGATTGCGATGCGCGCGATCACCGAATTGATGGCGCGTGGCATCACCCTCTCCGGCTCGGCGGTCTCCCCGGCGGCCGTCCCCACCAATTCGATTGCGGCATAAGCGAACACCACGCCGGAGGTGGTCAGCAGCACCGCCAGCACGCCGGTGGGGAACAGTCCGCCATGGTCGCTCCACAGACTCAGCCCGGCGCTGTGACCGTCGATCCGGTAGCGGCCCGCGAGAAAGACGATCCCGACGACCAGGAAGGCGACGAGCGCGAGGACTTTGACCAGCGCCGCCCAGAATTCCAGCTCACCGAACCACTCCACGGAGATCAGATTCATCGACAGCACGACGACGAGGGCGAGCAGGGCCAGGACCCACTGAGGGATCGATTCGAAGGTCGTCCATCGACGCAGGTAGGTGGCGATGGCGGTGGTGTCGACGATGGCCGTCATCGACCAGCCGAGGAAATACATCCAGCCGATGGCGTAGGCGGCCTTCTCGCCGAAGAATTCGCGGGAGTAGGACACGAATGAGCCGGAAGACGGGCGGTGCAGGACCAATTCGCCCAGCGCTCGCAGGATGAGGAAGACGAAAACGCCGCACACCGCGTAGACCAGGAACATCCCGGGTCCGCCCTTGGCCAGCCGGCCGCCCGCGCCCAGGAACAGCCCGGAGCCGATCGCGCCGCCGATGCCGATCATCTGCACTTGCCGGGCCTTGAGTCCCTTGCGGTAACCGGCGTCCTCGCCGCCCGTGCCAGCCACAGGATCTGCGTCGGCTACAGGATTTGGGTTGCCGTCGCCAGGCAACGCGGCCATGAGACATCCAATCGGTAGGTCGCGAAGCGATGCTTCCGCAATCGATCGGTCGACGGCAAGTTCGCCGACGAGTCGGCGGGTTAGCGCCCGAAGCCGGGACGACGGCGGCGCAGGTAGCGCTCGAACTCGGCCGCCAGCGCGTCGCCGTCGATCTTGCCCAGGGCGTCGTTCATGTCAACCTCGGCGTCGCCGCGTTGCTCGAGCGACAGCACATACTCGGCGAGGTCCTCGTCCTCGGCGGTCATCTCGGTGACCGCCTGCTCCCAGTCCTCGGCGTCCGTCGGCAGGTCGGCCAGTGGCACCTCAATGTCGAGCACGTCCTCGACGCGCCGCAGCAGGGCCACGGTCGCCTTGGGGTTCGGCGGCTGCGAGACGTAGTGCGGCACCGCCGCCCAGAACGTCACCGCAGGGATCCCGGCGGCCACGCAGGAGTCCTGAAACACCCCGGCGATGCCGGTCGGGCCCTCGTAACGGCTTTCCTCGAGGCCGAAGCGTTTCGCCGACTCGGGGGAGTAGGCGGCGCCCGACACCGGGACCGGCCGGGTGTGTGGGGTGTCGGCCAGCAGGGCGCCCAGGATCACCACGGTGTCCACGTTGAGCTTGTCGGCGATGGCCACCAGCTCCGAGCAGAAGGTTCGCCAGCGCATGTTGGGTTCCACCCCGTGCATCAGCACGACATCGCGGTCGCTGCCAGGCGGCCGGCAGTGCGAGATCCGCATGGCCGGCCACACCAGCTCGCGGGTCACCCCGTCCACCTGCCGGATCACCGGGCGATTCACCTGGTAGTCGTAGTACGCCTCGTCGTCGATCTCCAAGATCGGGTCGGCTTCCCAGATGGCCTCGAGGTGTTCCAGGGCGTCGCTGGCCGCGTCACCGGCGTCATTCCAGCCCTCGAACGCAGCCACGACGACGGTCTGGTGCAGTTCGGGCAACGCGGCCTTACCACTAGGCAGGCCAAAGGGGGGGCCGTCGGGCGGGGTCACAGAATTAGCGTACGGCCTTCCGCCCGGCGACGATGCGGACCGCGCGCGGTTGGGTGGGTCCCCCCCGGTCGCGGAAGCCAGTCGGGCAATCGGCCAGATGTTCGGGGCGGGCTGGCCGTGGGACTGTCGGCCGATTCGCGGTCAACCGGGGACTTTACATAGGACGACTATTCTTATGGCGTGACTGCCGGCCTGCCCCGCGACGACTTGCGCCACGGGCGCCGACGCGGTCAGCGCGAAATACGCTCGGCTGCGAACTGGTTAACCTTGGTAAGTACTTCGCCGCTGGTATTCGCGAACTGTGGATCGCGGCGATGAGTTGGGCGTCCAGACGTCGATCGGGTGACGACGTACACTTTTCTGGTCGAGAGGCGTTGCAACGGTTCCGGTTCCCGCCGGTAGCCGCCACGCTCGGCAGAGTCGACGTCGTTGACGAGAAGGACGCCTTCCGCTACGGAAGGAACGTACGTGAACGCCTCTGAGTCGAACCGCTCGGCGTCGAAGACATTCGAGCCACAAATCCGCCCGGACTGCACCGACGAGCTGACGGCAGCTCTGCGCCAGCGGATCATGGTGATCGACGGCGCGATGGGCACGGCGATCCAGCGGGACCGGCCGGACGAGGCCGGCTACCGCGGCGACCGGTTCACCGAGTGGCCGACGGCGCTGCAGGGCAACAACGACCTGCTCACCTTGACGCAGCCGCAGATCATCGAGGGCATCCACCGCGAGTACCTGGACGCGGGCGCCGACATCCTCGAGACCAACACGTTCAACGCGAACGCGATCTCGCTCTCCGACTACGACATGGCCGACCTGGCCTACGAGTTGAACTACGCCGGCGCCGCCCTGGCCCGCAAGGCCGCCGACGAGTTCAGCACCCCGGAGAAGCCCCGCTACGTCGCGGGCGCCATCGGGCCGACGACGCGCACCGCGTCGATCTCGCCGGACGTCAACGACCCCGGGGCCCGCAACGTCTCCTATGACCAGCTGGTGGCCGCCTACCTCGAAGCCGCCAACGGCCTGGTCGACGGCGGCGCCGACCTGCTCATCATCGAGACGATCTTCGACTCGCTGAACGCCAAGGCGGCGGTGTTCGCCGTCGAGACGCTGTTCGAGGAGCGCGGCCGCCGCTGGCCGTTGATCATCTCGGGGACCATCACCGATGCCTCCGGGCGGACGTTGTCCGGTCAGGTCACCGAGGCGTTCTGGAACTCCATCAGGCACGCCAAGCCGATCGCGGTGGGCCTCAACTGCGCCCTGGGTGCGCCGGAGATGCGGCCCTACATCGCCGAGGTGTCGCGGATCGCGGACACCTTTGTCTCCTGTTACCCGAACGCCGGCCTGCCCAACGCCTTCGGCGAATACGACGAGTCCCCGGAGCGTCAGGCCTCCTACATCGCCGACTTCGCCGAGGCCGGCCTGGTCAACCTGGTCGGTGGCTGCTGCGGAACGGCGCCGCCACACATCGCCGAGATCGCCAAGGTCGTCGAGGGCACACCCCCGCGCGAGGTGCCGGAGATCGAGGTGGCCACCCGGCTCTCGGGCCTGGAGCCGCTCAACATCAACGACGAGTCGCTGTTCGTGAACATCGGTGAGCGCACCAACATCACCGGCTCCGCCCGGTTCCGCAACCTGATCAAGGCCGAGGACTACGACACCGCGCTGTCGGTCGCCCTGCAGCAGGTCGAGGTCGGCGCGCAGGTCATCGACATCAACATGGACGAGGGCATGATCGACGGCGTCGCCGCGATGGACCGGTTCACCAAGCTGATCGCGGCCGAGCCGGACATCAGCCGTGTCCCGGTGATGATCGACTCCTCCAAGTGGGAGGTCATCGAGGCGGGCCTGAAGAACGTGCAGGGCAAGCCGATCGTCAACTCGATCTCCATGAAGGAGGGCGAGGAGAAGTTCATCCGCGAGGCACGGCTGTGCCGCAAGTACGGCGCGGCCGTCGTCGTGATGGCCTTCGACGAGCAGGGGCAGGCCGACAACTTAGAGCGCCGCAAACAGATCTGCGGGCGCGCCTACCGGATCCTGACCGAAGAGGTGGGCTTCCCGCCCGAGGACATCATCTTCGACCCGAACTGCTTCGCGCTGGCCACCGGCATCGAGGAGCACGCGACCTACGGGATCGACTTCATCGAGGCCTGCGCCTGGATCAAGGAGAACCTGCCGGGGGTGCACATCTCCGGCGGCATCTCGAACGTGTCGTTCTCGTTCCGGGGCAACAACCCGGTCCGTGAGGCGATCCACGCGGTGTTCCTGTTCCATGCGATCAAGGCCGGCCTGGACATGGGCATCGTCAACGCCGGCGCGCTGGTGCCCTACGACTCGATCGATCCGGAATTGCGGGACCGCATCGAGGACGTCGTGCTGAACCGTCGCGAGGATGCGGCCGAGCGGCTGCTCGAGATCGCCGAGCGGTTCAACAGCAAGGACAAGGGTGAGGACCCGAAGGCGGCCGAGTGGCGCGGCCTGCCCGTCCGGGAGCGGATCACGCACGCGTTGGTCAAGGGCATCGACGCGCACGTCGACGACGACACCGAGGAGTTGCGGGCCGAGATCGACGCCGCGGGTGGCCGCCCGATCGAGGTGATCGAGGGCCCGCTGATGGACGGCATGAACGTCGTCGGCGACCTGTTCGGCTCCGGCAAGATGTTCTTGCCCCAGGTGGTGAAGTCGGCGCGGGTGATGAAGAAAGCCGTCGCGTACCTGCTGCCGTTCATCGAGGCGGAGAAAGAGCAGAACGGCACCGCTGCCGCCAAGGACACCAACGGCACCATCGTGATGGCGACCGTCAAGGGCGACGTCCACGACATCGGCAAGAACATTGTCGGAGTCGTGTTGCAGTGCAACAACTTCGAAGTGATCGACCTCGGCGTGATGGTGCCCGCCCAGAAGATCCTCGACGCGGCGAAGGAGCACGACGCCGACATCATCGGGCTGTCGGGCCTGATCACTCCGTCCCTGGACGAGATGGCCAACTTCGCCGTCGAGATGGAACGCGAGGGCTTGGAGATCCCGCTGCTGATCGGGGGCGCGACCACCTCGCGCGCCCACACGGCCGTGAAGATCTCGCCGCGGCGCAGCGGTCCGGTGGTCTGGGTCAAGGACGCGTCCCGCTCGGTGCCGGTCGCCGCCGCGCTGCTGGACGACAAGCAGCGGCCGGCCCTGCTGGAGGCCACCGAGAAGGACTACGCATCCCTGCGGATGAGGCACTCGCAAAAGAACGAGCGGCCGATGCTGACACTGGAGAAGGCGCGCGCGAACCGGACGCCGATCGAGTGGGACGGGTACACGCCGCCGGTGCCCGTTATCGGCGCGGGAGTACGGGAATTCCAGGACTACGACCTCGCCGAGTTGCGCGAGTACATCGACTGGCAGCCGTTCTTCAACGCCTGGGAGATGAAGGGCCGGTTCCCGGACATCCTCAACAACCCATCCTCGGGCGAGGCCGCCCGCAAGCTGTACGACGACGCCCAGCAGATGCTCGACACCCTGATCAAGGAGAAGTGGCTGACCGCCAACGGGGTGATCGGATTCTTCCCGGCGAACGCGGTCGGTGACGACATCGAGGTGTACACCGACGACACCCGCACCGAAGTGCTGACCACACTGCACAACCTGCGCCAGCAGGGCGAGCACCGGGAGGGCATTCCGAACCGGTCGCTGGGCGACTACATCGCTCCCAAGGACACCGGTCTGGCCGACTACGTGGGCGCCTTCGCCGTCACCGCCGGGCTCGGCAGCCAGGAGAAGATCGCGGAGTTCAAGGCCGCCCTCGACGACTACAGCGCGATCCTGTTGGAGTCGGTCGCCGACCGGCTGGCGGAGGCGTTCGCGGAACGGCTGCACCAACGGGTTCGCAAGGAGTTCTGGGGATTCCAGCCGGACGAGCAGCTGGACAACGAGGCGCTCATCGACGAGAAGTACCGGGGAATCCGCCCTGCCCCCGGCTACCCGGCCTGCCCGGAGCACACCGAGAAGGTGACGCTCTGGAAGTTGCTGGACGTCACTGAGCGGACAGGCATAGAGCTGACCGAGTCGATGGCGATGTGGCCCGGCGCCGCCGTCAGCGGCTGGTACTTCTCCCACCCGCAGTCGCAATACTTCGTGGTCGGCCGGATGGCCCAGGACCAGGTCGCGGACTACGCCAAGCGCAAGGGCTGGACTCTGGCCGAAGCCGAGCGCTGGCTCGCCCCCAACCTCGGTTACAACCCGGAGGACTGAGTTTCGGGCGCTACGAGGTCCGCCGGCCCCTTCCCGGTGCTAAACGCGCATCACCGAACCCAGCGCCGACAGCGGGATGTGGGCCTGCACGGTGCCGCCGTCCATGAACCACTGCGGCAGGCCGGGGGAGAAGTTGATCGGCTCGTCGTGGCCGACCGGATAGTCGGGCATGTAGATGATCAACTCGTCGGGCGTCAGCGCCCACGCCTTATACGCGCCCGAGTACACCTTGTCGGGGGTCCAACGGTCGAGGATGAACGGGTAGGTGCCCGGATCATGCGGTGGCGGAGCCTGATTGAGCGCGGTGTCGATGAATGGCGCAGCCAGCGGCGGGATGGCGGTCAGCGGATTCGACGTCGTCAGATCGGCGAGCTGCACCCGTCTGCCCGCCGCCATGTCGAAGGTGAAGGTCCGATAGGCGTTGTTGGGTTTGGGTCCGTCGGCGTGGTAGTCCTCGTGGAACACGGCGCTGAGCAGGTTGCCGTGCCGGAAGACTTCGAAGTTCTCCTCGCCGTAGCTGTCGGCGGCCATGCTGCCGTTGGCGGTCTCCCAGTTGTTGACCAGCGTGCGCAGATAGTCCCGGATCACCGGACCGGTGGTCGGATTGTCGACCAGATCGTCGGGCACGGCGACCTTGATGTCGCGCACGGCGTTGCGTTCCGAGGTCACCGCGGTGTGGCAGTACTGGCCGTCCCAAGTGCCGCCGAGCTCGCCGCAGAAGGACGGCGCGGACGCGTGCGTGGTGGCAGTGCCGGGAATGGTTGCGGCCGCGGCCAATACGACGGCCGCTGACAGTCGCTTGAGCATGAGAGGGCTCCGCTCGGCTCAGAGAAGTTGGACTTTGCTTGCCCGCCAACGACCGTCGACCTTCTCCATGGTCATCTTGATCCTGCTGCGGTCGATGCGCGGGTCTGGTGCGGCCGTGTTGGTGACGGTCTGGTCGATGAAGAGCAGCACGACGACCCTGTCGGTGGATTCGGACTGAATCGCCGAGTCCACCACCACTCCGTGGGCGGTCGCCTTGTTGTCGATCAACAACTGCCGGAGTTTGACGCTGGACTGGGTGTACATGTCCTTGAATTCGCCGGTCGCGCCGTCGAGCACCTGCTTGAAGTTCTCGTCGACCTTGTTCGAGTCGATGCTCGTCAGCACCTGCGCGTAGGCGATGGCCGCCTGTCGGGCCTGTTCACCCGCCGCCTTCACCTGGTGGTCCTGCCATTGCTGCCACCCGAGATAGCCCGAAACGGCAAGGGAGGCAACGAGTAACGCCGGCAGCACGCTGCGCCGCAGATACCGGCGCCAGGGGCGCTTGGCGCGCCCCGCGGTGCGGCTCTTGCGCTTGAGGAGCCCGCCTTCTTCGTCCTCCTCGTCCTCGGCCTCCTCGTCACCCTCGTCCGTGGTTGCCTCGTCCGTGGTTGCCTCGTCCGTGGTTGCCTCGTCGGCCGAATCCTCGGGCGCCGCGGCGGATTCGTCGGCGCGCGCCTGCTCGACTTCTGCGACTTCGGGCGCATCGGCGCCCGATTCGGTTTCGGCTTTCGGATTCCTCTTGGTGGTCACGACCACGATCATCTCCTAAAGGTCGATGGGTTCAATGCTCAGTGCGGCGGTTCGATCGGCAGCTGTGGGCCGCCGTAGGGGGTGGGAATGGTGTAGCGGCCCCGCGGCGTCGGATCGGTTCGCTGGCCCAGGTTCGCCCCCGGCGGGGGACCGGCGGTGTCGTCGCCCCCCGGGCGGGGCGCGTTTTTGGCGCCGCGGATCGAGACCGCCGGGTCATCATCGCGGCAGTAGGTGTACATGAACGGCTCGTAGTAGTCGGCGGCGGACGGCGCGTGCGACGGCGTCCCGTAGTCGCAGACATAGCGGGGATAGAGGTCGGCCGTCGCCCAGACGCCGCCGTCGTGAAAGGCGCTTGTCACCGCGTCCAATACCGACCCGCGGTAGTCGGGGAACAGCGCGTTGAGCGCCGGCACCCGCAGATAGAACAGGCGCGACATGGTCGCCATGCTGCCCAGCAACTGCACCATGGTGTCGGAGTTGTCCGAGAACAGATTGTCGACCGCCGAAAGGGCGCGCGGCGTCTGCTGAGTCAACCGGCGGTAGCCGGCCTGCATCCGGGCCACTCCGGTCAGCGTCTGGTTGAGTTCGGTTGCGGTGGCGCCCAATCCGATGTTCTTGTCGCTGGCCAGGGTGAGAACGACGCGGCTGGTCTTGATGATGCTGGTGGTCTGGGGCAGCACCGAATCCAGCGTCGAAAGCAGGAACGTGCCGCCGTCGACGATGGCGGTCAGCTTCGCCGGGCCCTCCTTGCTCAGGCTCAATTCCTTCTTGATCAGCTCGATCTTGTGCGGGTCGACCTGGGCCAGCATCCCGTCGGCGTCGCCGAGCAACTGCGCCAGGCTGACCGGCACCGTCGTGTGGTCCAGGGCGATGCGGCTGCCGTCGTGCAGATACGGCCCGGCATCGTTTGCGGCTTCGAAGTTGATGAACTGCTCACCTGCCGGCGAGAGCGCCGACACGCGTGCGACGCTGTTCGCCGGTATCCGCACGTTCGACGTGATACTGGCGACCGCGTTCACCCCGTCGTCGGTGATCTGCAGCGACTCGATGCGGCCGATGCGCACGCCGCGCAGCGCGACGTCCTGATTGGGCAACAGGCCGCCCGACTCCGTCAATTGCACGGTGACCCGGTAGGAAGAGGCGAAGGGCTTCACGCGCAGCGCGCCGATCAGCAGATAGGCGGTCGCCACGACCAGGATGAGCACCAAGCCGGCCACCGAGAGCCAAACCTGTTGCCGGTGGCCCGTGCGCACCGCGCGGACAACGACATTGGCGGAGTTGGCGACGGCGCGCATCACGGCTGCGGTCCTGGCTGCGGTCCGGCCGGCGCTGGGGCCGGAGCCGGCGGTGGCGCGGGGGCGACGTCGATCTGGCCCGGGATGTTCGGGTCGGGGATGACCGGAACCTGCGGCGAATTGGGCCCCCGGCCGACCACGCGTTCCTGCAGGCGCCACAGGGTGTACTTGAGGGTGCCGACGAGCAGGTTCACGTTGTAGTGGTGCGGTCCGTGCAGCCCGATGTCACCGGGGAATCCGATATCGGGCAGCGACCCGAGCATGATCTTGTCCACGCCGACGTTCACCGAAATCGAGTTCCCGGCAGTCGATTTGACCAAGGCGGGGATCAGCCGGTTGATCGACAGCCAGCTGGTATCCGGGCTCATGGCGACGTCGTTGGCGGCCCCGGCGATGGTGTTCAGGTCGCGGATGACGCTGCGGCCGCTGGTGTCGGTGCCGCCGATCGACGGGAACCTGGCCAGCAACCGGGAGGTGTCACCGACCTGTACGGCCAGATTCGAGAGCTGACTGGTGTTGTCGGCCAGGGCCGAAGTGGCCGGTTGAGCGGCCGTCATCAGGTCGCTGATGGCCCGATTCTTGTTGTCGAGTTGGTCTGCCAGCGTTGACAATTGGGTCAGCGCGTGCGAAAGCTGGTCGGACCGGGCATCCAACGTTCCGAGCAGCTCGTTGGACTTGCGGATCATGTCTCCGAACGCCTGGCCCTGGTCGCCGGTCGCCTTGCCGAAACCGTTGATGATGTTGGTGAAATTGCGAACCGCCCCGCCGTTCACCAGAATCGCGGCCGAGCTCAGCACCGACTCGACGGTCGCGGCGGCCGCGGTCGAATCCAGGCCGATGGTGTCGCCGTCGCGCAGCAGCGGCGTGTCCGCGGGATCGTCGACCGTTGGCTTGAGAGCGACGAACACGTCGCCAAGCGGTGTCGCGGTGCGTAATTCGGCGGTGCTTCCCCGCGGAAGTTGCACGCCGTCGCGGATGCGCAGCCGGGTGACCGCGGTGTAGTTGCGTGCGACCATCGATTCGAGCTGCCCGACGTCTGCGCCGGCGAGCTTGACCTTGGCGTTCATCGGCAGGTTCAGCGCGTTGGAGAAGACCGCGTTCAGCGAATAGCCTCCCGAGCCCAGCCCCGGGGCCGGAAGGGGCAGGCTGGCAAGGCCGTTCGTGGCGCAACCCGCTGTGACGACCGCCGCGGCCACCGCAGTCAATATGCCCCGCGCGTCCGTCGTCATTTCTGCCCCATGGCGGCCATGCCGTCGAGCACATAGGTCAGCCCGAAATCGGGGCCGAAGTCCTGGATGGTCCCGGTGCTGCAGCCCAGTTGACGAAGGCCCATCAGGTTGCAGATCTCTTTGGTGTACTGGCTGTCGAAGAGCAACCGATCCGTGAGGAATCGGGCCCGCACGCTGCCGTTGGCCCGGTCGATCATGTTGTAGGCGTTGTCCGCCACCAGGGGAGCAAGATCCAGCAGCTCGGCCAGGCCGCGCCGCTGGTCGGTCACCGTCTTCAGCGCGTCATTGCCGTGCAGCACGGTCTGCTTGACGCTGTCCCGGTTTTCGTCGAGCAGGTCGCCGGCCCGCTGGATCAGCCGGTCGAGTTTGTGTCCGGTACTGCCGCTGCCAAGGTCCTCGTCGGCCATGATCTGATTGACTTGGTGGATGGTGGAGGCGAATTCGCGCAACTTCGTGTCATTGGCCGCGACGGCGTCGAACAGCGTGCTGATGTTTTTGACGATCGTGGTGATCTGTTCGCGGGTCGCCGCGCCACCGTCGCTGGACAGCCGCAGCGCCTTGGACAGCTCACCGAGGGCCGCCTTGATCTTCTCGCCGTTGCCGTTGACCACCTGGGCGCCGCCGCCCAGCACGTCGGCGATCGGTCCGCCACCGTGGCCGTCACCCTCGAGCGACTTGGTCACCTTGTCCAAAACGTTGAGGACACTGCTGAATTCGACCGGCGTCTTGGTCCGGGGCAGCCCGATGGTGTCGTGGTTCTCCAGCGCCGGTCCGCCGTGATAGGGCGGCGTGAGCTCGATCTGCCGGTCGGTGAGGATGGAGGTCGACACCGTGACGGCCTGCGCGGTGGCGGGCACTTTGACGTGCCGGTCGACGGTGAACTCGACTTCGACGTAGGCGCCCTTGGCGTTGATCTTGGTGATCTTCCCCACCGGCATCCCCAACACCGCGACCTCGTTGCCCTCGTAAAGGCCCGAGGCGCTGTCGAATTGGGCGGTCAGGGTGATCGTGTCCGCGTCGGAACTCAGGGCCCACCAGCCGATGCCGACCGCTGCGGCGATGACAGCGACCGCGGCGACGATGGCCAGCGCCCTGGCGCCCAGCCCCTTCACTTGCAGTCCTTGAAGTACTGGATCATGCCGAACTGCTTGGCGCGGCCGCTGATTGCGCACATCCAGGAGTCGATCAGCGGGACGTTGGGGGCGTTGAAGTTGATCGCGTTGCCGTCGCCGGTGAGGTTCGCGGCCTCGCGGAAGAAGATCGGGCTGGTCTGCAGCATGCTGTGCAGCAAGTCGTCGTGTTGGGACATCAGGTTGGTGAAGTCGCGCATGTCCTTGATCAGCGCGTCCAGCCCCGAGCGATCGTTGACCACGACCTCGTTCATGGTGTCGACCAGGTTGGACAAGGACTGCATCATCGCGTGGAAAACGGCGCGCCGCGCGACGAATTGGCCCAATAGGTCTTGCCCCTGGTCCACCAGAGCGCCGATGCCGGCTTGCTGGCGTCGCAGCGTGTTGGTCACCTGCTCGGTGCTGCGGAGCAGCTGTCCCAGCTGGTCGCGTCGTACCGCGATGATCGATGACAGTGTGTTGATGTTCGTGATCGCTTGCGGCACAACGGCGGGCAAGCCTTCCAGCTGCTTGCCCAGCACCGCCAGCGACTGCGCGAACCTGTCGGAGTCCACCTGCTCGAAGGTGGTGGTGGCGTCCTGCAACGCGGCCTGCAGGTCGTAGGGCACCTCGGTGTGCGCCAGGTCGAAGGTGTCGTGGGGCAGGCGTGCCGGGCCGTTCGGGTCCAGCGCGAGGTAGCGCGAACCCAGGATGGTGGTCACCCTGATCTGCGCTCGGGAGTCCTTGCCCAGCTTGATGTCGTCCCGGACCTTCAGACCCGCCTCGACGTGGTCGCCGACGAGTTTCATGCTGGTGACGTTGCCCACCGGGATCCCGGCGACCACGATCGGATTACCCACCCGCAGCGAGGCCGCCTGCAGGAATTCCGCGGTGTAATGCCGATAGCCTGCGCCGATCGCATGCACCAGCAGCATGACCGCAATCACCACCGCGACCACCGCGACGGCGATGAACCCGAGCCAGGTCTTGTTGTAGCTTTCCAGCGGACGCTTCTTGTTCCCCGAAAGCCGTTGCCGTACCGACGCGTCAGCCATCGACCGTGCTCCTGCACCTCGGGGTGTGCCAGGCCCGGTTTCCCGGCGTGGCGGCATTGATGATGATCGGCACCACATCGTTGAGTCCCGGGAAGAACCCCATGAAGTTCACGTCGCACACGTATGCATTGCCGTAGGCGCCCTGATTGCCCACCCGGGTAAGGCCTTTCAACAGCAGCGGAATGTTGTCGCCGAAGAACGCAACCTGCGGCTCGACGTCCATGATGTGTTTGGTGACACCGGGCTGACGATCGATGAATTCACGCAGCTCCGGATAGACGTCCGTCGCCGAGGCCGACAGCCGGTCGGTCACCCGGGCCAGCGAACCGACCGAGGCGACCAGGTCCGGACGCCGCCGGTCGAGATCGCCGACGACGCTGCGGGTCTGCGTGATGACCCCGTCGAGATTGTCGTTCTGCTCAGCGAGGTTGCCCACCACCTTATTGAGATTGGTGATCACGCTGCCGAGCGCCTGATCGCGGCCCGCGAAAGTCTCTGTGAGCGTGGAGGTCTGGCCGACCAGTGTGGTGAGCGATGACGTGTCGCCCTGCAGCGAGGAGATGATGCCCTTGGTGAGGTTGTCGGCGTCATGCGGGTTCAGCAGGCTGAACAACGGTTCGTAGCCGTTGAGCAGGGTGGTCACGTCGAAAGACGGTTCGGTGCGTTCCAGCGGGATCGTGCTGCCGGGGGGGAGCAGCTGCGGACTGCCTTCCCTGCCGATGGACAGTCCGAGGTAGCGCTGCCCGACGATATTCTGATAGGTCACCGACGCGAGCGTGTTTCCGAACAGCCGCTGCTCGGACTGGACGACGAACGAGACCTTCGCCAGTTTTCCGTCGAGCTCGACCTTTTCGACGCGGCCCACCCGAACGCCGGCCATGCGGACGTCGTCGCCTTCGCGAAGCCCGTACACGTCGGTGAACGCCGCCGAATAGCTGGCGGTGCTTCCGGCCACGTCACGCCGCAGGCTCACATACACCAGCCAGGTCAGCGTCAACGAGACGATCATGAACAGAGTCAGCGCGATGAGCGGGCCCCGAAATTTCATTTGCCCTCCCCAGGCGGACGCGTCAGCGACACCGTCGTTCCGCGGGCGACCGGACCCAGCAGCAGCTCGGTGGCTTCGGTCGCGGGGGCGCCGGTGATGACCCCGAGCATGTTTCGTTCGTACTGACTCCCAACGGGTCCCACGTTGCCTCCGAAGGAGGCCTTGAAAGACGATTGCGGAATCCAGGGCGCCTTGGGTGCCACCGGCGCGACCCACGGCTGGTGCTCTTGTGGTGTCGCCGGCGCCCCGGGCTTGGGATTGTCGGGATTCGCGCTGCCGGGCACCGGTGGCGACGGCGTAATCCCTGGGGCCAGCGGCGGATTGGGATCGGTCAAGTTGGGAGTGGGGTTGATCAACGGCGGTCCCACCGCGACCAGGTTTCCGTCCGGGCCGATCACGGTGCCGGGCGGCGGGGCCAGATCCTTGGGCGGGTGATAGTTCTGTGGCAGCAGCACCTCGGGCAAATCGGGGCGCACCGGAATCAGCGGTGCGGTAAAGCAGCTGGGTCCCTTGAGCTCCCCGTAGTGGGGACAGTCGGCGCGGGTGTAGGTGGAACTGGGCGTGAAGGTCAGCATCGCGCGCATGTTGCCCAGGTTCGTGCGCGGGTTCCACACCTGTTCCATGAACTGGTTGGCCAAATTGTCCAGCTTGGTGACGGCGGGCACGAAGTTGTTCGACTTCTGCGCCAAGATGCCGAGCACCGGTGTGAAATCGGCGGTGATCTTGATCAGCTGATCGACGTGGTTGTCGAAGGATTGGCGCGTCGTGCCGACGGTGTAGTCGGCGCCCGACAGCAGCGAGGCCAACTGCCCGCGGGTTTCGGCGAAGGTCCGCATCGGCTCGACGGCCTGATGCAACGCATCGAGGAGATCGGGTGCGGTCTGCGCGAGCCCGGTCGTCGCGTCGAGCAGCGCCGACACCGTCGAGGGTCCGTTGTCGGTGCTGACAATCGAATTGAGTTGGTCGAGAGCGCGATTCAGTTGCGCACCGGCGTTCAGTAGGGTGACGCGGCGGTGGTCGGTGGCGGCACCCAGTGCGGCCAGGATCCCGACCGACCGGTCGTCGCGGCCGCGCCCCGCGGCGGCGAGCAGGTCACGTAGCTTACTGACGGTCGTCTGGAACAGAACGGTCGGCAGCCGCTTGTCCTCCGGGATGTGGTCGCCGGGGCGGATTTTCACGCCGGGGCCGTTCCCCACCAACTGGACCGACGATACGGCGAAAACGTTGCTGGGCACCACGCGTGCGGTCACGCTGGCCGGAATCGACTTGGCGTACTCCTCTTTGAGGTCGATGTGGACGTAGTTGGGCTTGCCGTGCGCCGCTGGGACGACGCCGTTGACCATTCCGACGAGCACGCCGTGGTACTTGACGTCGGACTTCTGCGGGAGGCCATCGCCCACGTTGACCAGGTCGGCTACCACCCGGACGTAATCGTTGAGTCTGCCAGTGGATTTGACCAACATCGCGGTGGTGACCAGGGCGCTGACCACCATCAGCGCAATGCCGATGCCGAACAGCTGCCGGTCCGAGGGGCCGCGACCGTCCAGCTCAAAGGAATTGGGCATGTTCCACCGACCTAGCCACCGAACCTTGCGCCGGAGTCGACGCCCCACAGCGCCATGGTGAGCAGCATGTTCACGATGATCACCACGGTGATGCTGGCCCGCATACCGTGGCCCGCGGCGACCCCGACGCCCTCGGGCCCGCCGCTGGCGTAGTACCCGTAGTAGCACTGGATCGTGGACGCGATCCACACGAAGACGACGGCCTTGATCAACGAATAGACGATGTCCTGGCCCGCCAACATCAGCGTGAAGTAGTGCAGGTAGGAACCGGTCGAGCCGCCGCTGCCGATTTCCACCACGATCTGTGTGCTCAGGTATCCGATCGCCAGGCATGCTGCGTACAGCGGGACGATCGCCACCACCGAAGCGATCAGCCGGGTGGTGACCAGGTAGGGGATCGGGCGTATCGCGATCGATTCCATCGCGTCGATCTCCTCGGCGATGCGCATGGATCCCAACTGCGCGGTGAAGCGGCAGCCACCCTGCATGGCGAACGCGAGCGAGGCCATCAGGGGAGCCAGCTCGCGGGTGTTGACCAACGACGAGACGAACCCGGTGGCGGGCCCGAGCCCGAGCAGGTCCAGGAAGTTGTAGCCCTCGATGCCGACGAGGGCGCCAACGGTCATGCCCAGCACGACGGCCACACCGGCGGTGCCCCCGCCGACCACGATCGAGCCGTTGCCCCAGGTGATGTTCGACAGCAGCCGCAGGAATTCGGCGCTGTACTGGCGCAAAGCGAGGGGAACGGCGACCAGCGCCCGGACGAAGAAGACCAGCAGATGGCCGAGCCGGATGATCGGCACCTTGCCCCGGCGGTAGAGCCGGGCGAGCGGCATCGAGATCGGTGCGAAGGGCTGATAAGCGGAGGCCGTCACGTCACAGTCCCGTCCTGGGTGACAACATGATGTAGAGCTGGCTGATGGCGACGTTGACGATCATCAACAACAGGATCGCCTCGACCACAGCGGCATTCACGGAGTTCGCGACACCGGTCGGCCCGCCCTTGGTGGACAGGCCTTTCTGGCTCGACACGATGGCTACGATCGCGCCGAACACGATGGCTTTGATCAGCGCCAAGATCATGTCGCCGGTCGTGGCGAACGACGCGAACGTCGACACGAAGCTGCCCGGCGCCCCGTTCTGGAAGTACACGTTGAACATGTAGCTCGCGAAGAATCCGGCGAAGCACACGACGCCGGTGAGGGCCACCCCGATCATCACCGCCGCGGCGAAGCGGGGGACAACCAAGCGACGGATCACCGAGACGCCCATCACCTCCATTGCGTCGGTCTCTTCGCGCATCGTCCGCGAACCCAGGTCGGCGGTGATCGCCGACCCGACCGCCGACGCCATGAGGACCGCGGCCACCAGCGATGCCCCCTGCCGGATAACCGCGAGCCCGCTGGCCGCCCCGGCCAGCGACGTGGCACCGACCTGGCCGGCCAGCAACGCGAACTGGATCGAGAGTGTGACGCTGATCGGCAGCGACACCAGGATCGTCGGCAACACGGCGGTGCCCGCCATGAACGCGCCCTGCCGGACGAACTCCTGCCACTGAAATCGCCCGGTCAGCAGGTCGTAGAAGAAATATTGAACCGTTCGCACACCGAGAACGAACTGTTCGCCTACCGTCGTCAGCGAGGCGACCGGGTGACGTCTGACGTATCCGACGGACCAGTCCCGGATGGCGGTAACGCCATCGAGTTGTGTCGTCGTCATAGCGGCGCGACCCGCGGTGCGTCTAGCAAACCCATTGCGCAGGCCATCGCGTACCGGCTACCGCCTTCATCGGCGCTCTTCCCCAACCCCTATGCCGTGAGTGCCGAACGGAGGCCGAGGCTCACCGTCAGCGCTATCCTTATTAAAATAATGTCAATAAGCGCCGGAACTCCGCAGCTCATAAGTGTGTGCCGCATCACACTAGCCTACTTGATAGGGACTTTCAATAGTGTAGAGTCACTCACCTCAGTTGGTCGCTGGACGACGCCTTGTTGTTCGACTGTCGAATTGAGGAAGGTGGTGACATGCCCTCAGCAAACGTATCGTTGCGAGACCGGCGCCGCGCTGAGCTGCTTTCCCACATCCAACAGACCGCGCACCAACTGTTCGCCGAGCGCGGATTCGAGGCGGTGACGACCGAGGACATCGCCTCGGCCGCCGGGATCTCGATCAGCACGTATTTCCGGTACGCGCCCACCAAGGAAGGCTTGTTGGTCGATCCGGTTCGGGAGGCGGCCTCTGAGATCGTGGGAGCTTACAGCGCGCGGCCGCCCCACGAGTCTCCGGTTGAAGCGCTGATCCAACTGTTCGTCACGCGCGCGATGGATGTCAGCGGAGTTGACAACCTCGAGACCTGGCGCCTTGCTGTCGCGACGGCGCCCCATTTGTTGACCAAATCCATGTTGGTCAGCGAAACCGATCACGGCACCCTGATCGAGCAGGTCGCTGCGCGGATGAACGTCGATGCGGCGGTCGATATTCGGCCCGCGCTGATGGTCCACACCAGTTTGGCCACCGTGCAATTCGTCCTCGACGGATGGTTGACTTCCGACATCGCCGAGAACCCGCCTTTTCACGAGCAGTTGGAGGAAGCGCTGCGAATCACGCTCGCCGGATTCGACGGACAAAGCAGCTCGAAAGCCGGCCAGGGCTAAACCGCCGTGACTTCGCCAGCCACCGCGTGAAACAATCGCTGGCCGTGAAGACGTTCGAGGATCTGTTCGCCGAACTGGGTGAGCGTGCCCGTAGTCGGCCGGCCGGCAGCGCGACGGTCGCCGCACTTGACGGTGGCGTCCACGGGCTGGGCAAGAAAATCCTCGAGGAGGCCGGTGAAGTGTGGCTGGCCGCCGAACACGAATCCGACGACGCGCTGGCCGGAGAGATCAGCCAGTTGCTCTACTGGACGCAGGTGTTGATGGTCGCCCGCGGCCTGACCCTCGACGACGTGTATCGGAAGCTGTGACCATGTTGCGGGTTGCGGTGCCCAACAAGGGCACGCTGAGCGAACCGGCCAGCGAGATCCTCGCGGAGGCGGGCTACCGGCGCCGCACCGACTCCAAAGACCTCACCGTCATCGATCCGGCCAACCAGGTTGAATTCTTCTTCCTGCGGCCCAAAGACATTGCCATCTATGTGGGTTCGGGGGAACTGGATTTCGGCATCACCGGCCGGGATCTGGTAGGCGATTCCGACGCACCGGTGCGCGAACGCTTGGCGCTGGGGTTTGGATCATCGAGCTTTCGCTACGCCGGACCGGCGGGGCGCGACTGGAAAATCGCCGATCTGGCCGGCAGGCGGATCGCTACCGCGTACCCGAATCTGGTCCGAAAGGACTTGGCGGGCCGTGGTATTGAGGCAACCGTCATCAGGCTCGACGGTGCGGTAGAGATTTCGATACAACTCGGGGTCGCCGACGCGATCGCCGACGTGGTGGGTTCCGGGCGCACGCTGAGCCTGCACAACCTCGTGGCCTTCGGCGACCCGCTCTGCGATTCCGAAGCGGTGCTGATCGAGAGCGAGCAGGCCAGCAAGCAGGGGACGCAGGCTGCGCGCGATCAATTGGTGGCGCGGATCCAGGGCGTGGTGTTCGGTCAGCAATATTTGATGCTCGACTACGACTGTCCCCGCTCGGTGCAGGACAAGGCCACCGCGATCACGCCGGGGCTGGAGTCGCCCACCATCGCACCCCTGGCCGACCCGGACTGGGTCGCCATCCGCGCGCTGGTGCCCCGTCGGGGCATCAACGAGATCATGGACGAGTTGGCCGCCATCGGCGCCAAGGCGATCCTGGCGTCCGACATCAGGTTTTGCAGGTTCTGATTGCGCGCGCGGTGCACAAGCCGCGGTTGTGTTAGCGTCCGCCTCGGGGGACAGCCCGGGTTGGCGTGTGGGCCGTCCCCGCATTCGTCGCCGGTGTTCGTCTCCCAGGAAGGTCTTCCGTGACACACGCACTTCTTGTCTTGCTGGCTTTGCTGATTGGCGTCGTGGCCGGGCTGCGCTCGCTGACCGCGCCCGCCGTCGTCGCCTGGGCCGCCTTCATCGGCTGGGTCGATTTGCACGGCACGTGGGCTGGCTGGATGGCCAGCCTCATCGCGGTGATCATCTTCACCGTTCTCGCCGTGGGCGAACTGATCAACGACAAGCTGCCCAAGACGCCGGCGCGCACCGCGCCGCCGATCTTCGCGGCGCGGATCGTCACGGGCGGACTCGCGGGCGCGGCCCTTGGCGCCTGGCCGCACTGGACATTTACCGCGCTCGGCGCCGGCGTCATCGGTGGGGTGCTGGGCACCCTCGGCGGCTACCACGCGCGCAAACGGCTGGTCGCCGCGACGGGCGGCAGGGACCTGCCGATCGCGCTGCTGGAGGACGCCGTCGCGATCGTGGGCGGGTTCGCCATCCTCGCGGCGACGGGTCACCTGCTGACCGAGTACCTGCTGACGGCGGTTAAGTGACGGAACATTTCGATGCGATCATCGTTGGCGCCGGCCAGGCCGGCCCGCCGTTGGCAGGCCGGCTGACCGCAGCCGGGCAGCGCGTGGCGGTGGTGGAGCGCAAGCTGATCGGCGGCACCTGCGTCAACACCGGGTGCATCCCCACCAAAACGCTGGTCGCCTCCGCGCATGCCGCGCATCTGGCGCGCCGCGGTGCCGATTACGGCGTAGGGACCGGACCGGTCAGCGTCGACATGGCGAAGGTCAAGGCCCGCAAGGACGAGATCATGCTCGGCGACCGCAAGGGCGTCGAGGATTGGCTCGAGGGAATGAACGGCTGCACCGTGTTTCGCGGTCACGCCGTTTTCCAGGATCCGCATACGATGCGGGTCGGTGACGATGTGCTGCGCGCCGACCGCATCTTTCTCAATGTCGGCGGGCGTGCCGTGGTGCCCGACATCCCGGGCTTGTCCGACGTCGACTTCCTGACCAACGTATCGGTTCTCGAACTCGACACGGTGCCAACACATCTCGTCATACTCGGCGGTAGTTACATCGCGCTGGAGTTTGCGCAGATGTACCGGCGGTTCGGGGCCCGGGTGACCGTCGTCGAACGGGGGCCGCGATTGGCGTCGCGCGAGGACGAGGATGTCTCGGCCTCCGTGACAGACATCCTGCGTGCCGAAGGCATCGATATCATCGTCGGTGCCGACGACGTGCGAATAACCAAGACCGGCAACGGGTTCGAGCTGACTCCTCGCGCGGGTGCCGCCCCCGTCGAAGGAAGCCACCTGCTGCTCGCGGTGGGCCGGCGACCGAACACCGACGACCTGGGCCTGGAAGCCGCCGGCGTGCAGACCGACGCCCGCGGCTTCATCGTGGTCGACGACCGCCTCAAGACGAGCGTCGATCACATCTGGGCGATGGGTGACTGCAATGGGAAGGGCGCGTTCACCCACACCTCCTACAACGACTTCGAGATCGTCGCCGCCAATCTGCTGGACGACGACCCCCGCCTGGTTAGCGACCGCATCACCACCTACGCGCTCTACATCGATCCGCCGCTGGGGCGCGCCGGCATGACCGCCGATCAGGTGCGTTCATCGGGGCGCAAGGCGCTGGTCGGCAAGCGGCCGATGACCAAAGTCGGCCGGGCGGTGGAAAAGGGTGAGACACAAGGCTTCATGAAAGTCGTGGTGGACGCAGACACCCACGAGATTCTGGGGGCCGCGATCCTCGGGGTCGGCGGGGACGAGGCCATCCACGGCATTTTGGACGTGATGTCGGCCAAAGCGCCCTACACCACGCTGTCGCGCACGATGCACATCCATCCGACGGTCAGCGAGCTGATTCCCACGATGCTGCAAGACCTCTCGCCGCTCGATTAGGGGCGATCGGGACTGCGGCCTAGCCGGTCGTTTAGGCCGCCGGCTTGCTAGCGTGCGAATTCGTCTGCGCGGCAAGAGATTCCGGCCAACCCGGGTACGGCGGTGGGGTTCCGCCGAACAGCGGGCAGTGCTGCCGATGGGGACACCAGTCGCACAACCGCGACTGGGTGGGACGGAAATCGCCCGTCTGTCCGGCCGATTGGATCGCCCGCCAGATCGCCATCAGCGTCTTCTCGAACCGCAGCAGCTCGTCTTGGTCCGGCGTGTAGTCCAGCACCTGGCCGTCGGCCAGATAGATGAGCCGCAGCCGGGTGGGCTGCACACCTCGCGACCGCAACAGCGCCACCGCATAGAACTTCATCTGGAACATCGCCTTGAACTCGGCCAGGGCGCGTGCTTCCGGCGGCGCCTTGCCGGTCTTGTAGTCGACCACACGAAGCTCGCCGGTGGCGGCGACGTCGATCCGGTCGATGAAGCCACGCAACAGCGTGCCGTCCGCGAGCTCTACCTCCACTCGCTGTTCGCAGCACTCCGGGTTGAAGCGGGTGGGGTCCTCGAGCCGGTAATACCCGGCGAGCAGCGCTTGCGCCTCGACCAACAGCTGGGAGCGCTGCGCCGGATCCAGCTCGGCGGTCACCCCGGGTGTAGCGGCGACGATCTGCTCCCAAGCCGGCTCCACCAGTGACATCGCGGTGTCGGGGCCACGGTGCTCGGCCGGCAGGCCGTAAAGCTGCTGCAGGGCGGCGTGGACCAGGGACCCGCGCAGCTGCGCGGTCGACGGCGCCTCGGGCAACCGGTCGATGGCCCGGAACCGGTACAGCAGCGGGCACTGCTTGAAGTCCGCCGCACGCGACGGCGACAGGGCCGGGCGGTACACCTGGCCCGCCGGGCGCATCTCCGGCTGGGGCGCCTCCGGCTGGACCATCATGTGGGAAGCCTAGGACCGGGCGCCGACAACCCCCAAGCACCTGCGGCGGCGAGTCGGCTGGCACGCTGGACCGCGTGTCCGTAACCGGCCCGTTCACCGAGGGCGAGCGCGTCCAGCTCACCGACGCCAAGGGTCGGCATTACACGGTGGTGCTCACCGCGGGCGCGGAGTTTCATACGCATCGCGGGTCGATTCCGCACGACGCGCTGATCGGGCTGGAGCAGGGCAGCGTGATCAAGTCCAGCAACAACGCCGTGTACCTGGTGATGCGGCCCCTGCTGATCGACTACGTCATGTCGATGCCGCGCGGACCCCAGGTGATCTACCCCAAGGACGCCGCACAGATCGTGCACGAGGGCGACATCTTCCCGGGCGCGCGGGTGTTGGAGGCCGGCGCCGGCTCCGGCGCGCTGACCTGTTCGCTGCTGCGCGCGGTCGGGCCGGAAGGCCGGGTGACTTCCTATGAACAGCGCGCCGATCACGCCGAGCACGCCGAGCGCAACGTGGCGGTGTTTCATGGCGGCCGGGCGCCCGCCAATTGGGAATTGATCATCAGCGACGTCTCCGACTCCGAACTGCCGGACGGCTCCTTCGACCGGGCCGTGCTCGACATGCTCGCGCCGTGGGAGGTGCTGGAGTCGGTCGCCCGCCTGTTGATCCCGGGCGGCGTACTGATCATTTACGTAGCCACCGTCACCCAGCTGTCGCGCGCGGTCGAGGCGCTGCGGGCGCAGCAGTGCTGGACGGAGCCCCGGTCCTGGGAGACGCTGCAACGCGGTTGGAACGTCGTGGGTCTCGCGGTCCGGCCTCAGCATTCGATGCGGGGACACACGGCCTTCCTGATCTTCACGCGACGGCTCGCGCCCGGCGTCGTCGCTCCCGTGCCGTTGGGCCGCAAGCGGGAGGGCCGCGACGGCTAGCGGCGATCGCAAGCGCGGCGTAGCCGGGCGCAGCGGGTCGTCGCCATCGGCTAGGCGAGATCCTCGCTGCGCACCAGGGAGCGACGCACCGACAGCAGCTCGAACTCGGGATGCGCGGCCACCAATCGTTCGGCCGCGTCCAGGACGTCGACGGCATGGCCTCGGTCGCCGGAGACCGTGGCGACGCCAATGCCCGCTCGCCGGTACAGCTCGTGCGAACCCGTCTCGGCCGCCGAGACGCTGAACTTGCGCTGCAACTCCGCGACGACGGGGCGGATGACCGACCGCTTTTGTTTGAGTGATCGAACGTCGCCGAGCAAGACATCGAACTCGAGCCAGCCGATCCACATGCCGCGGGTCAACCCGGCGGGTTTTGCTGATCGGGCGCGGGCTCCGGAGCGGGGGCGGGCTCGGGAGCCGGGGCCGGCGCGGGGGGCGGAGCGGGAGCCGGCGCCGGCGGAGCGGGCGGCGGCGGAGCGGGTGGCGGTGGCGATGGTGGTGGTGCCGGCGGGGCCGGTGCCGGCGCGGGCTCGGGTGGTGGCGGCGCGGGGGGCGGGCCGGGGGGAGGCGCGGGCGCGGGAGTGGCCGTAGTCGGAGCCGTCGCCGACTTCCCCAAGGCCAACAGCATTTCGGCGGTGTGCCGCGATAGCTGCCAACCGCCCTGGAACGGAGCGAACTCCATTGGGAAGGTGAAGTTCGGGTTGTTGGCCTGAGCGGTGTGAACGGCGACGGTGGCCTTCACGTTCGACGGATTCTTGTCCGACCACGCGATGTCGTTTGCGTTGAAGGTCATTGGTAGATATCCGTTGTCGCGCAGCGCGCCGGTGAACTTGTCCAGGGTGGCCGCGCTTTCGGGCGTCGCACCTTCCACCAGGTTCACCTTGCTCGCGCCCGGAACGTTCGGGTCGGCGAGCCGGGTGAGCACGTCGGTCAGGGCTTCGGGCGGCGGCAGGGGAGCCGTGACCGGCGCGGCCACCTGGCTCGACGAGGCAGGTGGCAACGACGAGGTGGCCGGCGATTCAGTCTTCGGGTGAGGCGACGAACATGCCGCGATGCCGGCCGCCGCCAGGGCGGTGGCGGCGCTCAGCGCTACGCACAGTTGCCGGTTCATCCACTCGGTCGGCCGGCTAGGCGGCTCTGGCCGCTTCGTGGAGGACGAAGATCGCTAAGGTCGGTCCGATGGGCAAAACTGAAGTCACACCGGCGGCGGGGGCTACGGCGGCGATGCGGGCCGAGCCGGTGGCGAGGCTTTTTCCGGTCACGCGGGCCCTTTCGATCATCACGATTAGTGGCCGAGATTACCAGCGTGACGAAAATCTTAACTTTTCGTGGGTATTTGACTACGTACATGAGTCGGCAATGGCCGGTAGCTTTGAAGTATCCGCCGCGCCATTTCGGTGTGGGAAAGGAGCGCAAGATGGGTAGCTCAGAGCGTTCTGAAGCTTTTGGATCCCCCCACGGATCAGACGGGTCCAGCGGCGACGAGGCCGAGTTGGAGCAGCTACGTCGCGAGGCCGCGATGTTGCGCGAGCAGCTCGAGCAGACGGTCGGCTCGCACGGCGGCGCCCGCTCCGCGCGCGATGTCCATCAGCTGGAAGCGCGCATTGACTCCCTTGCGTCGCGGAACTCGAAGTTGATGGAGACCCTCAAAGAGGCCCGCCAGCAACTGCTGGCGCTGCGTGAGGAAGTCGATCGGTTGGGGCAGCCGCCCAGCGGCTACGGCGTTTTGCTCGCCACCCACGAGGACGACACCGTCGACGTGTTCACGTCTGGTCGCAAGATGCGGCTGACCTGCTCGCCGAACATTGAAGTCCCGTTGCTGCGCAAGGGTCAGACGGTGCGCCTCAACGAGGCCCTGACGGTCGTGGAAGCCGGCACGTTCGAATCCGTCGGCGAGATCTCCACGCTGCGTGAGCTCTTGGGCGACGGGCACCGGGCCCTGGTCGTCGGGCATGCCGACGAGGAACGCATCGTGTGGCTCGCCGAGCCGCTGGTCGCCGAGAACCTGCCGGACGGCCACCCCGACGCCCTCAACGACGACACCCGGCCGCGAAAGCTGCGCCCCGGCGACTCGTTGCTGGTCGACACCAAAGCCGGGTATGCCTTCGAGCGCATCCCCAAGGCCGAGGTCGAGGACCTGGTGCTGGAAGAGGTGCCCGATGTCAGCTACCTGGACATCGGTGGACTCACTCGCCAGATCGAGCAGATTCGCGACGCGGTGGAGCTGCCGTTCCTGCACAAGGAGCTGTACCGCGAGTACGCGCTGCGCCCACCCAAAGGTGTGCTGCTCTACGGTCCGCCCGGCTGCGGTAAGACGCTGATCGCCAAGGCCGTTGCCAACTCGCTGGCCAAGAAGATGGCCGAGGTGCGAGGCGACGACGCCCGCGAGGCCAAGTCCTACTTCTTGAACATCAAGGGGCCGGAGCTGCTCAACAAGTTCGTCGGTGAGACCGAGCGGCACATCCGGCTGATCTTCCAGCGAGCCCGTGAGAAGGCTTCGGAAGGCACACCGGTGATCGTGTTCTTCGACGAAATGGACTCGATCTTCCGCACCCGTGGCACCGGGGTGTCCTCGGACGTCGAGACGACCGTGGTTCCGCAGCTGCTCAGCGAGATCGACGGTGTGGAGGGGCTCGAGAACGTCATCGTGATCGGCGCCTCCAACCGCGAGGACATGATCGATCCCGCCATCCTGCGGCCGGGACGTCTCGACGTGAAGATCAAGATCGAGCGGCCGGATGCCGAAGCGGCGCAAGACATCTTCTCGAAGTACCTGATCGAGTCGCTGCCGCTGCATGCGGACGACCTCGCCGAGTTCGACGGCGACCGCTCGGCATGCATCAAGGCGATGATCGAAAAGGTCGTCGAGCGGATGTACGCCGAGATCGACGACAACCGGTTCTTGGAGGTCACCTACGCCAACGGTGACAAGGAAGTCATGTACTTCAAAGACTTCAACTCCGGGGCGATGATTCAGAACGTCGTCGACCGCGCGAAGAAGAACGCGATCAAGTCCGTGCTGGAAACCGGGCAGCCCGGTCTGCGTATCCAGCACCTGCTGGATTCGATCGTCGACGAGTTCGCCGAGAACGAGGACCTGCCCAACACCACCAACCCCGACGACTGGGCGCGGATTTCGGGCAAGAAGGGTGAGCGGATCGTTTACATCCGCACCCTGGTCACCGGGAAGAGCTCGAGCGCCTCGCGGGCCATCGACACCGAATCCAACCTGGGTCAGTACCTGTAGGTGCCTAGGCGCCCTGGTGCTTTGGTGCCTGAAGGCGCCGTGGTGCTTTGAGGCGCCGCCGCGACACTTAAACCACGCACACGACACGCCGGGTGGCGGCGCAACGGTTTAAGTCTCGTGGCGGCTTGGCGGGCAAGTTGGCCCAAGAGTTGGCCCGAAAGTCAGTTGGCCACCAGCGAATAGCTGTTGGTCAGGTTGTCCTGTAACACGTGGGCGGGGCGCTGCGTCGTATCCACCCGCAGTTCGTCGGTGAGCACGCGCGGTTGGTAGGCCCATCCGGCCGGCAGGTCGAGCCGATCGGCAAGGCCCGGTAGGTCGGCCCGCGACAAGGTGCCATCGGCGACCTGGCTCCAGGTTTGCATGATCCAGTGCTGACCCTGCGGATCGATGAGTTCATACACCTCTTGGCCGGCGTTGAAGACGAATACCGTGCGGCGGTTGACCGTGTTGGGGATGTAGGGCGCGGGGTTCATCGACGACAACAGGACGGTGGCCTGCTGGATCATTTCGATCCCGCCGAAGGATTTGGTGATCTGCGGGCCCTGGGCGGTTTTCTCGATGGCGTTCATCAGCCAATACCGGGGACCGTTGAGCAGGGCCGCGGCCGCCCCGTGTTCGGTGGCGATGGCGTGCGCGTCCAGCGCCGACCACAGCTCCTGGGGACAGTCGTTGAGCGGGAAGCTGTTGTACACCGTCGCTTGCGGACCCGCCTCGCCGGGTGTTACGAGCAGCACCTCGCCGTATCGCTTCCCGAACAGGTCGAGTGCGTGCTTACCGACGGCGCGGCCGGATTCGGGGGCGGGCACAGGGTGAAATTAATCACTGGCATCGGTGCCGTCAACACGGCGGACGGTCACCCGGCGGCGCAGTGACAGCGATGAACGCCAGCAAGTCGTGTCCAGCTTCTCGATCAACGGGTCGCGGAACGTGGACGGTATTCCGCGTGGCCGCGGACGCGCTGGGCCGGCCCGCCCGCGCCCCGCCGCGCGGGCCGCTTCGTCTCGCGGCCTACGCTTAGTCCATGCAACGGATTATCGGGACGGAGGTCGAATACGGCATCTCATCGCCATCGGACCCGACAGCCAATCCGATCCTCACATCGACGCAGGCGGTTCTGGCGTACGCGGCCGCAGCGGGCATTCAGCGCGCCAAGCGCACCCGATGGGACTACGAGGTGGAATCGCCGTTGCGGGATGCCCGCGGCTTCGACCTGAGCCGCTCGGCCGGCCCGCCCCCGGTGGTCGACGCCGACGAGGTCGGCGCCGCCAACATGATCTTGACCAACGGCGCGCGGCTCTACGTCGACCACGCGCACCCCGAATACTCCGCGCCCGAGTGCACCGACCCGCTCGACGCGGTGATCTGGGACAAGGCCGGTGAACGGGTGATGGAGGCCGCCGCGCGCCACGTCGCCAGCGTGCCCGGCGCCGCAAAGTTGCAGCTCTACAAGAACAACGTCGACGGCAAGGGGGCGTCCTACGGCTCGCACGAGAACTACCTGATGTCGCGGCAGACGCCGTTCTCGGCGATCATCGCCGGGCTGACCCCGTTCCTGGTCTCCCGGCAGGTGGTCACCGGCTCCGGCCGGGTCGGGATCGGGCCCTCCGGCGACGAGCCCGGCTTTCAGTTGTCTCAGCGCTCGGACTACATCGAGGTCGAGGTCGGGCTGGAGACCACGCTCAAACGCGGCATCATCAATACGCGCGACGAACCACACGCCGACGCCGACCGGTACCGGCGGCTGCACGTGATCATCGGCGACGCCAACCTGGCCGAGACGTCGACGTATCTGAAGCTGGGCACCACGGCGCTGGTGCTGGACCTGATCGAAGATGGCCCGGCGCACGGGATCGATCTGAGCGACCTGGCGCTGGCGCGGCCGGTGCACGCGGTCCACGCGATCAGCCGCGACCCTTCGCTGCGCGCCGCGGTGGCGCTGGCCGACGGCCGCGAGCTGACCGGGCTTGCGCTGCAACGGGTTTACCTCGATCGGGTGGCCAAGCTGGTCGACAGCCGCGACCCCGACCCGCGCGCGTCCGATGTCGTCGAGACCTGGGCGCACGTGCTCGACCAACTCGAGCGCGACCCGATGGAATGCGCCGAAATACTCGACTGGCCGGCCAAACTGCGCCTGCTCGAAGGATTTCGGCAGCGCGAAAACCTGAGCTGGTCGGCGCCGCGGCTGCATCTGGTGGACCTGCAATATTCCGACGTCCGGCTGGACAAGGGCCTGTACAACCGGCTCGTCGCGCGCGGTTCGATGAAGCGTTTGGTGACCGAGCACCAGGTGCTCGAGGCGGTGGACAAACCTCCGACGGACACCCGGGCGTACTTCCGCGGCGAATGCCTGCGCAGGTTCGGCGCCGACATCGCCGCGGCCAGCTGGGACTCGGTGATTTTCGACCTGGGCGGCGATTCTCTGGTCCGCATCCCGACGCTGGAGCCCCTGCGCGGTAGCAAGGCGCACGTCGGGGCGCTGCTGGACTCCGTGGACAGCGCCGCCGAGCTGGTCGAACAACTCACCAGCTAGATGCCGGTTAACCGCAGGATCGTCGGGGTCGACCGGTAGGCTAGGCAGGACGAACGGGCAGTGTGGCTTGATCGGTGAGTAAGCCATTCAAAGGGCCCACACAACGCAGGAGGCGGCGATGGCTCAGGAGCAGACCAAGCGTGGCGGTGGTGGCGGCGACGAAGACGACATCGCCAGCAGCACGGCCGCGGGCCAAGAGCGCCGGGAGAAGCTAGCCGAGGACACCGACGATCTGCTCGACGAGATCGACGACGTCCTCGAGGAAAACGCCGAGGACTTCGTTCGCGCGTATGTCCAAAAGGGCGGACAGTGACCTGGCCTTTCTCAAATCGCCTGTCCACCAACTCCGCACTTCCGGGCCCCGCACTGCCGGGCAATACCGCGATAGACCTCTCGTCGTTTGCTGACCTGTTGCGACGACACGCGCCGGAATTGCTGCCGGCAAGCCTGTCCGGCTCGCAATCGGATGCCGCCACGGGCCAGTTGCCGCACGGCACCACGATCGTCGCGCTGAAGTACCCCGGCGGCGTGGTGCTGGCCGGCGATCGGCGCTCAACGCAGGGCAACATGATCGCCGGGCGCGATGTCAAGAAGGTGTACATCACCGACGACTACACCGCCACCGGCATCGCCGGTACCGCCGCCATCGCCGTGGAGTTCGCCCGTCTGTACGCGGTGGAACTCGAGCACTACGAGAAACTCGAAGGCGTGCCGCTCACGTTCGCCGGCAAGGTGAACCGGCTGGCGATCATGGTCCGCGGCAATCTGGCGGCCGCGATGCAGGGTCTGATCGCCTTGCCGCTGTTGGTGGGCTACGACATCGATGCGCCCGACCCCGAGGGCGCCGGCCGCATCGTGTCGTTCGATGCCGCCGGTGGCTGGAACCTGGAAGAGGAGGGCTACCAGTCGGTGGGGTCGGGCTCGATCTTCGCCAAGTCGTCGATGAAGAAGTTGTACTCGCAGGTCACCGACGCCGATTCAGCGGTGCGTGTCGCGATCGAGGCGCTCTACGACGCGGCCGATGACGACTCCGCCACCGGCGGACCGGATCTGGTGCGAGGCATTTACCCCACCGCGGTCACCATCGGTGCCGACGGAGCGCTCGAAGTGCCGGAGAGCCGCATCGCCGAATTGGCCCGCGAGGTAATCCAAAGCCGTTCGCGCGCTGACACTTTCGGCCCCGATGGTGGTGAGAAGTGAGCTTCCCGTATTTCATCTCGCCCGAGCAGGCGATGCGCGAACGCAGCGAGCTCGCGCGTAAGGGCATCGCGCGTGGCAAGAGTGTGGTCGCCCTGGTCTACGCCGGTGGTGTGCTCTTCGTCGCGGAGAATCCGTCACGGTCGTTGCAGAAGATCAGCGAACTCTACGATCGAGTCGGCTTCGCGGCTGCCGGTAAGTTCAACGAATTCGACAACCTGCGCCGGGGGGGAATTCAATTCGCCGACACCCGGGGCTACGCCTATGACCGTCGCGACGTCACGGGCCGCCAGCTGGCCAACGTTTATGCCCAGACCCTGGGCACCATCTTCACCGAGCAGGCCAAGCCCTACGAGGTGGAATTGTGTGTTGCCGAGGTCGCGCACTACGGCGAGACCAAACCGCCTGAGCTGTACCGGATCACCTATGACGGATCGATCGCCGACGAGCCCCATTTCGTCGTGATGGGTGGGACCACCGAACCGATCACCACGGCGCTCAAGGAGTCCTACGCCGAGAACGCCGATCTGCGTGAGGCCACGCGCATCGCCGTGAAAGCGCTGCGGGCCGGTAGCGAGGCCTCGAATGGCGACCAGTCCACGCTCGAGGTGGGCAGCCTGGAGGTCGCCATCCTGGATGTCAACCGGCCGCGACGGGCCTTCCGGCGGATCAATCGCGCCACGCTGGAGAATTTGCTGCGCGAGCTCGACTCCAACGGCTCGGGCGGCGACGGTGAGCCGTCCGATTCCAACGGAGCGCCCTCCGACTAAGCCCGGACGGCGGCGCGGCTTTCCCTAAGGGCTTATGGTCCGAAAGGTGCTGGTGAGCCAGCGAGGACGCGCCGCGCCGGGACGGGTCGATCCACCGGTACGGCCGCCCCGCGTGGCCACCCGGCAGGTCGATGAAACAGTTCGTCGAAGCGATCCGCGCGGCATGCTCACCGTCCAGGTCGGACAACCAGTACCCTCGATTACGTGCAGAGGCGAATCATGGGCATCGAGACCGAGTTCGGGGTCACCTGCACATTCCACGGCCATCGTCGGCTCAGCCCGGACGAGGTGGCCCGCTACCTGTTCCGCCGCGTCGTGTCTTGGGGCCGAAGCTCCAACGTCTTCCTGCGCAACGGCGCCCGGCTGTACCTCGACGTCGGAAGCCACCCGGAGTACGCCACCGCCGAATGCGACAGCCTGGTGCAGCTGGTCACCCACGACCGCGCCGGGGAATGGGTGCTGGAAGACCTGTTGGTCGACGCCGAACAGCGCCTGGCCGACGAGGGCATCGGCGGCGACATCTACCTGTTCAAGAACAACACCGACTCGGCGGGCAACTCCTACGGCTGCCACGAGAACTACCTGATCGTGCGCGCCGGCGAGTTCTCCCGGATCTCGGACGTTTTGCTCCCCTTCCTGGTCACCCGCCAGTTGATCTGCGGCGCAGGCAAGGTGCTGCAGACCCCGAAGGCCGCGACGTTCTGCCTTTCCCAACGCGCCGAGCACATTTGGGAGGGCGTCTCCTCGGCCACGACTCGCAGCCGGCCGATCATCAACACCCGCGACGAGCCGCACGCCGACGCCGAGAAGTACCGGCGCCTGCACGTGATCGTCGGTGACTCCAACATGTGCGAGACCACCACCATGCTCAAGGTCGGCACCGCCGCGCTGGTGTTGGAGATGATCGAGGCCGGCGTTCCGTTCCGGGACTTCTCGCTGGACAACCCCATCCGCGCCATTCGCGAGGTCAGCCACGACACCACCGGCCGCCGGCCGGTGCGGCTGGCGGGCGGACGTCAGGCCAGCGCGCTCGACATCCAGCGCGAGTACTACAGCCGCGCCGTCGAGCACCTGCAGACCCGGGAACCCAACGCCCAGATCGAGCAGATCGTCGACCTGTGGGGCCGCCAGCTCGATGCGGTCGAGAGCCAGGACTTCGCCAAAGTCGACACCGAGATCGACTGGGTGATCAAGCGCAAGCTCTTCCAGCGCTACCAGGACCGCTACAGCATGGAGCTGTCCGACCCGAAGATCGCCCAGCTGGACCTGGCCTACCACGACATCAAGCGCGGGCGCGGTGTCTTCGACCTGCTGCAGCGCAAAGGCCTGGCCGCGCGGGTCACCACCGACGAGGACATCGCCGAGGCGGTCGACAACCCGCCGCAGACCACCCGGGCGCGGCTGCGTGGGGAGTTCATCAGCGCGGCCCAGGCCGCGGGCCGCGACTTCACCGTCGACTGGGTGCACCTCAAGCTCAACGACCAGGCTCAGCGCACCGTGTTGTGCAAGGACCCCTTCCGGGCCGTCGACGAGCGGGTCAAACGCCTGATCGCGAGCATGTAGCCGCGCGTCGGCTCGTCTTCTTCGACTCGACGCCCAAGCGCCGGCAGCAACTAGCGCGACGCGGAGGGCCGGTGGAAGCGCCAGGCGAGGTGCATCGAATAATCTGGAGCCGATGGCGACGTCAAAAGTCGAGCGGCTGGTAAATCTGGTCATCGCCCTGCTGTCCACCCGCGGCTACATCTCGGCGGAGAAGATCAGGTCGAGCGTGGCGGGTTATTCGGACAGCCCCAGCGCCGAGGCCTTCTCCCGCATGTTCGAGCGGGACAAGAACGAGCTGCGCGACCTCGGCATCCCGCTCGAGGTCGGCCGCGCGTCGGCCTGGGACCCCACCGAGGGCTACCGGATCAACCGCGACGCCTACTCGCTCGCACCGGTCGACCTGACCGCCGACGAGGCCGCCGCGGTAGCCGTGGCGACACAGCTGTGGGAGTCGCCCGAACTCATCACCGCGACCCAGGGCGCGTTGCTCAAACTGCGCGCGGCCGGGGTCGACGTCGATCCGGACGCTCCGGTCGCCATCGCGTCGCCGGCCGGAGTTCCGGGCCTGCGCGGCTCGGAAGACGTCCTCGGAATCCTGTTGTCCGCCATCGACTCCCGGCAGGCGGTGCAGTTTCCGCACCGGCCGTCGCGAGCCGAGCCGTACGCCATCCGCACCGTCGAGCCCTGGGGCGTGGTCACCGAGAAGGGCCGCTGGTATTTAGTGGGCCACGACCGCGATCGCGACGCCACCCGCACCTTCCGGCTCTCCCGGATCGGTTCGGAGGTCACGCCGATCGGTCCGCCGGGCGCCGTCGCCGTGCCGAAAGACGTTGACCTGCGCAAGATCGTGGCCCAGACCGTCACCGAGGTTTCGGCGACGCCGACCGTCGGGCAGGCGAGAGTATGGGTGGCCGACGGTCGGGCCACGGCACTGCGGCGCGCCGGCAGGCGCGTGGACGCGCGCCAACTCGGGGGTCGCGACGGCGAGGTGATCGAACTCGACATCTCCTTCGCCGACCAGCTGGCACGTGACATCGCCGGGTACGGCGCCGACGCTCTGGTGCTCGAGCCACAGTCGTTGCGCGACGACGTGCTCGCCCGGCTGCGCGCGCATGCCGGCGCGGACGCGGTCACCGCCGGACAACCGCCCGGCCGCGGCGGAGTGTCCGCATGACGCGCGCCAGCGACGATGCAGAGCGCAGGGATGTGGGGGCACCTCCCGCTTGCGGGGGAGAGGAGTGGCGCCAATGACTCCGATCTCCACCCGCCTGATCCGGCTGCTGAACATGGTGCCGTATTTCCAGGCCAATCCCCGGGTGACCCGGGTCAAGGCCGCTGCCGACCTCGGGGTATCGGCCAAGCAGCTGGAAGAAGACCTCAACCAGCTGTGGATGTGCGGTCTGCCCGGTTACTTTCCGGGCGACCTCATCGATTTCGAGTTCTCCGGGGACACCATCGAGGTGACGTTCTCCGCGGGGATCGACCGCCCGCTCAAGCTCACCTCGCCCGAGGCCACCGGCCTGCTGGTGGCGTTGCGGGCGCTGGCCGACATCCCCGGAGTCGTCGACCCGGAAGCCGCGCGCAGCGCCATCGCCAAGATCGAGGATGCCGCGGGGGCCGTCGGGCAGGACGCCTCAACGGCGGCGTCGGCCGTCGACGAGCCCGCACCGGTGGAGAACCGGGCCGCCGCCGCGGTGCGCGCGGCCGTCCAGTCCAGGCACGCGCTGGCCATCGACTACTACTCCGCCTCGCACGACACCCTGACCAGCCGGGTCGTCGACCCCATCCGGGTCCTGCTGATCGGCGGCCACAGCTACCTGGAGGGCTGGTCGCGCGAGGCCGAGGGCGTGCGGTTGTTCCGCTTCGACCGGATCGTGGACGCCACCGAGCTCGACGAGCCGGCCGCCCCGCCGGAGCCGGCGCTGCATGCGCCGCCGGACACGTCGCTGTTCGACGGCGATCCGTCGCTGCCGTCGGCCAGGCTGCGGGTGGCGCCCGCGGCGTCCTGGATGTTCGAGTACTACCCGATGCGCGACGTGCGCGAATTGCCCGACGGATCCTGCGAGGCGGTGATGACGTACGCCTCCGAAGATTGGATGACGCGCCTGGTGCTGGGCTTCGGGCACGATGTTCAGGTGCTACAACCTGCGTCCCTGGCGCAGCGGATACGGGATGCCGCGACGGCCGCCGTGACGGCGTATGAAGCCCTGAGCTGATAAAAGTCCAGGCGAAATGGGGCGTGGGGCGGCGCGCGCCCGGCACTGCACGGCGCCACTGCGGTAGCATCGGGGGAACGTCTGGAGGTAATCAAAGTGGGCAGTCTTAGTCCGTGGCACTGGGCGATCCTCGCGGTCGTGGTGATCTTGCTGTTCGGTGCCAAGAAGCTCCCCGATGCGGCGCGTTCGTTGGGCAAGTCGATGCGGATCTTCAAGTCCGAGATCCGCGAAATGCAGACGGAGAACAAAGCGGAAACGTCGGCCCTGGGAACGAACACCGCAAGCCAAAGCGAGGCCTCCGCGGCGAACCCCACGCCCGTGCAGTCGCAGCGGGTCGACGCGCCGGCGCCCAGCGAGCAGGGGCACAGCGAAGCACGTCCGGCGTAGCCGCCATCGCCGTCGCGCTGCCCGAGCGCCACTGACCGAGCATCGTGAAAGTCTTCAAGGTTTCAGCGCGCACTTCCGGCCTGCTGAGGCGCCTCAACCCTCGTAACCGGCGCAGCCGAACCAACCCGGATGCGACCATGTCGCTGGTCGACCATCTGACCGAGCTGCGCACGCGGCTGCTGATCTCCCTGGCCGCCATCCTGCTGACCACGATCTTCGGGTTCGTCTGGTACTCGCATTCGATCTTCGGGCTGGAAAGCCTCGGCGAGTGGCTGCGCCATCCCTACTGTTCGCTGCCCCGGTCGGCGCGCGCCGAGATCAGCCCTAACGGCCAGTGCCGGCTGCTGGCCACCGCGCCGTTCGACCAGTTCATGCTGCGACTCAAGGTCGGGCTGACCGCGGGAGTGGTGCTCGCTTGCCCGGTGTGGTTCTACCAGCTGTGGGCGTTCATCACCCCCGGGTTGTATCGGAAGGAACGCCGCTTCGCGGTCGCGTTCGTGATCCCCGCCGTGGTGCTGTTCGTCGTCGGCGCGGTGCTGGCCTACTTCGTGCTGGCCAAGGCGCTGGGCTTCCTGCTGACCGTCGGCAGCGACGTACAGGTGACCGCGCTGTCCGGCGACCGGTATTTCGGCTTCCTGATCAACCTGCTCATAGTTTTCGGCGTCAGCTTCGAATTTCCGCTGCTCATCGTCATGTTGAACGCCATCGGCATCCTGCCCTACGAGCGGCTCAAGGCGTGGCGGCGCGGACTGATCTTCGCGATGTTCGCGTTCGCGGCGATCTTCACCCCCGGATCCGACCCGTTTTCGATGACCGCGCTCGGGTTGGCGTTGTCGGTCCTCTTGGAGTTCGCCATCCAGATCTCCCGGCTGCACGACCGACGGAAGGCCAAGCGTGAAGCCCAGGCCGTGATTCCCGACGACGAAGCGTCCGTCATCGAACCGCCCACCGCGATACCGGAGCCGTCGTTCACCGCCGGGCAACACGACGATGTCACCTGATCCGTCGCCGCCTCAGGACGTCGCCGAGCTTGTTGAGCTCACCAGGTTCACCACCGAACTTCCCTTCGCGCTCGACGGCTTCCAGCGTCGGGCATGCGCGGCGCTCGAACGGGGCCACGGCGTGCTGGTGTGTGCGCCGACCGGCGCGGGCAAGACGGTGGTCGGCGAATTCGCCGTGCACCTGGCGCTGGCGTCGGGCGGCAAGTGTTTCTACACCACGCCGCTCAAAGCGCTGAGCAACCAGAAGCACACCGACCTCACGGCGCGCTACGGCCGCGACCGCATCGGCCTGCTCACGGGCGACATGTCCGTCAACGCCGACGCGCCCGTGGTGGTCATGACCACCGAGGTGCTGCGCAACATGCTCTACGCGGATTCGCCTGCGCTGCATGGACTTTCGTATGTGGTGATGGATGAGGTGCATTTCCTCGCCGACCGGATGCGGGGTCCGGTGTGGGAGGAGGTGATCCTGCACCTGCCCGACGAGGTCCGGGTGGTCAGCCTCTCGGCGACGGTGAGCAACGCCGAGGAATTCGGCGGCTGGATCCAGACCGTGCGCGGCGACACGACGGTGGTCGTCGACGAGCACCGGCCGGTTCCGCTGTGGCAACACGTCTTGGTGGGCAAGCGCCTGCTGGACCTGTTCGATTACGACAACCACCAGCCGGCCGCCGATCGTCAGCCGCGCGTCAATCCCGAACTGCTGCGCCACATCGCGCACCGCCGCGAGGCGGACCGCATGACCGACTGGCAGCCCCGGCGCCGGGGCAACGCGGGGCGGTCGTCGCGTCCCCGCTTCTACCGGACGCCGTCGCGGCCGGACGTGATTGCCAGTTTGGACGCCGAGGGACTGCTGCCCGCGATCACGTTCGTGTTCTCCCGGGCCGGCTGCGACGCCGCCGTCCAGCAATGCCTGCGCTCATCCCTGCAGTTGACCACCCAGGAGGAGCGCGCACAGATTGCCGAGGTGATCGAGCACCGGTGCGGCGATCTCGCCGACGCCGACCTGAGCGTGCTCGGCTACTACGAATGGCGCGAGGGATTGCTGCGCGGCTTGGCGGCCCACCACGCCGGCATGCTGCCCGTCTTCCGCCACACGGTCGAAGAGCTGTTCACCGCCGGACTCGTCCGAGCGGTGTTCGCCACCGAGACCCTGGCGCTCGGGATCAACATGCCCGCACGCACGGTGGTTCTCGAGCGGTTGGTGAAGTTCAACGGCGAACAGCACGTGCCGCTGACACCGGGGGAGTACACGCAGCTCACCGGGCGCGCCGGGCGGCGCGGCATCGACGTCGAGGGCCACGCGGTGGTGCTGTGGAATCCCACCGAGGAAACCACCGAGCCGTCCGCGGTGGCCGGGCTGGCCTCCACCCGCACCTTCCCGCTGCGCAGCTCGTTCGCCCCGTCGTACAACATGACCATCAACCTGGTCCAGCAGATGGGGCCCGAGCAGGCGCATCGGTTGTTGGAGCAGTCATTCGCGCAGTATCAGGCCGACCGTTCGGTGGTCGGGCTGGTTCGCGGCATCGAGCGGGGCGCCGGGTTGCTCGACGAGATCGCCGGCGAGATAGGCGGACGCAAGGCCCCGATCCTCGAATACGCCCGGATGCGCGCCCGCATAACCGAGATGGAGCGCGCGCAGTCCCGCGCGTCCCGACTGCAGCGACGCCAGGCCGCCAGCGACGCGCTGGCCGCGCTGCGCCGGGGCGACATCATCAACATCACCCACGGCCGGCGCGGTGGTCTGGCCGTGGTGCTGGAATCCGCGCGCGATAGCTCCGACCCGCGACCGCTGGTGCTCACCGAAAACCGTTGGGCGGGCAGGATTTCGTCGGCCGACTATTCGGGTTCCTCCGCACGCGTCGGTTCGATGTCACTGCCCAAACGGGTCGAACACCGTCAGCCGCGGGTCCGGCGCGATCTGGCGTCGGCGCTGCGATCGGCTGCCGCCGGGCTGACCGTCCCGGCCCGGCATCGCGGCGGCCGCGGTGACTCCGACGGCGCCTACGAAGCTTTCCATGACCCGGAGCTGGCGTCGCTGCGCGAACAGCTGCGCCGGCACCCGTCGCACCACACGCCCGGCCTGGAAGAGCAGGTCCGGCAGGCCGAGCGGTACTTGCGGATCGAGCGCGACAACGCGCAGTTGGAGAAAAAGGTTGCGGCCGCCACCAATTCGCTGGCACGGACCTTCGACCGAATCGTCGGCCTGCTCACCGAGCGCGGCTTCATCGAAGGACGCGACGGCGATCCCCGCGTGACCGACGACGGCCGGTTGCTGGCGCGCATCTACAGCGAAAGCGATCTGCTGGTCGCTGAATGTCTGCGCACCGGCGCGTGGTCGGGGTTGAAGCCGGCCGAGCTGGCCGCGGTGGTCTCGGCGGTGCTGTACGAAACCCGGGGTGGCGAGGGGCCGGGCGCGGCCTTTGCGGCCGACGCGCCCACCCAGCAAGTGCGGCAGGCGTTGCAGCAGACGTCGCGGCTGTCGATGGCGCTGCGCGCCGACGAGCAAACGCACCGGATCGCCCCGAGCCGCGAGCCCGACGACGGCTTCGTCAATGTGATCTACCGCTGGGCCAGAACCGGAGATCTGGCCGCCGCACTGGCGGCCGCCGACCCGGCCGGCACCGGATCACCCCTGCTCGCGGGGGATTTCGTGCGCTGGTGCCGCCAGGTTCTCGACCTGCTGGACCAGGTCCGTAACGCCGCTCCGGATTCCGAATTACGGGCCACCGCCAAGCGCGCCATCAATGACATTCGGCGCGGCGTCGTCGCAGTTGACGCCGGGTAGGCTAGGCCGGAGCTACCGTTAAGCGCCGATAGCATGCCAAGAAAACACAGGCTGAGGGAGAGAGATGAGCGGACCGCAGGGATCGGACCAGCAGTGGCAGCCGCCCGGCCAAGGTCAAGGCAGCGACCACTCGTCAGACCCGACCCAGGTGGGACCGACCTGGCAGGAGCAATCGAATCAGGAGACGTCGTGGCAGGCCCCGGCGTACACGCCGCCCGCCGACTACCCGCAGTACCAACAGCCGACTGAGCAGGCCTACCCGCAGCAGTACCCCCAGCAGCAGCCGGGCTACGCGCAGCCCGGCCAATACGGCCAGCCCGGCCAATACGGCCAGCCGGGGCAGTACGGCCAGCCGGGGCAGTATGGCCAGCCGGGGCAGTACCCGCAGCCCGGGCAATACCCCCAGCCCGGCCAGTACGGCCAGCCGGGCCAGTACCCGCAATACCCGGGTTACGAGCAACCGGGCAAGAAGCGGCCGGTCGGGCTCATCGCAGGCGTGGGCGGCGCGATCGCGTTTCTGCTCATCGCGGTCGTGCTGGTGCTGGGCTTCTGGCAGCCCGGATTCTTCGTCACCACCAAGCTGGACGTCAATAAGGCGCAGGCCGGGGTCCAGCAGGTCCTCAGCGACGAAACCAACGGCTACGGCGCCAAGAACGTCCAGAACGTCAAGTGCAACCACGGCCAGAACCCAACGGTCAAGAAGGGCGCCACATTCGACTGCGACGTCAGCATCGACGGCGCGCCCAAGCACGTGACCGTGACGTTCCAGGACAACAAGGGCACCTACGAGGTCGGCCGGCCGCAGTAGCCCGCGGCCCGGTCAGTTCGGCAGGCCGTCCAGCGCCTTTTGCAGGCGGGCGACCGACGAGCCCACACCCAGCTCGGTCGCCAGTTCGGCGGTGCGGCGCGGATGGGCGGCGACCAACGGTATTTCGTCGGTGGCCGTCGACAAGGTGACGGGCGCGTCGGTGGCCACCCGTACCACCTTGCCGGCCGCCTCGATGTAGTCCAGCGCTCCCAGCAGCTTCGTGCGGATACCCTTGGCCATTTTGGACTTCGGGTCGTGGGCGGCGGCCAGGATCCGCTGCAGCGAGCCGTGCTGGGCCAGCAGCGTCGCCGCGGTCTTCTCGCCGACGCCTGGGACGCCGGGCAGGCCGTCGGACGGATCGCCACGCAGCAGCGCGAGTTCGGCGTAGGCGGGGCCGGCCCTATCCGCCGGCACGCCATAGTGCTCGGCCACCTCGGCGGGCCCGAACAACGTGGCCTTGCTCAGCCCGCGGCCGAGGTAGAGCACCCGAACCGGCACGGGGTCGTCCGACACCACCTGCAACAGGTCGCGGTCGCCGCTGACCACCACCACCGGGTCCTTGCGTTCCCGGGCCGCCAGGGTGCCCAGCACGTCGTCGGCCTCGTAGCCCACGGCGCCGGCCGTCGGAATCCCGTATGCGTCAAGGAGTTCGGCGATCATGTCGATCTGGGGTGTCAGGTCGTCCGGGACTTCCTCGACGTCCGGCTCGTCCTGCGGATCCAGCACGGCCACCCGGTGGGCCTTGTAGGACGGGACGAGGTCCACCCGGAACTGGGGACGCCAGTCGAGGTCCAGGCAGACGGCCAGCCGGCTGGGCCGCTGCCGGGTGATCACCACTGCCATGGCGTCGATGAACCCCCGAACGGCGTTGACGGGCCGGCCGTCGGGAGCGGTGATCGAGGACGGCACCCCGAAATACGAGCGGAACCACATGCTGGCGCCGTCGAGCAGGACCAGTGGTCGCATGCCGGTTATCGTCTCACGCCGCCGCGAGGCGATGCGCAATCGAGCACTAGCCTGGCTGCCATGCAGTCTCACCGCTTCGACGCAGCAGTGTACGAACGCCGGCTGGCGACCGCCGCCGCGGCGGCCGGTGACGCAGGCCTGGCCGGGCTGGTCATCACCCCGGGATATGACCTGCGCTACCTAGTCGGGTCGCGCGCACAGACCCTGGAGCGGTTCACCGCGCTGGTGTTGCCCGCCTCGGGCGAGCCGACGGTGGTGGTGCCGCGCCTCGAGCTGGCCTCGCTGAAGGGGTCGGCCATCGCCGAACTCGGCCTGGCGGTGCGGGATTGGGTCGACGGCGACCATCCCTACGATCTGGTGGGTTCCGCGCTGGGCGGCGTCCCCGCCGCGACCGCCGTCACCGATGCCATGCCGGCGTTGCACCTGCTGCCGCTGGCCGAAGTGCTCGGGGTGTTGCCGGTGCTGGCCACCGACGTGTTGCGCACGCTGCGGATGGTCAAGGAGGAATGCGAGGTTGACGCGCTGCGCAAAGCAGGGGCGGCCATCGATCGGGTGCACGCCCGGGTGCCGCAGTTCCTGGTCCCGGGCCGCACCGAGGCCGACGTCGCCGCCGACATCGCGGATGCCATTGTGGCCGAAGGGCATTCGGAGGTGGCGTTCATCATCGTCGGATCCGGGCCACATGGCGCCGACCCGCATCACGGATATTCGGATCGCGAACTGCAGGTCGGAGACATCGTCGTCGTCGACATCGGCGGCTGTTATGAACCCGGCTACAATTCCGACTCCACCCGCACCTACAGCATCGGTGATCCGAATCCGGAAGTGGCTGAACAGTATTCGGTGCTACAACGCGCCCAGCGTGCCGCGTATGACGCGGTACGCCCGGGGGTGACGGCCGAACAGGTCGACGCCGCCGCCCGCGACGTGCTGGCCGCCGAAGGACTCGCCGAGAATTTTGTGCACCGCACAGGACACGGCATCGGGCTGTCGGTGCACGAAGAGCCCTACATCGTCGCCGGAAACGATCTGCCGCTGGCCGAGGGCATGGCCTTTTCGATCGAGCCGGGCATCTACTTCCCGGGCCGGTGGGGTGCGCGCATCGAGGACATCGTCGTCGTCACGCCCGATGGCGCCCTGGCCGTCAACAACCGGCCGCACGAACTGATCGTGGTTCCGGTGGCCTGACCGATGTGTCACCGGGTCCGCGTAGGTTGGGGCGTGATGTCAATCCTGGATCTCCCGCTGCTTCCGATTCGCATCGCCCGCCACGTCCTCGACGCGGTGTTGCGCTCCGACGCACCGGCACCGGCGTCAGCACCGGCATCGGCACCGGCGCCGCCTGCTGAGCTCATCGTGGTCGACGGCATGCCCGAGGGGGTGCCGCCGGCGGCGCGGCGAGCCGAGCCCCAGCTACCCGCGCCTGCGGGATGGCCGTTCGGCGAACAGTTTCCACGCACATGCGGCGCCGGTCGAGTGGCCGACGGTGCCCTGTTCTGGACCGACTTTCTCTACGACGACCATGGCGCGACGGGCATCCCGATCGGTGACCTGAAGATTCAGGCACCGCCGCGCGGAACCTACGTCTATCCCGACGGCCCGGCGGCCGGCAACGGCGCCGACATCTTCCGCGTCGCCATCGGGCTCACCGACACCCACACCTGGTGGCGGGTCGACTGGAATACCCTGCTGGACGCCTCGGTGCCCATCGCGCTGTTCACCTTCGACACCGACCCCGCCCGAACGGCCGACGAGCAGTGGCCCGCCGGAGCCGGCATCCGTTCGAAGGGCATCGACACGGCGCTGCTGATCTCGAAGAGCGGCGCCGCGCTGATCGACCTGACGACCCAGGGCAGGATGCCGGTCGAGCACAGCGTCGACATGCAGTCGCGGTCGTTCGTGGCAAAGATCCCGCGGTCGCTGGCCGAACCCACGCGGAGCTGGACGGTCCGCCTGGCCGCCGGGTTGGCCAACGCGGGCGGGGACGGGTTCGCCGACGTGCCCGCCCTGCACGGTGCGCTGCCCGGCCAGGCCAACGTCTACAACGTGGCATTCCGCACCAACGAGCAGGAACCGCCGCACCTGAATTTCTGGTCGGATGCCGCGCAGGCCGCCGCCTTGACGCATGGCGACGTCTCCGAGTTCGCGCTGACTGTGCCGTGGGCTCAGCTTGCGGCGCGCGAAACCGCTCCCGAGCCGGTGATCACCGGTCCATCCACCCGCTGGTACGTGTCGTCGATCGAACTCGGCCAAGGCCTGCAACAAGGTTGGGCCGCCAACGACATCTTGAGCACCAAGCCCCAATTCCTCGGCCGGGTGCAGCCGTATTCGATCTGTTTGCCGTCGAGCTACGCACCGGGTCGCGCGTTGCCGCTGACCCTGCTGCTGCACTCCCTTTCACTTGGGCAGAGCCAGTTCGCCGCGATCGACCCGCGACTGCTGCACCAGGTGTGCGAGGGCCGCGACTCCGTGGTGGTCACGCCGCTGGCCCGGGGGCCATCGACTTGGTACTTCGACAGCGGCGAACTCGATGTCTGGGAGGTGTGGGCGCGAGTTGCCGAACAATTGGGCACCGATCCCAATCGCACTGTGATCTCGGGCTATTCGATGGGTGGGTATGCGACCTACAAGCTGGGGCTGAGTTACCCGCAGGTGTTCTCGCAAGCGGTGGTGCTGGCGGGGCCGCCGACGTGCGGGGTGCGGCTGCTGCCCCACGTCGACATTCCCGCCGACCTCGACCTGGACTCGTCCTGTGCCCGTGAGGGCGACACGTGGAAGCTGCTGGTGAACGCCCGATGGCTGCCGTACGTCATCGCCCATGGGCTGCTCGACGAACTGGTGCCGTTCGCCTCGGCCGCCGAGCAGGTGCTGGAGCTCGACCGGCTGGGTTACCGCCACCGGTTCGATGTCTACCCGCTCGAAGATCACCTCGCCTGGGTGTTGCAGGACAAGTTCGAGGATCCGATTTCCCACATGGGAACCGCGCTGCGCCAAGCGGATCCGGGACACATCACGTTCGCCTGGTATCCGCAATTGGTGCGCGCCGATCTGGGCATCGGGCCGCACCAGGCGTGGTGGCTGTCGGAACTGGCCGCGGCTCCCGAGGTGACCGCGCGGCGCGGGGCCGTGGCGGAGGTCGACGCGCGCTCCTACGCGCGGCCGGACCCCACCCATACCGTCCGGCACCACCGCGGATTCATCCCACATTTCGAGCCGACGCCCGGGCTGTACAGCGAGCTGGACTGGCAAGCGGGACGGCCCGTCGGCCCGCTGCCGTATCTGACGTTGCGCCTCAACGGCGTTGCCAGTCTGAGGGTCGATGTCGAACGTGCCGGGCTGGCCGCATTGCCGGCGTCGACCATCGCGGTAGCCACCGATGGCCCCGCCCAGATCACGCTCGGTGGCTTGCCCGCCGCGGTTGACGTGCGGCTCGATGGGGAACCGGCCGGGCCGGCGGTCACGGTGTCGCCCGGGCGACACCGGATCACGTTGACCGCGGGCGGGGAGGTGAATGAGTTGTCGCGCTAGGTGATCGGGCCTAGGTTGGCGAAGCGATCACGGGGTGGTATTTACTCGCCGCGGTCCAGAAGATCAGACGACCCCAGCACCCGCTCGATCTGAACCTCGATCACCACGCGTCGCGGATTGGGGCGTGGCGTGCGGTAGCGCTGGGCGTACCGCAGCTCGGCGTCGCGCACCGCGTCGACGTCGTTGTTGACCTTGGACCGGCCCTCCAGCGACAACCATCGCGCGCCGTCGACCTGGCTGAGCACGGCCAGCCCGCCGCGATCGGCATTGACCGCCTTCTGCGAACCCCCGGTGGTGATGACCCGCGCAATATGCGTCTTCGGGTCGAAGGTGAAACCGACCGCCACCACGTGCGGGGAATTGTCGGCTCGCAGCGTGGTCAGCATGGCCAGGTGGCGCTCCGACAGAAACGCCAGTGCGTCGTCGGTGAGCCGGGTAGTGGTATTCGCCATCACCGCCCACGCTAGCGCAGGTGATAATCGCAGCCGTGGATGACACGGGCGCTGGTCCAGTACTGATCCTGGGCGGCCGCAGCGAGATCGGGATCGAGCTGGCGCGACTCCTCGCGCCGGGTGCGACGGTCGTGCTGGCCGCCCGCCAGGCCGATCGACTCGCCGAGCAGGTCAACGCGCTCAAAGCCGCGGGTGCCGCGGCGGTCGACACTCGGGAATTCGATGCCGACGACCTAACCTCGCACGGGCCGCTGGTCGCCTCGATCGTCGCCGACCACGGTCCCATCGGCACCGCGGTGCTGGCGTTCGGCATCCTGGGCGACCAAACCCGCGCCGAAACCGACGCAGCGCACGCGGTCGCCGTCGTGCACACCGATTACGTCGCCCAGGTCAGCCTGCTCACCCATCTGGCCACCGCCATGCGCGAGGCCGGTCGAGGCCGGCTGGTGGTGTTCTCCTCGATCGCCGGAGCACGCGTGCGCCGCGCGAACTACGTCTACGGCTCGGCCAAGGCCGGCCTGGACGGCTTCGCCAGCGGCCTGGCCGACGCGCTGCACGGCACCGGGGTCCGGCTGCTGATCGCCCGGCCGGGATTCGTCATCGGTCGCATGACCGAGGGCATGACGGCCGCGCCGCTGCCGAGCACGCCCGAGCAGGTGGCCGCCGCGACCGCGCGGGCGCTCGCGAAGGGCCGCCGCACCGTGTGGATTCCGTGGGCGCTGGGCCCGGCGGCGGCGGTGATGCGATTGCTGCCGCAGTTCGTCTGGCGCAGGATGCCGCGATGATCCGCACCGCGAGCGTTGCAGTGGGGGCACCTCCCGCTTGCGGGGGACGAAGCGATGCGGAGGAGCGGCGCTCATGATCATCGTGATCGGCATCGGCGCCGACGGCATGGCCGGGCTCGGTGAGGTATCGCGCGCCGAACTCCGAAGGGCCGCAGTCATTTACGGTTCCAAGCGACAACTCGACCTGCTCGACGACACGGTGCGCGCGCCCCGGCGGCAGTGGCCGTCACCGATGTTGCCGGCGCTGGAGACGTTGCTCGACGAGAACACGGGCGACGTGCACGTCGTGGCCAGCGGCGATCCTCTGCTGCACGGCATCGGTGGCACGCTGATCCGCCTGCACGGCCGTGACAACGTCAGGGTTCTCCCGCACGTCTCGTCGGTGACGCTGGCGTGCGCGCGGATGGGCTGGAACGTCCACGACACCGAGGTGATCAGTCTGGTCACCGCGCGGCCGCACACGGCGGTCCGCCGCGGCGGCCAGGCGATCGTACTGTCGCAGAACAGTTCGACCCCACCCGAACTCGCCACGCTTCTCACCACGCACGGCCGCGGCGATTCCGAGTTCACCGTTCTCGAACGACTCGGCGCCCCAGACGAGCGCCGCCGCGACGGCACCGCCCGCGACTGGGCCGGCGACCGAGACCTCGACGACCTGAACGTGGTCGCCGTGCGCTACCTGCCCGACGACCGCGTGTCACCCCTGCCCGACGACGCGTTCACCCACGACGGGCAGATCACCAAGCAGGGCATCCGCGCGGTGACACTGGCGGCCCTGGCGCCACGGCCGGGGGAGCGGTTGTGGGACGTCGGCGCCGGCTCGGGCAGCATCAGTGTCCAATGGTGCCTCAGCGGGCCCGGTTGCAGCGCAGTGGTATTCGAACGCAACCAAGAGCGGCGGGGCAACCTGGAAGCCAACGCCGCGGCTTTCGGCGTCGGCATCGAGGTGCGTGGCGACGCCCCCGAGGCGTTCGACGGCGCCGAGCCACCGTCGGCGATCTTCATCGGCGGCGGACTGACCCAGCCCGGCCTGCTCGACGCCTGCTGGGATAACCTGCCCTCCGGTGGCAGACTGGTCGTCAACGTGGTCACGACCGAGTCGGAAGCCGTTCTGACGCAAGCTCATCAGCGCCTGGGTGGCCAGCTGCACCGCTTCCAGCACTACCACGGCGAACCGCTGGGCGCGTTCACCGGCTGGCGCCCGCAGTATCCGGTCACCCAATGGGCGGTGACCAAGTGACGGTGTATTTCATCGGGGCCGGCCCGGGCGCCGCCGACCTCATCACGGTGCGCGGCCAGCGACTCCTGCAAACGTGCCGGGTTTGCCTGTATGCCGGATCGATCATGCCCGACGATCTGTTGGCGTTGTGCCCGCCGGGCGCGAAAGTCGTTGACACCGGCCCCCTGGCGTTGGAGCAGATAGTCACCGAGATCAGCGAGGCGCACGCCGCCGGCCTGGATGTGGCGCGGCTGCATTCCGGTGATCCGTCGCTGTACAGCGCGCTGGCCGAGCAGTGTCGGCGGCTCGACGCCCTGGGCATCGACTACGAAATCGTGCCCGGGGTGCCGGCATTCGCCGCCGCGGCGGCCGCGCTGAAGCGCGAGCTCACCGTCCCGGGGGTGGCGCAGACGGTGACGCTGACCCGGGTGGCGACCCTGTCGACGGCCATGCCGCCCGGGGAAGACCTGGTGACCCTGGCCCAGTCCGGCGCGACCCTGGTCCTGCACTTGGCCGCCGCCCAGATCGACGCCATCGTCCCGCAGCTTCTCGACGGCGGCTATCGGCCCGAAACACCGGCCGCCGTCGTGGCTTTCGCGAGCTGGCCGCAAGAAGCGGTGTTGCGCGGCACGCTCGCCGACATCGCCGGGCAGATGCATCGGGCCGACATCACCAAGACCGCCGTCATCATCGTCGGCGACGCGTTGACCGCCGGCGGATTCACCGACAGCTACCTGTACTCGACCGGACGCGCCCGGGGGAGCAGGCATTGATGCGCATCCTGCTGCTCGGCGGCACCGGCGAAGCGCGCGCCCTGGCGAAAGCTTTGCACCCGCACATCGAGATCATCAGCTCCCTGGCCGGACGCGTTCCGGATCCCGCGCTGCCGGTCGGCCCCGTGCGCATCGGCGGCTTCGGCGGCCTCGACGGGTTACGACGCTGGCTGCGCGACGAACACATCGGCGCCGTCGTGGATGCCACCCACCCGTTCGCGGCGACCATGACGGCGCATGCCGCCGCCGCATGCGGCGAACTGCGGATCCCGCATCTGATCCTGGCCCGCCCGGCCTGGGATCCCGGCAACGCCATGGTCGTCGAGTCGGACACTGCCGCCGCGCAAACCGTTGCCCAGCAAGGCTATTCGCGGATCTTCCTCACCACCGGGCGCTCGGGCGTGCGGGCCTTCGTCGGCAACGACGCATGGTTTCTCATCCGAGCGGTCACCGACCCGGACGCGACTACACTGCCCCGTCATCACCGGGTGGTGCTCTCCCGCGGACCGTATCGCTACCACGAAGAGTTGGCGCTGTTGCGCGCCCACCGCATCGACGCACTGGTCACCAAGAACAGCGGCGGTGATATGACCCGCGCCAAGCTGGATGCCGCTGCGGCGCTGAATGTTCCGGTGGTGATGGTGGCGCGGCCACCGCTGCCCGCCGGGGTGTTGACCGCCCGCACCGTGCATGAGGCCGCCGAATGGGTTGGGGCGCTAGCCGGTTAGGTGGCTGCTCTCACTGTCGGCCAGCAGCGCATCGCGGGCGCGGGCAACGCGGGAGCGGATGGTGCCCACCGGGCAGCCGCAGACGGCGGCCGCGTCAGCGTAGGGCAGGCCGAGCAGCTGGGTGAGCAGAAGCGCTTCGCGCTGTTCGGCGTTGAGGGTGGCGATCATCGCGGTCACCTCGACCAGGTCCTCGAATCCGCGGGCGTGATGGTTTGCGCGCGCCACGTGTTCAGGATCGGCACCCAGCGCGGCGCGCGGCCGCGACTGAAGGTGGCGAATGTGGTCGGCCACCACCCGGCGTGCGATCGAGAGCAGCCAGGTGCGCGCACTGGAGCGTCCGGAGAACCGCTCGATGGCGCCGATCGCGCGCAGGAAAGTCTCTTGAGTCAGATCGTCGGCGTTGCCGGTATCTGACAGATAGGCGACGAACCGCCACACGTCTTGCTGGGTGGCTTTGATGAAGGACTCGAGCGCTCGCGAGTTTCCGCGTGCGGCTGACAACGCAAGTTCGGTTACGGCCTCGTCGTCACTCGGCGCGGTCATGCCCAACCACCTTCGTTGTGCGGGTTGTCCGATTCTACGACGGCTTGTCGTAGAGGATGCCGTCGGGGCCATGGCCGCGCGATTGATGGGTCTCAGGTGACCGCGCCGCCGAGCGCCGGGTGCGTCCGCCGCCCACGCCGGGACGTCGGCGTCGTCTGAAGCGTCGTTGCCGTGCCGTCGGTGCGAGCCCACCCGTTCCCGCGCCACCAGCAATGCGAACGCCAGGCCCAGCAGCAGGGGCATGTGGCTGGTGATGCGGGTGGCGGTGACCTCGCCGTCGAACGCGTCGACGATCACGTAACTCAGCAGCGCAAGGGAATAGACACCGGTGATCGCCGCGACGCCCGACGCGGAGGCGGGCCAGACGCCGGCGGCGACCATGGCCAGGCCCAACGCCAGCAACCATGCCGTCGACTCGTGCATCAGGTGTTCGCCGGACATCGCGCCGTGCATGTGACCGGACACCATGCCGAAATCGATGCCGCTGATCTGGGCGGCGGCGATCGCGACCTGGAAAAGGCCGACGGCGATCAGGCCCCACCGCCGGTAGTGCGTTCGAAGCCACCGCATCCGCGCCTGGTGTCCGGTCGGTTGGTCGCCGATGCTGGCCATGATTTTGTCGACCAGGTCCGGCCCGTCGCCGGGGGTCACCTTGGCCAGCCGGCGCGTCTGCACTGCCGCACCGATCAGCCAGGAGCGGCAGCCGCGGCAGGATTCGAGGTGGGCGTCGATTTGCTGCGCGAGCACCTGGGGACGCTCGCCGTCCAATCGAGCCGACAGCGCTTCGCGCGCAATCTCACACCGCATCCCTGCATCGTTGCGCATGGCACGGCCGCGCGCAAAGACTCAACCGATTTAGCGTCGGAACGAAATCGTGGGGAACTAACCGGCGCCGGCAACCGACCTCTGCTCGTAAGCATCGCCAGCCCATCCGCATGATTCACCGAGAGGTATTCGTGTCCTTGCCTGAAGGCCCCCGACGATGACCGCCCCGATCTGGATCGCGTTTCCCCCCGAAGTGCACTCGACGTTGCTCAGCAGCGGTCCGGGGCCTGGGCCGCTGCTCGCGGCCGCCGCGACGTGGTCTTCGCTGGGCACCCAGTACGCCGAGGCGGCGGAGGAGCTCAGCGCTCTGTTGGGCGCCACGCAGGGTGGCGCGTGGGACGGGCCGAGCGCCGAGCAGTACGTGGCGGCGCATGCCCCCTATCTGAGCTGGTTACTGGAGAGCTCCACCAAGAGCACGGCCGCCGCGGCGCTGCATGAGACGGCAGCGGGCGCGTACACGGCGGCGCTGGCCGCGATGCCGACGATCCCCGAGCTCGTCGCCAATCACGCGACACACGCGGTGCTGGTCGCGACGAACTTCTTCGGAATCAACACCATCCCCATCGCCGTCAATGAGGCCGATTACGCCCGCATGTGGGTGCAGGCGGCCACGACGATGACCACCTACCAGGCGGTCAGCGGATCAGCGCTGGCGGCGGTTCCGGCGACGACGCCCGCTCCGCAGATAGTCGCGCCGGGCGGCGAAGTCCAGGCGGCGGCAACGAATACCGCTTCCGAGACTCCTACCGCCACCTCATGGCAGGACCAGCTAGCGAAGGCGCTCTCGGACTTCACCCAAAACGTCCTCTGGCCGCTCGGGAAGGAGATATACCCCGACGGCTGGCCCATTGACGCGGTTCCGTTCGCCAACGCGGTGTCCTCTTTCTTCATGCAAATTCCCGGCATGAGCCCCGCGCTGGCCACAGCGTTGGGTTGGTTCATCTTTCACTCGTTGATGCTCGTCTGGCCCCTGGTGCAAGCGGCTCAGCTGGGGGTCATGGTGGCTCCATTCATGATCGCGGCTGTTTCCGCCGCCGCCGCCGCAGGCGTGGCCGCGGCAGTCGCCGGCGCTGTGGGTGCCACCGCCGCCGCTGCCGCCCCGGCGGTGAGCGTGCCGGTGGCAACGGCACCGCCGGCGCCGATGGCTACCACGCCGGCTCCCGCGCCGACCATGACCGCCGGCACCCCGGCACACGCCGGCAGCGCAACGGCTTCCAGCCCGGCGCCGAGTGTGGCCACGGCGTCCGGCGGCGGACCGGTCGGCGGCGGTCCGGGCGTCGGTTTCGGTCCGGGCCTCACGGATGGCATCGGCACCGGCATGACCGACATCCAGTACGCGGTCGGCCTCGCGGGGTTGTCGTCGAGCAGCAGCGCCAGCAGTCGCGCGCGCAAAAAGTCCCAGGAGCCCGGGCTCGACGAGGCCGACGAACCGGCCGCCGCCGCGGCGTCGGCCCCTGCCCGGTTGCGCAGTCGTCGACGTCGCGGGGCCGAAGCCAAAGATCACGCCTACCGCTACGAGTACCTGGACCTCGACTCTGACGAATCCCTTCTGGCGTCCGAGGCGGGTGCCGGGCCGCTCGGATTCGCCGGTGCCGCAACCAAATTCGGTGCCGCGCAAGCCGCCGGCTTGGCGACGCTGGCGCGGGACGGATTGAGCGATGGACCCACCGTGCCGATGATGCCGAGCACCTGGGACCGCGACTGACTCAGGCCCGGTACCGCCGCGGGGTGAAGACGCGGTCGGTGGAATCGTGTGAGTACCACTGGGTTTGCGACGACCCGACGATCAGCAGGCAGCGCATGTCGATCTCGGCGGCGTCCAGGTCAGCCAGCCTGACCACGCGGACGTCCTCGTCGGGGCCGGACACGTTGCGGCCGATCACCACGGGAGTGCCGGGTTCGCGGTGGGCCAGCAAGATGTCACGCATCGCGCCGACCTGCCACGTTCGCGTCTTGGAAGCCGGGTTGTAGATCGCCAGCACCAGGTCGGCGGCGGCGGCGGCCTGCAGTCGCGCGCAGATCACTTCCCACGGCTTGAGGCGATCGGACAGCGAGATCACCGCGTAATCGTGCCCCAGCGGGGCGCCGACCCGGCTGGCCACCGCCTGGGCGGCGGTCATCGCCGGGATGACGCGGACCTGCACACCCGGCCATTCTTTGGCCTCTTCGAGCACCGCGGTCGCCATGGCGAACACGCCCGGGTCACCCGACGACACCACCGCCACGGCACGGCCCCGCTCGGCCAGCGCGCACGCCAACCGGGCCCGTTCGGGCTCGTCGCGGTTGTCGCTGGGGTGGCGCCGCTGGCCGTATTGGACCGGCACGCGGTTCAAGTAGCCGCCGTAGCCGATCAAATCCGTCGCCGCGGCAAGCTCTCGCCGGGTCTGCGGCGTCATCCAGTCCATGTCGCCGGGGCCCAGCCCCACCACCGTGACGCTGCCGGCGGCGGGTGTGCGCCGTCCACGCTGCCCGCCCGGCAATATCGCCAGCGAAAAATACGGAACGCCGGCCTCGTCGACCTCGGCGGCGGGCAGTATGCGTTGCGTGGCGGTGCTGGCCCGCTCCACATAGAACGCCTCCTCGAGCTGTCCGGATGCCGAAAGCGCTTCGCGCACAGCGTGATACGAGCGTCCGAGTTTGAGCACGACGGCGGCGTCGGCGTCGGCGAGGCGACGGGTCAGCTCCTCGACCGGCAGCGTGCCCGGCAGCACCGACAGCACCTCGTCGCCGGCCACCAACGGTGTCGCGATGGCCGCCGAGGCCGCGCTCACCGAGGTCACGCCGGGCACGATGACCGCGTCGAACCGTGCGGTCAGCCGGGTGTGCAGATGCATGTAGGAGCTGTAGAACAGCGGATCGCCCTCGGCCAGCAGGGCCACATTGCGACCGGCGTCGAGGTGCGCCGCGATGCGCTCGGTGGCCTCGATGTAGAAGTCCTCGATGGCACCGGCATAGCCGCCGGGATGGTCGGTGGTCTCGGTAGTGACGGGGTACACCAGGTGCTCTTCGATCTGCCCCGGCCGCAGATACGGTTCGGCGATCCCGCGGGCGATGCTGCGGCCGTGCCGGGCGCTGTGATAAGCCACCACGTCGGCCTCGCCGATCACCCGCGCGGCCTTGACCGTCACCAATTCCGGGTCCCCGGGCCCCAGCCCGACGCCCCACAACGTGCCCCTGTGGGTGCTCATTCGCGCTCGCTGGCAATCGCGTTGACGGCGGCGGCGGCCATCGCGCTGCCCCCGCGACGTCCCCGCACCACCAGATACGACGTTCCGCGCGGGTTGTCGATGAGCTCCTGTTTGGACTGCGCCGATCCCACGAAACCCACCGGCCCGCCGAGCACCCCGGCCGGCGGGGCGACTCCGTCGTCGATCAACTCGAGCAGCCGAAACAGCGCGGTCGGGGCGTTGCCGATCGCCAGCACCGCTCCGGGCAGCCGGTCCGCCCACAGCTCCACGCCGGCCGCCGAGCGAGTGGTCTGCCGGCGTGCGGCCAGCTCGGCAGCCCGCGGATCGGCCACCAGGGACACCACCTGGTTGTCGGCCGGCAGTCGCGCGGCGGTGATCCCGGCGGCCACCATCGACGAATCGCACAGCACCGGAGCGCCGCTGAGCAGGGCTGTGCGGACTCGTTCGACGACGTCGTCCGTGAAGGCGACATGCTCGGCGACGTCGACCTGGCCGCAGGTGTGGATCAACCGGACCACCACTTGTGCCACGTCGGCGGGGAAGCGGGCCAGGTCGGCTTCGGCGCGGATCGTCGCGAACGACTGGCGATAGATCTCCGCCGCGTCGCGAATGTAGTCGAGCACTCGCCCACCCTAAAGCTTGGTGGAGTGACGACCCGCTGCGCCCGGTTACAGCCTGCGGTATCCGTCTGGCGTGGCCATCAGCACCTCACCGGCGAGCGGACTGCCGCAGGCCCGGTCGCAGCCGACGAAGTGCCGGTGCACCGTCGAGGCGGCATCCAGGGATTGCGCCGCGTCGGCCCGCACGTCGGCGGCCGAGCGCGCGCAGCCGGGGCTGCCGGTGCACGCGCTGACGGTCAACCAGGGCGAGTTCTCGTCGAACACCAGGCCCAGGGGCGCCAGTACCCGCAGGGCGGTGTCGGCCACCTCTTCGCTCAGATCACACACCAGCACCGAGCGCCACGGCGTGATCACCAACGGCGCCTCGATCGCGGCCAGGTACTCCGCAACGCGTGCCGGCAGCACCCCCAGCGGCACCGCGGCGCCTAGCGTCACCCGACCTTGCTGACCGGGGCAGTCCTGGCCGATCCAGCCCACCGGCGCCGTGGTGACGGCCGGAAAGGACGTGGCGCGCGGGGCGGCGTCGGGTAGCAGTTGCCGAACGTCATCCAATTCCTGGACGCGCCAAGCCGTTCCGCGGATGTCGACGAACCGTAGGGCCAGGGTCGCCAACGTTTTGACCACTTCGCCGGCCGCCAGCCGGACGCCGGTGTCGCGTCCGGCAAGCAACAACGCACACTCGTCGGCGAATGCGTGGACGCCGATGTCGGCGCGCAGCCCCGATACGTCGGCACGCCCGTCGTCCAGGCCGAACCAGAACCGGCCACCCAGCCCGGCGAGCCTGGGCTCGCGGCAGATCGCGGCGTCCAGCTCTTTGACCCACGGCCGCGCGTCGAGGTTGCCGCCGCAGCGTCCCGACAACGGTGACGCCACGATGTTGCGGACCCGCTCATGCGTCATCGACGGCAACAGGCCCGCGGCAGCCAGCGCCTCGGCGACCGCGGTCACGTCGGTCAGCCCGCGCAACTGCACGTTGCCCCGGGCGGTCAGCTCGAGCGTGCCCGAACCCAACTGGCTGCTTACGGTTGCCAACGCGGCCAGCTGGGCGGCCGTGATCATGCCGCCGGGCAGCCGGACCCGGGCCAGGGCGCCATCGGCCGCCTGGTGCACCTGCAGCGCACCCGGGCATGCGTCCGTGTCGCGCGTCCTGGCCACCCGTCCACGGTACGGCCCGCGCCGAGGGCGACGGCCGGGATTGCCTTCAGCCAGACGTAAACCCTTACTCAAGCCCCTGGTCGCGCCATAGCGTCCGCACGGTGAGCATTGCCACCGCACTCGACGCTGCGTCGAGGTCGAGCAACCCGGGCAGCGCACCAGCCGGTGGGCCGAGCGGAGTATGGGCGCGTCGCAAATGGGAAGTCGTGCGCGTCGTGTCGCCGCTGATGCTGTTGGCGTTGTGGCAGCTGGGCAGCGCGCTCGGTGTGATTCCCGCAGATGTCCTTCCGGCCCCGTCCTTGATCGTCGAGGCCGGCGTGGAGTTGACCCGCAATGGTCAGCTCGCCGACGCGCTGCACATTTCCACCGTCCGGGTTGTCGAGGGGCTGCTGCTGGGCGGGATCATCGGGCTTGTGGCGGGCGCGGCGGTCGGGTTGTCGCGCTGGGTCGAATCGACCTTGGACCCACCGATGCAGATGATCCGGGCACTGCCCCACCTCGGGCTGATCCCGCTGTTCATCCTCTGGTTCGGCATCGGCGAGCTGCCCAAGGTGTTGCTCGTTGCCCTTGGTGTGGTCTTCCCCCTGTACCTGAACACGTTTTCGGCGATCCGGCAGGTCGACCCGAAGATGCTGGAAACCGCTCAGGTGCTGGGTTTTTCGTTTTTTCAGCGGTTCACCCGGATCATCGTGCCCAGCACGGCGCCGCAGGTGCTGGTGGGTTTCCGGCAGTCGCTGGCCATCGCGTGGCTGACGCTGATCGTCGCCGAGCAGATCAACGCCGACAAGGGAATCGGCTTCCTGATCAACAACGCCCGAGATTTCTTGCGCATCGACATCATCATCTTCGGGCTGACCATCTATGCGCTGCTGGGCATCGTCACCGATGCGGTCGTCCGGCTCATCGAGCGTCGCACCCTGCGCTACCGACACTGAAAGGTCCGGGCTTTGACACTCATCGCGGAATCGGACGCCGCTACTCGCGGGGCGACCGGCATCGCCGGGGAACTGCGCCACGTCGGCAAGTGGTACGGCAATCGGCAAGTGCTGAACGACGTTTCGGTGCGGGTGCGTCGCGGTGAGATCGTCGCGCTGATCGGGCGCAGCGGCTCGGGCAAATCGACTGTGCTGCGGGTGCTCGCCGGTCTGTCCGATGACCACAGCGGGCAGCGTGTGGTTGCCGGCGCCCCGGCCCTCGCGTTCCAGGAGCCGCGCCTGTTTCCATGGCGCGACGTGCGGACGAACGCCGGTTACGGCCTGGCCCGCAGCCGCCTGCCGCGGGCGCAAGTCCGGGCTCGCGCCGACCGGGCGCTGGCCGACGTCGGGCTGTCCGACCACGCCGGCGCGTGGCCGCTGACCCTGTCCGGCGGTCAGGCGCAACGGGTTTCGCTGGCCCGGGCGCTGGTCGCCGAACCGCAACTGCTGTTGCTCGACGAGCCGTTCGGCGCGCTGGACGCGCTGACCCGGTTGACCATGCACACGCTGCTGCTGGATCTGTGGCGCCGGCATCGCTTCGGGCTGTTGCTGATCACCCATGATGTCGACGAAGCCGTGGCGCTGGCCGACCGCGTGCTGGTGCTCGAGGAAGGCCGCGTCATCCACACGCTGTCCATCGACGAGCCTCGCCGCGCACCCGGCGATCCGGGTGCCCACAACGACCAGCATCGCGTCGAGCTGCTGGATCGTCTTGGCGTGCGGCTTTGATGCGCGGATTCATCGCGCTGGTGCTTGCGCTCGCACTGCTGTTGACCGGATGCGTTTCGCGCAGCGCCAGTCTGGGGCCCAAGCCGCCGCCGGCCGCGGTGCCCGTCTCGGAGTTGTCGGGTCTCACGCTGCAGGTGGGGGATCAGAAGGGCGGTACCGAAGCGCTGCTGCGCGCCGCCGGGCAGTTGGAAAACCTGCCCTATCGGGTCGCGTTCTCGACGTTCACCTCCGGGCCGCCACAAGTCGAGGCCGCCACCGCGGGCAAGATCGACTTCGCGATCACCGGTAACACGCCGCCGATCTTCGGGGCCGCCAGCAACGCGAAGATCAAGGCGGTCTCCGCATACGGTGGCGGTGGTGTGGGCAATCGTGTTCTGGTGCACGCGGATTCGCCGATCACGTCGGTCTCCGAGTTGCGCGGTAAGGCAGTCGCCGTCGCCAAGGGCAGCTCGTCGCACGCCAACCTGCTGGCCCAGCTGGACAAGGCCGGGCTCAAACCCGCCGAGGTGAAATTCGTATTCCTGCAGCCCGCCGATGCGCTGTCCGCGTTCAGTCAGCACCAGGCCGACGCGTGGGCCATCTGGGATCCGTACACGGCCCAGGCCGAGCAGCAGATCCCGGTGCGCAGCATCGCCGAGGCGCAGGGCGTCACCAATGGCGACTGGGTCGGTGTCGCGTCCGACCAGGCGCTGGACGACCCGAGACGCAACACCGCGCTGTCCGACCTGCTGGTGCGTTTCGAGAAGGCCGTGCAGTGGGCCAGGGCTCATCCGCAGGAATGGGCTCAAAGCTATTCCGCAGCAGTGGGTTTGGATCCAAAGGTGGCGACGGTCGCGGCGACGCGCAGCCTGCGGCTGCCGACCGAACTCGGTGACGACGTGGTCGCCTCCGAGCAGAAACTGGCCGACTTGTTCGCGGCCGCCGGCCAGCTCGCATCGTCACCCAGGTTCGCCAACTGGGTCGACCGCCGATTCAACGAGGCGCTGCGGCCCGGCCTCGCCAGCTGATCAGCCCGTGGGGTTGAAAAGGCCCCGGCGCGGGCATCCTCGTGGCCGTGAGAACGGTGGAATATGCCCCGGGCCGCATGGCCGACGTCTTCGGCGAGCCTGCGCCGTTCACGATCTTGCTGTGGCATGGCGCGCAAACCGATGCCCGTGCCGCCGTCGGCCCACTGGCCGGGATGCTGGCCGAGCGTGGCGCCGCGGTGGTCGCCCCGGACTGGAACTCCCATGCCCAGGACGGCGGGCGGGCAGATCTGCTGGCGTCGCTGACGTTCGCCCGCAACCTCGCCACCGACGCCGAGCGCATCCTGCTGGTCGGATGGTCGATGGGCGGTGCCGCGGCGGCGGGTGCCACGTTGCACGCGGGGCGGCTCGACTTCGCTCCCGCACACACGGTCTGCCTGGCCGGAGCTTTCATGGTCCCCGATCCCATCTTCGGTGCGGCGCTGACCGACGGGCTCAGCGGTGCCGATATCGGTTCGCCGTTCACCTTGCTGCACGGCCTCGACGACGACGTCGTCCCCGTGCACGCGAGCAGAGACTTCGCCGCCCGCCTGGAACGCGTCGGCTGGCCGGTGGAGGTGGTCGAACTGGCCGCCGATCACGGCTCGATCGCCGGCGCCGACTACGACGCCCTCGCCGACCGCTACGAACCGGGCACGAGCAAGGAGGCGCTGCGGGGGGCCGAGGAGGTCGCCGCTCGGATCGCGGCGACACTGCGGTACGAATGATGGGTGGCTGAGCCGACCATCCTGCTGCTGTCGACATCCGACACGGACCTGATCAGCGCCCGATCCAGCGGGAAGAACTTTCGGTGGGCCAACCCGTCGCGGCTCTCGGAAGACGAATTGCCCGACCTGCTGGCCGGCGCCGCCATCGTGGTGGTGCGGATCCTCGGCGGCTATCGGGCCTGGCAAAGCGGCATCGACACGGTGATCGCCAGCGGGGTGCCGGCGGTCTTGGTCAGCGGCGAGCAGGCCGCCGACGCCGAACTGACCGGTCTGTCCACGCTGGCCGCCGGGATCGCGGTGCAGGCGCACATCTATCTGGCCCACGGCGGCGTGGACAACCTGCGTCAGCTGCACGCCTTCCTCTCGGACACCGTGCTGATGACCGGGTTCGGGTTCACCCCGCCGGTCGTGACGCCGACGTGGGGAGAGCTGCCGACGCCGAACGTCGCCGATACGGACGGCCCGACGATTGCGGTGCTGTACTACCGCGCGCAGCACCTGGCCGGCAACACCGGCTACGTCGAGGCGTTGTGCCGGGCCATCGAGGACGCCGGCGCGCGGCCGATGCCGGTCTACTGCGCGTCGCTGCGCACCGCCGAACCCGAGCTGCTGCGACGACTCGGCGACGCCGACGCCATGGTGGTGACCGTGCTGGCGGCCGGGGGACTGAAGCCGGCCACGGTCTCCGCCGGCGGCGACGACGACAGCTGGAACGTCGAACATCTTGCCGCCCTGGATATCCCGATCCTGCAAGGGCTGTGCCTGACCAGCCCGCGGGCCCAATGGCGCGCGAACGATGACGGCCTGAATCCGCTCGACGTGGCCAGCCAGGTGGCGGTGCCCGAGTTCGACGGCCGCATCATCACGGTCCCGTTCTCCTTCAAAGAGATCGACTCCGACGGGCTGATCTCCTATGTCGCCGACCCGGAACGCTGCGCCCGGGTCGCCGGACTGGCGGTGCGCCACGCGCGGCTGCGCCACGTCGCACCGGCGGATAAGCGGGTGGCCCTGGTGTTCTCGGCCTATCCCACCAAGCACGCCCGCATCGGCAACGCGGTCGGATTGGACACGCCGGCAAGCGCCATCGCGCTGCTGCAGGCGATGCGCGCTCACGGCTACCGGGTGGGTGAACTGCCGGGCGTCGAGGCCGGCGACGGTGACGCCCTGATCCACGCTCTGATCGAACGGGGCGGCCAGGACCCCGACTGGCTCACCGAAGGCCAGCTCGCCGGCAACCCGATCCGGGTGTCCGCCAAGGATTACCGCGAATGGTTCGCCACCCTGCCCCCCGAATTCACCGACGCGGTGACGGAGCACTGGGGCCCGGCGCCCGGAAATCTCTTCGTGGACCGCAGCCGCGATCCCGACGGCGAAATCGTCATCGCCGCAATGCAATCCGAGAACCTGGTGCTGATGGTGCAGCCGCCCCGCGGGTTCGGCGAAAACCCGGTCGCGATCTACCACGACCCGGATCTGCCGCCCAGCCACCACTACCTGGCCGCGTATCACTGGCTGGACGCCGGCTTCGGGTCGCACGCGGTGGTGCATCTGGGCAAGCACGGCAACCTGGAATGGTTGCCCGGCAAGACGCTGGGCATGTCGGCGGCCTGCGGCCCGGATGCCGCGCTGGGCGATCTGCCGATGATCTACCCGTTCCTGGTCAACGATCCCGGTGAGGGCACACAGGCCAAAAGGCGCGCGCACGCCGTTCTGGTCGACCACCTCATCCCGCCGATGGCGCGCGCCGAAACCTACGGTGACATCGCCCGTTTGGAGCAGTTGCTCGACGAGCACGCCAACGTCGCCGCCCTGGATCCGGGCAAGCTACCCGCGATCCGCCAGCAGATCTGGACGCTGATGCGGGCCGCGAAGATGGACCACGACCTGGGTCTGACCGAGCGGCCCGAAGAAGACTCATTCGACGACATGCTGCTGCACGTCGACGGGTGGCTGTGCGAGATCAAGGATGTCCAGATTCGCGACGGCTTGCACATCCTGGGGCAAAAGCCAACGGGCGACGCCGAACTGGACCTGGTGCTGGCGATCCTGCGGGCACGCCAACTGTTCGGCGGCGAGCACACCCTGCCCGGATTGCGTCAGGCGCTGGGCCTGGCCGAGGACGGCACCGACGACCGGACCACGGTCGATCGAACAGAGGCGGCGGCCCGCGAGCTCGTCGCCGCTTTACAGGCGACGGGCTGGGATGCCGATGCGGCCGAACGGATCACCGACAACGCCGACGTCGCGGCGGTGCTGCGATTCGCGGCCACCGAAGTGGTGCCACGGCTCGCCGGCACCGCCGCCGAGATCGAGCAGGTGCTGCGCGCCCTCAATGGCCGATTCATCCCGGCCGGCCCGTCCGGCTCGCCGCTGCGCGGCCTGGTCAACGTGCTGCCCACCGGTCGCAACTTCTACTCCGTCGACCCCAAGGCCGTGCCATCTCGCCTGGCCTGGGAAGCCGGTGTCGCGCTTGCCGATTCACTGTTGACCCGGTACCGCGACGACCACGGGCGATGGCCGCAATCCGTCGGGCTCTCGGTGTGGGGCACCTCGGCCATGCGCACCGCCGGTGACGACATCGCCGAAGTCCTTGCGCTGCTCGGTGTCCGGCCGGCGTGGGACGACGCCTCGCGGCGGGTCGTCGACCTGGCGCCGATCCCGCTCGCTGAGCTTGGCCGTCCGCGCATCGACGTGACGGTCCGCATCTCCGGTTTCTTCCGGGATGCCTTCCCGCACGTCGTGACGATGCTCGACGACGCTGTGCGGCTGGTCGCCGACCTCGACGAACCCGCCGAGCAGAACTACGTCCGCGCGCACGCCCAGGCCGACCTGGCTCAGCACGGCGATCAACGCCGCTCCACCACAAGGATTTTCGGATCCAAGCCGGGCACCTATGGCGCCGGCCTGTTGCAGCTCATCGACAGCCGCAACTGGCGTGACGACGCCGACCTCGCCGCCGTGTACACCGCCTGGGGTGGCTTCGCCTACGGCCGCGACCTGGACGGCCGCGAGGCCGTCGACGACATGAACCGGCAGTACCGGCGTATCGCGGTGGCCGCCAAGAACACCGATACCCGCGAACACGACATCGCCGACTCCGACGACTATTTTCAGTACCACGGCGGCATGGTGGCCACGGTGCGCGCGCTGACCGGGCAGGCCCCGGCCGCCTACATCGGCGACAACACCCGCCCCGATGCCATACGCACCCGCACGCTGTCGGAGGAGACCACCCGGGTGTTCCGCGCGCGCGTCGTCAATCCGCGCTGGATGTCGGCGATGCGGCGGCATGGATACAAGGGCGCGTTCGAGATGGCGGCGACCGTGGACTACCTGTTCGGCTACGACGCGACGGCCGGGGTGATGGCCGACTGGATGTACGAACAGCTCACCGAGCGCTACGTGCTGGACCCGGAGAACCGCAAGTTCATGTCGGAATCGAATCCCTGGGCGCTGCACGGCATGGCCGAACGGCTCCTGGAGGCCGCGGGCCGCGGCATGTGGGCGCAGCCGCAACCGGAAACGCTCGACGGGCTGCGCCAGGCGCTGCTGGAAACCGAAGGCGATCTCGAGGGCTAATTTTTTCTGCCGCGAGCAGACGCGAAAGTGCCAAAATCCTCGGCGTGTCGGGCACTTTCGCGTCTGCTCGCCGAACCACAGCTACACAAAATCGGAGCCGCCGTCCACGTTGACGGTGGCCCCGGTGACATAGCCGTTGCGCCGCGACGCCAGGTAGGCGGTCAGGGAGGCGACCTCTTCGGGCAGCCCGGCGCGGCCGAGGTCGCAGGGTTGGTGAAAGTTGTTGTCGATCCAGGTCATGACGTCGACGGGATTGGTCGCGTCCAGGCCGTCGGCGGCGAGAATGTCCTTGAGGTTCTCGGTGAAGCTGGCGGTGACGATGGTTCCCGGGCACACGCAGTTGACCAGAATGCCATCGGTGGCAAGGCTTTTCGATAAATTCTTGGTGACGCTGGCCAACGCCGCCTTGGACGCCGTGTACGCGACGATCCGCGGGTTTTGCCGCTGGATCGAGTGTGCCGCAAAGGTGACGATGCGGGCCCATTCCGCCGCGCGCAGCAGCGGTAACGCCCCGCGGATCGCCCGCACCCCTGACATGGTGCCGAGCGCGAACGTGTCGTCCCACCCCGCGTCGTCGAGCTGCTCGAAATAGCCGTCGCCCGGCCCGATCGTGTGGACCAGCGCGTTGAGCCGCCCCCAACGCTCGGCCACCGCGGCGAATCCGTCGGCGATCGACTGTGCGTCGGTCATGTCGACGCTGATCCCGACGGCGTCCGGCGCGCCGGCCTCGCGCAACGCCGTCACGGCGGCGTCGAGGGCTGCACGGCCACGGGCCATCACCGCCACGCTGGCGCCTTCGGCGGCAAGGGTTTCGGCGATCGCCAGCCCCATGCCCTTGCTGCCGCCGGTGACCACGGCCGTCGATCCACCGAAACCGAGATCCATCGCTAGTCTCCTTTCAGCCCGCGCAGACAAAAACGCAATATGCGTTCGCGCAACACGTTGCGGTCGCAGTCACCCGTCGCCCACTGCTCGTTGATGCCCGCCCACACCACGCCGTGGACGAACTGGGCGTCGCTGACCGGGTCGATGTCGCGGAACACCCCGGCCTGCTGTCCACGCGCGAGCGCATCGCGCAGCGGCTTGAGCATCTCGGCGTAGGCGGGCTGCACCAGGCCGGGGGACTGCGATTGAGCTTCCAGCGACAGGCGGCGCAGATCGGATCCAATGCCGTCGTCGAATGCCAGGTCCAGTCGGCCGTCGATCCACGCGATCACCGACTCGATGTCCGTTGTGGCAGCGGCCATCCGGCGGCGTAGCCGTCGCGTTTCTCCCCGCGCGCTCTCCAGAAAGACCGCGGCGACGAGTTCTTCCTTGGAGCCGAAATGGCGATAGAACGCGCGGGTGCTCAGTCCGGCCCGCTCAAGCACCGCCGCGATGCCGAGTCCGCCAACGCCCTGCTCGCGCAACACGGTTGACGCGGCGGCGAGGATCTCGCGGCCCACCGCCGCGTCCGGGCCGAGTTTTTCGCGTCGCCGCGTGCGGGGTGCTTTCACGTCAGGCCGTCGCATCGTAGGCGGCGAGATAGTTCGCAAACCGCTCGCGAACGCCTTCGGGCGTTAGGCCGTAGTCGGCCAGGTCATAGTCATGCGCGCCGCGGGAGCCGGGCCGGTGATCCGCGGCCCAACGCGTGACCGCGCCGAGGCTGTCATCGGTGAAGGTCAAGCCCAAGGCGGCGTAGCTGGATTGCAGCGTGCCGACCGGATCCGTCTGAAGGTCCGCGAACGAGACGTCGGCGAATCGGTCGTCGCCCATCCGGCCGCGGAAATCCATTGCCCGCCGGATGCCTTCGACCCAGCTGTCGACCTGCTCGGCGCCGAGTTCCCTGGCGTCGTCCCGATCGCTGCTCCAGCTGCGCACATACCGGATCAGGCTGCAGACCGAACCCATCACTTTGGCCGGATCGCGGTGACTCCACAGGAATTTGGCGCCGGGATATGCCTCGACGAGCGCGTCGAGGGCGAACATGTGCACGGGTGTCTTGAGGTGCCACAGCACCGGGGGGCAGTGCCATTGCAACAACCGGAGAACTCGCCGATGAAAGACGTAGGTTTCGCGCATGTCGCAACCCATCAGCCACGCGAGATACCCGGGCGCGCGCACGGCGCCGTCAAAGTGGAAGGTGCGAAAGCTCATTCCCATCAGGTCCTGGCATTCGGTCGGCGCCGTGGCCTCGGAGTTGTACAAGGTTTTCATCAGCGGGAACATCTCGTCGAGCATCTTCAGGCCGGCCTCGGCCTGCGCGATCCGCGGGTCGTTGTGTTCGGTGGCGGCCTCCGGTGGCGGGGTGGGCGCTTGCGATTCCCACATGCGCAGCGATCGGAATTGGGGATCGGCGGCCACCAGCTGGCTCAGCGCGGTGGTTCCGGTGCGGGGCAGGCCGATGACGAAGACGGGGCCCCCGACGGCCTGGTCGTCGATCTCGGGATGCTGCCGGTAGGTGTCCTCGACCTTCAGGCGTTGGATGAGGGCGTTGCTGATGGTGGCGTGCTGGATGACCCGCCCGATGTCATTGAGGTCCGCCTCGTGGTTCAGCGCGTCGACGATGCGTTCGAGTCCCTCGCGGTAGTAGGGCGATCCGAAATCGTCGAGGCCGGTTGCGGTTCGGGCACCATCCTCTAACTCGTCAGCATCGAAGGTCACCGTCCGAACCTTTCGTGCACCGCGCGGCGCCTGGCCGCGAGGATTCCTGCGCGCTCTTCGGGGGTGACTTGCGCTGTGCCCGAAGGCAACTCGGTGTGGACATCGTCGAACGGCACCACCCGTGTCGTCGGCGTGGGCGCCGTTTCGGTGCGCACGCAGCGCAGGATGATCGGACCGTTGCTGTGGCCCGCGGTGTCGAGCCAGTTGGCGATGCCGGGGTCGCGATCGCACAACACCACACGGACCAATCCATCGGAATCCACTGCGGCCTGATGGGCATTCAGGCTGGACTGGTGGCGGCCGTAATGGATCGTCTCCCACCACGGGTTGCCGATCGAAAAGCTCCAATAAATGCCCTGTGGTGGCTCCACTTCGACGATGAGGGCCTCGCCCGGGCGCAGTTCCCACCGGCCGATCACCGGCCGGTTCTCCGCGGCGGCCCCCATGTCGGTGCGATCGATCGGGGGCAGGAAGCCGTTGGGTGGTGCGGCGGACCCGAACTGCAAAAAGAACGCCAGGTTGTCCGCGACGAAGTCGCCGAGCGCCGCCAGTTGCCTGGTCACCGCCGAGTGGGGGTGGACCGCACCGGGGGTGGCCCGGGCCGGGTCGCCGAGTCGCTCGATGCGCAGCGACGATGCCACCTCGGCATCCCAGTCGTAGAAGAAGTGCCGCACCGTCAACGTGGGATGCTCACCTTCGATTCGCATCCAATTGCCCTCTTGCCCCGGCTGTTTCGAGGGCGACAGCACCACCTCGAAGTTGCCGTCGGGATCCGCTTCGAGCTCGTCGACCAACTCGTTGGCGGTGGCGGTGATGCCGTTCATCGTCTGCAGCCCGACGTAGCGGGCGGTGCCGCGGTTGCCGTACAGCCGATAGCTCTGCCCGCCGCGCAGCGCGGCGCGGGTGTAGAGGCAGTCCGGGCACTCCATTCCCCAGCTCACGATGTCATCGGTGCTGGTGCGTTGGACACGCAGTGCCGGATCCGGATCGAACCGCAGCGCCTCGTCGATACCCGCGGCGAGCAGCACCAGCAGGTGCCGGATTCCGGCGGCGGCATCGGTCCGGTTGCGGCTCGCCGGCTCGGATTCGACCGTCCGCGCGGCTTCGTCGAGCCGGCTCAAGAGCTGTGACCACGCCGCAAACAGGTCGGGATCGCTCGTCTCGCCAGAGGATGCCAAGGCCGCCTCGGCGATCGTGAACGGCAACCACGCCAGCGGCTTTTTCGGATCGCTCATGATTGCCCACTTCGATCGGTGCTCTGCGGCCTTAATTGAAAATAGCGTTTTCAGTTAAGCTGTCATGACTATCGCAGCCGAGCGCCGAGAATGTCAACGCCCCCACCGCGCGGCGGTACGTTGTCCTGGTGACACCGACCTTCGCCGATCTCGCCAAGGCGCAATACATCCTGCTGACCACGTTCACCAAGGACGGCAAGCCCAATCCGACGCCCATCTGGGCCGCCCTGGACAAACAACGTGGGGACCGGCTGCTGGTCATCACCCAGGAGAAGTCGTGGAAGGTCAAGCGAATCCGCAATACTCCGCGCGTCACGCTGGCCACCTGCACCATGAACGGCCGCCCGACCAGCGAGGCCGTCGAGGGCACGGCGGCCATTCTCGACAAGTCGGCGACGGCCTCCGTTTACGACGCCATCGGAGAGCGCTACGGGGTGCTGGGCAAGGTGTTCAACTTCTTCAGCAAGCTGCGCGGCGGCATGGACAACAACGTCGGCCTCGAACTGAAAGCGGCCTGACCGCCGAGGCGCCGTGGGCACCGTTCTCATCCCGATCCCGGACCGCGACTTCGACCCGACCGAGGTCGCCGTCAGCTGGTCGGTGTTGACGCGAAACGGCCACCGGGTGGTCTTCGCGACCGAAAGCGGCACGCCCGGGGCGGCCGACGACATCATGCTGACGGGCCGCGGACTGGACGCCTGGTCCCCGCTGCCGCTGCTCGGCGCCATCCCGCTGATCGGACTGACGCTACGCGCGAACAAGACCGGGCGTCGTGCGTATCGGGACATGGTGCGCTCCAACGAATTTCAGCATCCGGTCAGCTGGGAGCACGCCACCCTCGACGACGTGGACGGGCTGCTGTTGCCGGGTGGGCACCGCGCCCGGGGAATGCGCGGCTACATCGACAGCGACATCCTGCACCGGCTGGTCGTGGACGCCTTCGCGCACGAGCTGGTGGTGGCCGCCATTTGTCACGGGGTGCTCCTCGCCGCGCGCAGCACCGATCCCACGACCGGCCGGTCCATCCTCTACGGCCGCAAGACCACGGCGTTGACGTGGGCCATGGAGCGGTTGGCCTGGCGCCTCACCCGATTCACCCGGTTCTGGGATCGCGACTACTACCGGACCTATACCGAGGAACCCGGCCAACCCGGCGGGTACATGTCGGTGCAGTCGGAAGTCACCCGCGCGCTTGAAGATCCAGCGGATTTTTGCGACGTCGCCCGCGGATCGCCGCACTGGCGGCTGAAAACCTCAGGAATGGCGCGCGATACGCCGACCGACTCGAGGCCCGCCTTCGTCGTCGACGACGGCGGCTACGTGTCGGCGCGCTGGCCCGGCGACACCCACACTTTCGCAACGGTGTTGTCGCAGAAGCTGAACGCCGCGCACTAGCCCGCTACGTCGCGGAGCCCGTTCCCAGATGCTCGCCGAAGAACGCGAACACCCGCCGCCACGCATCCTCGGTGGCGTTCGCGTCGTAGCCGAAACCCGCTATGCGAAGCAGCGGCTGGGCCGGCAGCTCGTTGGCGAAGCTGTGCCCGACGCCCGGATAGGTCTTCACATCGGCGGTGATGTTTTTGGCCGCGATGGTCTTGTTCAGCTTCTCGGGCGCGCCACGGCCCAGCGGGTCGCGGGCGCCGAAGCTGGCCACCACCGGGCACGCGCCGTCGAGCGTTTTGTCGAGGTTGCGGGGCAGGGGGGCGCCATAAAACGGCGCGGAGGCGCCAAAGCCTTTGGGCGACATGACAAGAGCGAACTGACCGCCCATGCAGAAGCCCGCGATGCCGACCTGGCCGTTGCATTCCGGCATGGCCTTCAGGTGATCGCGCGCGGCCAGGATGTCGTCGAGGGCGCGGCCACGCTGCGTTTGCAGCTCCTTCATGACGCGGGTGATGCAGCGGATGCGGCCGCCGCGGGCATACATGTTCGGGGTTATCGCCAGATAGCCCGCCGCCGCGATGCGGTCATTGATCGACTGCTTGTCCCGGCCGTAACCGAATGCATCGTGGATCACCACCACACCCGGCCACGGACCCTGTCCGGGCGGGGTGCTCAGTAACGCATCGATCGGTCCGTCGGGGGTATCGATGTGAATCGTCGTCATAGCGTCATCTAACTGCAACCACGCCGGCGAGCACCACGGGAACTCAGGTGTGGTCCACGGGCGTTGGTCTGGCATGGTGTCGCGGCTGTTGCTGATCTACGCCGTCGTCGAACTCGCGGTGATCTTCGCGTTTGTGTTGACGATCGGATGGGGCTGGACCCTGCTGGCGCTGTTGGCCACCTTCCTGCTCGGCTGGGGGATCGTGGCCCCGCTGGCGGGTTCGCACCTGATCCGCCGAATCGGGCAGCTGCGCTCGGGCCTGGCCGCACGACGCGCCGCGGCCGGTGACGGCGCGCTGGTCAGCCTGGCGGTGCTGCTCGTTCTCGTGCCCGGCCTGGCGAGCACGGCGGTGGGCTTGTTGCTGCTCATCCCGCCGGTACGATCGGGCGTCGGCCCCGGGCTGACCGCAGTAGCGATGCGCAAGTTGCAGCGGCGGACGCGGGGACTCAGTTACGCGGGCGCGTTCGGCGGCGATCCGTACCCGGCCTCGTACGCCCGTGGGGCCTACCCGGACGCTGGCGGCCACGGCGACTACATCGACGGCGAGGTCATCGATGTCCGCGACGTCGAGGCGCCGGCGCGGCCGCAACGATTCGACGGCCGCTGACGCGGCGTTGTGACCGTCTGAGCATCGTTATCGCCATTCGGACCGGTGCACGTAGTTTTGGGCTGTGACCGCTAGATCCGCACCGGTAACCCTGCTGGTCAACGGTCGCGTGCACAGCCCGGCCCAGCCCGGCGCGACCGCGATGGCGGTTCGCGACGGCCTCGTGGCATGGCTGGGCGCCGACGCGGTCGCGCGCCGCATGTTTCCCGACGCCGATGTCGAAGACCTTCAGGGCGGTTTCGTGGCGCCGGGATTCGTGGACAGCCACATCCACCTCACCGCGACCGGGCTCACGCTCAGCGGGCTGGACCTGCGGTCGGCAGCCTCGTTCGCCCAGTGCCTGCAGATGGTCGCCGACTATGCCGCCGCGCACCCCGGCCAGTCGGTGTGGGGGCACGGCTGGGATGAAACGTCGTGGCCGGAGAACGCCCCGCCGGCCACCGGCGACCTGGACGCCGTTGTCGGTGACCGGCCCGCCTACCTGGCGCGCGTGGACGTGCATTCCGCGCTCGCGTCGACGGGCCTGCGGCGGCTGGTCGGCGACCTTCCGGCGGCGGCGGGTTTCAGCGCCGAGGGGCCGCTGGTCGGCGACGCGCACCACCTGGTGCGGGCCGCTGCGCGGGACCGGCTGACCGCCGACCAGCTCGCCGAAGCCCGTGCCGCGGCCCTGCGTGCCGCCGCCGCGGCGGGCATCGTCGCGGTGCACGAATGCGCCGGGCCCGAGATCGGCGGGATCGACGACTGGCTGCAATTGCGGGCCCTCGACCATGGCGTTGAGGTGATCGGTTATTGGGGTGAGCCGGTGAGCAGCCCCGCCCAGGCGCTCGAGCTGATGGCGGCGACCGGAGCCCGCGGGCTGGCCGGCGACCTGTTCGTCGACGGGGCATTGGGGTCGCGCACCGCCTGGCTGCGCGAGCCGTACGCGGATGCGTCGCATCGCACCGGAACCTGCTATCTCGATTGCGATGCCGTCGAGAAACACCTGCGGGCATGCACCCAGGCCGAAGTCACCGCGGGGTTCCACGTCATCGGGGACGCGGCGGTCGAGACGGTGGTGAGTGCGCTCGAGCGCGTCGTCGCCGACCTCGGGCCGGTCGCGGTCGCACGCTGCGGACACCGCCTCGAGCATGTCGAGATGGTCAGCGCCGATCAGGCCGCCAAGCTGGGCCAGTGGGGTGTCATCGCCAGCGTGCAGCCCAATTTCGATGCGCTGTGGGGCGGCGCCGACGGCATGTACGCGCGGCGGCTCGGCGCCCAGCGAGCCAGTCGGCTCAACCCTTTTGCGCTGTTAGCATCCCAAGGCGTGCCCCTCGCGCTAGGTTCCGACGCTCCGGTCACCGATTTCGACCCGTGGGTGAGCGTGCGCGCAGCTGTCAACCACCGCACCCCGGGCAGCGGGATCTCGGCGCGGGCGGCGTTCGCGGCCGCCACCCGCGGCGGCTGGCGGGCGGCCGGCGTCCGCGACGACAACGCGGGCACCCTGGTGCCGGGGGCGGCGGCCTCATACGCCATCTGGGATGCCGGAGACCTGGCGGTGCACGCCCCGCAAGACGCCGTCCAGCGCTGGTCGACCGACCCGCGTTCCCGCGTGCCCGCGCTGCCACGATTAGGCCCGGGCGACGCCCTACCGCGGTGCCGCCGAACGGTGCATCGGGGCGCTGTGATCCATGGCTAGGGATCGGTCGGGCGGCGACCAACCCGCGGACCGAACCGATGCGGTGGACACGAACCTGCCGCAGCCGCCGGATTCCGACCCGATCAGCGATGAGGCCGAGTCGGACCGCGACGATCAGCCCGTCGACGTCCACGCCGAGCCCGACCCGCACGACCGGGACGAGGACGCCGCACCGGCCGAGGAACGCGCGCCGGCGGCCGGTCGGCGGGGGACCGCGGCGCGGGGCGCGGTAACGGGGTTGCTCGCCGCGGTGACCGCGCGGCTGCCCGCCGCCCAGGCCGCGATGCTGCCCCGCCTGACCCGGCTGAGTTGCGCCGTGGTGGGCGGTCTGCTGTTCTGCGCCAGTTTCCCGTCCCTCAACTGGTGGTGGGGCGCCGTTGTGGCCGCCGCGCTGCTGGCGTGGGTGTTGACGCACCCCGCGACCAAGCCGGCGGGCGGCCTGGGTTACGGCTTCCTTTTCGGGCTGGCGTTCTACCTGCCACTACTGCCGTGGGTCGGGCTCCTGGTCGGCCCCATCCCGTGGATCGCGCTCGCCACCGTGTCGGCGCTGTTTCCCGCCCTGTTCGGCCTCTGCGCCGTCATCGTGCGCCGGCTGCCCGGCTGGCCCCTCTGGTTCGCGTTGCTGTGGGCGGCCCAGGAGTGGCTCAAGTCGATCGGTCCGTTCGGCGGCTTTCCCTGGGGATCGGCAGCATTCGGCCAGACGCAGGGCCCGTTCCTGCCCCTGGCCCAGCTCGGCGGTGTCGCGCTGCTGTCGATGGCGATCATGCTGGTGGGCTTCAGCGCGACGGCCATCGCGCTCGAGATCGTGAAGTGGTGGCACTCGGGTCATCCGGCGACCCGGGCGGCCGACGACGGACGCGCCGACGACCCCGATCAGGCGCCGCCCGCGGTGGTGCTGCCCGGCGTGTGCATCTGCCTGGTGCTGTTCGCGTCGCTCATCGTCTGGCCGCAGGTGCGCCACGCCGGCACCGGATCGGGTGGCGAGCCGTCGGTCACCGTGGCGGCCATCCAGGGCAATGTGCCGAGGCTGGGCTTCGAGTTCAACGAACAGCGGCGCGCGGTGCTGGACAACCACGTCCAGGAAACCCTGCGGCTGGCGGAGGACGTGCGTTCGGGCGCCGCCCCGCAACCGCAATTCGTGATCTGGCCGGAAGACTCGTCGGACATCGACCCGCTGGTCAACAATGACGCGGCGCTGGAGATCTCGCAGGCCGCGGCGGCCATCGGCGCTCCGATCCTGATCGGCAGCGTGCTCGACGTGCCGGGGCGCCCGCCGCAGGATCCGAACTACACCAACACCATGATCGTGTGGAATCCTGCCACCGGCCCGGCCGATCGCCACGACAAGGAGATCGTGCAGCCCTTCGGCGAATACCTGCCGATGCCGTGGTTGTTCAAGCACCTGTCCGGGTACGCCGACCGCGCCGGAAGCTTCGTGCCCCGACCGGGCTCCGACGTGGTGCATATCGCGGGGGTGCCCGTCGGCGTCGCCACCTGCTGGGAAGTGATCTTCGACCGGGTGCCGAGGAAAGCGGTGCTCGGCGGCGCCCAGCTGCTGGCCGTGCCGGCCAACAACGCGACGTTCAACAAGAGGATGAGCGAGCAGCAGCTTGCCTTCGCCAAGGTCCGGGCGGTCGAGCACGACCGGTACGTGGTGGTGGCCGGCACCACGGGGATCAGCGCGGTGGTGGCCCCCGACGGCGGCGAGCTGGCCCGCACCGAGTTCTTCCAGCCCGCCTATCTGGACATGCAGGTGCGCCTCAAGACCAGGCTGACCCCTGCGACGCGATGGGGGCCGCTGCTGCAATGGGTCATGGTCCTGGCGGCCGGAGCGGTGATCCTGGCCGGGATACGGCACAATGGATGGTTCCCGCGTTCGATACGTCTGCCGTCCACACGCCAATCGAAAGGGGCCGGTGCAACACCCGGCAAGCCCCGTCCGACGAGCACGACTAAAGACACTGCGCCCGACCCCCGGGACCGCACGCCGGCAGACGACGGCGACTGACCACATCCCGTCCGACCAGGACGGCCGACACTGCACTCGATCTCGGGCGACACAGAGGAGCTACATGACCACCGGCCAGCCGGCGCCCCAAACCCCCGGCAATCGTCCCAGCCAGCGCGTCTTGGTGATCATCCCTACCTACAACGAGCTGGAGAACCTCCCGGTCATCCACCGGCGGCTCAAGGACGCTTGCCCGCACGTGCACCTGCTCGTCGTGGACGACAGCAGCCCCGACGGCACCGGCCGGCTCGCCGACGAGCTGGCGGCGGCCGACGCCGGCCGCACGCACGTCATGCACCGCACCGCCAAGGACGGCCTGGGCGCGGCATACCTGGCCGGTTTCGCGTGGGGGCTGAGCCGTGACTACTCGGTGCTGGTCGAAATGGACGCCGACGGCAGCCACGCGCCCGAACAGCTGAACCGCCTCCTGGACGCCGTGGACGCCGGCGCCGATCTGGCCATCGGGTCGCGCTACGTCGAGGGCGGCGCGGTTCGCAACTGGCCGAAGCGGCGCTGGGCCCTGTCCTGGACGGCCAACACCTACGCCCGGGTGGCGCTGGGCATCGGTGTGCACGACATCACCGCCGGCTACCGCGCGTATCGCCGCGAAGTGCTCGAAGCGATCGACCTCGCCGGGGTGGACTCCAAGGGCTACTGCTTCCAGATCGATCTGACCTGGCGCACGATCTGCAACGGGTTCACCATCGCCGAGGTGCCCATCACCTTCACAGAGCGCGAACTCGGCGTGTCCAAGATGAGCGGATCCAACATCCGCGAGGCCCTGGTCAAGGTCACCCGCTGGGGTATCCAGGGCCGGCGGTCGGGTGCCAGGGCCACCAGGGCCGACAACCGCACCTAGGTGCGGCCGCCCCGGCTCGGTCCGCGGGTCAGCCCCGCCGGCGGGTCTTGATGATCTCGAGGCGCTCCTTGAGCAGCTCCTCGAGCTCCTCGACCGAGCGGCGCTCCAGCAACATGTCCCAGTGCGTGCGCGGCGGCTTCACCTTCTTCGGCTCGGGCAGGTCGCCCTCGATCAGGGTGCCTTCCAGGCCGTTGCGGCACAGCCAGGTGCCAGGAATCTCGGCGTCGTCGGCGAAGGGGACCTCGAACTCCTCGCCGTTCTCCGTCCGGTACTTCGCGAGCTGGCGCGGCGCAAGGTCGTGGTTGCGGTCCGTCTCGTAGCTCACGGCTCCGAGGCGACTGCCTCTCAGTACACGATCAGCCATGGCTGCTACTCCTTCAGGTCTTCTCGGAGCTCCGCGGCTCCTAAGTCTTCGTTGAGAATAAGTCTTCACTGAGCAAACGCTGCGGCCGTCTGCGCAGTTCCCCGGCCGGAGCCGGCGTACGCGACGCGACCATCAATGATACCGGGATCACCGAGAAAACCCGACTAAAGTCGGCAAGCGTGAGCCGCCGTACCCACCCGCAGCCCTGTCGCTGGTGCGGCCGAGACGTCACCGATGCGGGGATGGGGCGCCGCCGCCAGTACTGCCGGCAGTCGTGCCGGCAACGCGCTTACGAACAGCGGGCCTCGCTGAACCGCCACGGCGCGACAGCGGTGGCCGACGACGCGGTGGTGCTGTCGGCCGAGGATGCCGCAGACCTGTCGGATCGCGTCTACCAGGTGCGGTGCGCGGCCGAGGACGTCGCCACGGCGGTCGAGGAAGGCGCCGGGGCCACCGAGCTACGCCAGTTATGTGATGCGCTGATCCAAGCCGCCCGGGCCGCCGACGGATGGCGCCGAGCGGGTGTGTGACCGCGTCGTTCGCTTCTGGCCGGCGGCCTCGAGGCTGCGCGACATGTGCCTGACCACCGGCTATGGTCAGCCGGGTACAGTCGCGCCATGGACGTCGGGCCATGTCTACAGCGCACCGCGGTCCAGCGGACACACCGGGCACCCGGAGTGACACTTTCTTTGCGCGGCGCGGCGCACCTGTCCAGGCCGGTCCTCCCGTAGTAGCCGGGAGCAGCGGACGTTTTGAAATTCGGTCGGAGTTGGACATACTCACCAGCAATATTCTTGGGTCGGAGAGCAGCACGGCGCTGGTCGAACGGGAAACGGCGTCGCCTCGTGCAGCAAATTTCCGTCACTCGGCGAAAACCGCATCCGGCGGTGAAAGACGGCCGCATGTCGTTAGGTGAGGGTTAGGCGAGGTTTGTGATGGTTGATCAACTCCAGCACGCGACCGAAGCGCTCCGTAAAGCGCTGGTCCAGGTTGAGCGCCTGAAGCGCACCAACCGTGCGCTGCTGGAGCGGTCCAACGAGCCGATCGCGATCGTCGGTATGTCGTGCCGCTTCCCGGGTGGCGTGGACAGCCCGGAGGCGCTGTGGCAGATGGTGGCCGACGGCCGCGATGTGATCTCGGAGTTTCCCACCGACCGTGGCTGGGACGTCGCCAGCCTGTACGACCCCGACCCCGACGCGCGGCACAAGTGCTACGTGAACACCGGGGGCTTCGTCGACGGGGTGGCGGACTTCGACCCGGCCTTCTTCGGCATCGCGCCGAGCGAGGCGCTGGCGATGGATCCGCAGCATCGAATGCTGCTCGAGCTGTCGTGGGAAGCGTTGGAGCGGGCCGGGATTGACCCCAGCGGGTTGCGCGGCAGCGCCACCGGAGTGTTCGCCGGGCTCATCGTTCAGGGTTACGGCATGCTCGCCGAGGAGATCGAGGGCTACCGGCTGACGGGGATGACCTCCAGCGTCGCCTCGGGGCGGGTGTCCTACGTGCTGGGGCTGGAGGGCCCGGCGGTTTCGGTGGACACGGCCTGTTCGTCGTCGCTGGTGGCCTTGCACATGGCCGTGCAGTCGCTGCGGTCGGGGGAGTGCGACCTCGCCCTGGCCGGCGGCGCGACGGTGAACGCCACGCCGACGGTCTTCGTCGAGTTCAGCCGGCACCGCGGATTGGCGCCGGACGGACGATGCAAGGCCTACGCGGGCGCGGCCGACGGCGTCGGCTGGTCCGAGGGCGGCGCCATGCTGGTGGTGGAGCGCTTGTCGGACGCGCAGCGGCTAGGGCATCCGGTGTTGGCCGTGGTGCGCGGCTCGGCGGTCAATCAGGACGGCGCCTCCAACGGGCTGACCGCGCCCAACGGTCCCTCGCAACAGCGGGTGGTGCGTGCGGCGCTGGCCAACGCCGGGCTGTCCCCTGCCGACGTGGACGTCGTCGAGGGCCACGGCACCGGAACCACATTGGGCGACCCCATCGAGGCGCAGGCCCTGCTGGCCACCTACGGGCAGGATCGCAGCGAACCGCTGTGGCTGGGGTCGATCAAGTCGAACATGGGTCACACGCAGGCCGCCGCCGGGGCGGCCGGCGTCATCAAGATGGTGCAGGCGATGCGCCACGAGACGTTGCCGGCGACGCTGCACGTGGACGCTCCGAGTCCGCACGTCGACTGGTCGGCGGGCTCGGTGTCGTTGCTGACCGACGCGCAGGCCTGGCCCGGCGACCGTCCGCGTCGGGCGGGAGTGTCGTCCTTCGGCATCAGCGGCACCAACGCGCACGTCATCGTCGAAGCCGCTCCCGCCGAGCCTGCGCGTGCGGCCGGACCGGTGCGGGCGGTGGTTCCGTGGGCGGTGTCGGCGAAATCGCCGTCGGCGTTGGCGGCGCAGGCGGCGCGGTTGGCCGAATACGTTCGCGCGCACAGTGATCTCGACATCGCCGATGTCGGGTGGTCGTTGGCGGGCCGCGCGACGTTTGAGCACCGGGCGGTCGTCGTCGGCGATGACCGCGACCGGCTGCTGGCCGGGTTGGACGAGTTGGCCAACGACGATCCCACCGGATCGGTCATCCGGGGCATCGCGACGCCAACGGGCAAAACCGTGTTCGTCTTCCCGGGCCAGGGCTCCCAATGGCTGGGCATGGCCATCGAATTGCTGGACACCGCGCCGGTATTCGCGCAACAGATCCGCGACTGCGAAGACGCCTTCGCCGAGTTCGTCGAGTGGTCGCTGATCGATGTGTTGCGCGGCGCACCCGATGCGCCGGGACTGGACCGGGTCGATGTCGTGCAGCCGGTGCTCTTCGCCGTGATGGTGTCACTGGCCGAACTGTGGAAGTCGGTCGGGGTGAACCCGGATGCGGTGATCGGCCATTCGCAGGGTGAAATCGCCGCCGCTTACGTCGCCGGCGCGCTGTCGTTACACGACGCGGCCCGGGTGGTCACACTGCGCAGCAAGCTGCTGACGGCGCTGGCCGGCCCCGGCGGGATGCTGTCCATCGCGTGCAGCACCGAACGGGCCCGGGAGTTGTTGGCGCCCTACGGCAATCGAGCCGGCATCGCCGCGGTCAACGGCCGCTCGGCCGTCGTGGTGTCGGGCGAGGTGGCCGCGCTCGACGAGCTCGTCGGCTTCTGCGCCGACCTCGAGCTGCGGACCCGGCGGATCGACGTGGACTACGCCTCGCACTCGGTCGAGGTCGAGGCGATCCGCGCGGATCTCGCGGAGGTGCTCTCCGGCATCGAGCCGCGCTCCTCGCGCATTGCGTTCTTCTCCACGGTGACCGGAACCCGTTTGGACACAGCCGGATTGGACGCCGACTACTGGTATCGCAACATCCGGCAGACCGTGCAGTTCGACCAGGCGGTGCGCAGCGCCTGCGAGCACGGGTACCGGACCTTCATCGAATCCAGTCCGCACCCGGCGCTGGTCGCCGGCATCGAGGACACCGCCAACGACAGTTTGCCGGGCGACACCGAGGCCGCTGACGTCACAGTCATCCCCACCCTGGGCCGCGACGACGGCGGACTCGACAGATTCCTGACGTCGGCCGCGACCGCGTTCGTCGCCGGGGTGAGCGTGCGCTGGCGCGGTGCGCTGGACGGCGCCGGCTTCGTCGAGTTGCCGACGTATGCCTTTGACCGGCGCCGGTTTTGGCTGTCCGGGGAGGGCATCGCGGCGGACGCCTCGGGACTGGGCCTGGGCACCAGCGAGCACCCGCTGCTGAGCGCGGTCGTCGAGCTCCCGGCTTCGGGCGGGGTGGTGCTGACCGGCCGCCTGTCGCCGAGCCTGCAGGGCTGGCTGACCGATCACGCCGTGTCCGGCACGGCCGTGTTCCCCGGATCCGGCTTCGTGGAGCTGGCGATCCGCGCCGGCGACGAGGTCGGTTGCTCGACGGTCGACGAACTGACGCTGCAGGCGCCGTTGATGTTGCCGGCCAAGGATTCCGGGTCGGCGTGGGTCGCCGTGCAAGTGGTGGTCGGCTCCGCCGAAGACTCCGGCCAACGCCCGGTGTCGATATTCTCGCGCCCCGACACCGGTGCCGGCTGGGTGTGCCACGCCGAAGGAACGTTGAGTCCCGGCCCGGTCGAGCCGGGAGCGGATCTGTCCGCCTGGCCGCCGGCGGGAGCCGTCAAGGTCGACGCGGCCGACGGCTACGAGCAGTTGGCGGCACGAGGCTACGGCTACGGCCCGGCGTTCCAGGGCCTGACCGCGGCGTGGGTGCGCGACGACGAGGTGTTCGCCGAGGTGCGGCTGCCCGACGCCGCCGGCGGCGTCAACGGTTTCGGGGTGCACCCGGCCTTGCTGGATGCGGCAATGCACGCACTGATCGTCAGCCAGCACGTCGCCGGCCAGCCCGACGAGGTCGTGTTGCCGTTCTCGTGGCAGGGCGTGTCGTTGCACGCGGCTGGCGCGTCGGCGGTACGTGTGCGCATCGCGCCGGCATCGGCGTCGGCGGGCGCCGCGGCGTCCAGGGCGGTGTCGATCGAGCTGGCCGACGGACTCGGGTTGCCGGTGCTATCGGTGCGCGCGATGGTGGCGCGCCCGGTGAGCGAGCGGCAGCTGCGCGCGGCGATGTCGGCTTCGGGTCCCGACCGGCTGTTCGAGGTGGTCTGGTCACCCGCCACGGCGACGGCCAGTGATGCCGAGCCGCCGGTACACGAGGTCTTCGAATCCATTGCGGCCGGCGAAGATCCGGTGTCTGGAACCTACGAGCGGACGCATCGTGCGCTGGCGGCCGTGCAGTCGTGGCTCACCGAACACGACTCCGGGGTGCTGATCGTCGCGACCCGCGGCGCGATGGGGTTGGCGGGGGAGGACGTCCCCGATCTGGCCGGCGCGGCGGTATGGGGGCTGGTGCGGTCGGCGCAGACCGAGCACCCCGGCCGCATAGTCCTGGTGGATTCCGATGCGGCGCTTGACGATAGCGCGATCGCGACCGTTCTGGCGGTCGGCGAGCCCGCGGTGTTGCTGCGCGGCGGCACGGCCTACATCGCGCGGGTGCACGGCAGCCGCGCCGTCGACGGCATCATGACGCCTCCGGCGGACGGTCCATGGCGGCTCGGCATCAGCAGTGCGGGCACCTTCGAAAACCTGCAACTGGAGCCGGTTCCCAACGCCGGTGCCGCCCTGGAACCGGGGCAGGTTCGGGTGGCGCTGTGCGCCATCGCCACCAACTTCCGCGACGTCATGATCACCCTGGGCATGTTCACCCACGACGCCCTGCTCGGTGGTGAAGGCGCGGGCGTGGTGGTCGAAGTCGGGCCGGGGGTCACCGAGTTCGCGGTCGGCGATTCGGTGTACGGCTTCTTCCCCGACGGCAGCGGCACGCTGGTGCCCGGCGACGTCCGCCTGCTGCAGCGCAAGCCCGCCGACTGGTCTTATGCCGAAGCGGCCGGCATTTCAGCGGTTTTCACCACCGCCTACATGGCATTCATCCACCTGGCCGACGTCAAGCCCGGGCAGCGGGTGCTGGTGCACGCAGCCGCGGGTGGTGTGGGCATGGCCGCGGTGCAGCTGGGCAGGCACCTGGGCCTGGAGGTGTTCGCGACCGCGAGCCGTGGCAAGTGGGACACGTTGCGGGCCATGGGGTTCGACGATGATCACATCTCGGATTCGCGCAGCCTGGAGTTCGAGGAGAAGTTCCGCTCGGCCACCGGCGGCCGGGGCATGGATGTGGTGCTGGACTCGCTGGCCGGCGAATTCGTCGACGCCTCACTCCGGCTCGTCGCCCCCGGCGGCGTGTTCCTGGAGATGGGTAAGACCGACATCCGCGACCCGGGCGTGGTGGCCCAGGAGTACCCGGGTGTCCGCTACCGCGCCTTCGACCTGTTCGAGCCGGGCCGTCCGCGGATGCATCAGTGGATGCAGGAGCTCGCCGGGCTGTTCGACGCCGGCGTACTGGAACCGTTGCCCGTCACCACCTTTGACGTGCGACGCGCGCGCACCGCGCTGCGGTATCTGAGCCAGGCGAAGCACACCGGCAAGGTCGTCATGACTTTGCCTTCTGCCCTGGCCTCGGGCACGGTGCTGATCACCGGTGGGACGGGCATGGCGGGGTCCACGCTGGCCCGTCACCTGGTGGCGCACCACGGTGTCGAGGACTTGGTGTTGCTGAGCCGGCGCGGTCCGGACGCACCCGGGTCCGCCGAGTTGATCGCCGAGTTGCAAACCGCGGGTGCCCGGGCGCGCGTGGTGGCGTGCGACGCGGCCGACCGGGCGGCACTGGCGCAGGTGATCGACGACATTGCGGCGCAGCGGCCGATGTCGGGCGTGATCCACGCGACGGGCGTGCTGGACGACGCGATGGTCACCTCGCTGACGCCCGAGCGTGTCGACGCCGTGTTGCGGGCCAAGGTGGACGCCGCGTGGAACCTGCACGAGTTGACCCGCGAGATGAATCTGTCCGCCTTCGTGATGTTTTCGTCGATGGCCGGGCTGGTCGGCTCGTCGGGCCAGGGCAACTACGGGGCGGCGAACTCGTTCCTGGACGGGCTGGCCGCGCACCGACGATCGCACGGTTTGCCGGCGATCTCCCTGGCCTGGGGGCTGTGGGACCAGGCCAGCGCCATGACCGGCGGGCTGGACGCCGCCGACCTGGCCCGGCTGGGCCGCGACGGGATCTTGGCGCTGTCCTCCGGCGAGGCGATGGAACTCTTCGACACCGCGCTGATCGTCGACCAACCATTCCTGGCGCCCGCCCGCATCGATCTTGGCGCCCTGCGCGCGCACGCGGTCGCGGTGCCACCGATGTTCACCGACCTGGTCAACGCCCCGACACGCCGCCGGGTCGATGATTCGCTGGCGGCGGCGAAATCGAAATCGGCGCTCGCGCATCGCCTGGACGGGCTGTCGGAACCCGAGCAGCACGCCGTGCTCCTGGATCTGGTGCGTTCGCACATCGCCACGGTGTTGGGGAACGCGACCGCCGAGGCCATCGACCCGGACAAGGCGTTCCAGGAGTTGGGCTTCGACTCGCTGACCGCGGTCGAGATGCGCAACCGGCTCAAAACCGCTACCGGACTGGCGCTTTCGCCCACCCTGATCTTCGACTACCCGACGCCCAACGGCCTGGCCGGCTACATTCGCACCCAGCTCGCCGGAGTGCCGCAAGAGATCAAGCACGCTCCGGTCGCTCGCGCCATCGACGACGATCCGATCGTGATCGTCGGCATGGCGTGCCGCTATCCGGGCGGGGTGAATTCCCCCGACGACCTGTGGGAGATGCTGACCGAGGGCCGCGACGTGCTCTCCGAGTTCCCGACCGATCGCGGCTGGGACCTGGCCGGTGTCTACAACCCGGACCCCGATGTGCCTGGCACCTGCTACACCCGCACCGGCGGCTTCGTGGACGGTGTGGCAGATTTCGACCCGGCCTTCTTCGGCATCGCGCCCAGCGAGGCGCTGTCCATGGACCCCCAGCAGCGCATGTTCCTCGAGCTGTCCTGGGAAGCGTTGGAGCGGGCGGGAATTGAGCCCGGTAAGTTGCGCGGCAGCGCCACCGGCATGTTCGCCGGGGTGTACACGCAGGGCTACGGCATGGGCGCGGCTCCGACCGCGGAGGGCTTCCGGCTGACCGGACAGTCGTCGAGTGTGGCCTCGGGCCGGGTGTCCTATGTGCTGGGGCTGGAGGGCCCGGCGGTGTCGGTGGACACGGCGTGTTCGTCGTCGTTGGTGGCGTTGCACATGGCCGTGCAGTCGCTGCGGTCGGGGGAGTGCGACCTGGCCCTGGCCGGCGGCGTCACCGTCAACGCCACGCCCGACATCTTCGTGGAGTTCAGCCGCATGCGCGGGCTGTCCGAGGACGGCCGGTGCAAGGCGTACGCCGGCGCGGCCGATGGCACCGGATTCTCCGAGGGCGGCGGCATGCTGGTGGTGGAGCGCCTGTCGGACGCGCAGCGGCTGGGGCATCCGGTGTTGGCCGTGGTGCGCGGCTCGGCGGTCAATCAGGACGGCGCCTCCAACGGGCTGACCGCGCCCAACGGTCCCTCCCAGCAGCGGGTGGTGCGGGCCGCGTTGGCCAGCGCCGGATTGACGGCGTCGGAGGTGGACGTCGTCGAGGGCCACGGCACCGGAACCACATTGGGCGACCCCATCGAGGCGCAGGCCCTGCTGGCCACCTACGGGCAGGATCGCAGCGAGCCGCTGTGGTTGGGGTCGATCAAGTCGAACATGGGTCACACGCAGGCCGCCGCCGGGGTGGCCGGCGTGATCAAGATGGTCCTGGCGATGCGCCACGAGATGTTGCCCGCGACACTGCATGTCGACGAGCCCAGTCCGCACGTCGACTGGTCGGCGGGCTCGGTGTCGTTGCTCACCGAGGCGCGGGCCTGGCCGGGCGACCGTCCGCGTCGGGCGGGCGTGTCGTCGTTCGGCATCAGCGGCACCAACGCACACGTCATCGTCGAGGCGCTGCCGGCCGCGTCGCCGCGCGTCGTGGACGGCCCGAAGGCGCCCGTGGTGCCGTGGCCGGTCTCGGCGAAATCGCTGTCGGCGTTGCACTCTCAGGCCGCGCGGCTGGCGGCCCACCTGCGCGCCCACCCGGATCTGGACATCGCCGACGTGGGATGGTCGCTGGCGGGCAGGTCGGCCTTCGAGCAGCGGGCCGTCATCGTCGGCGGTGACCGCGACCGGCTGTTGGCCGGGCTGGACGAGCTTGCCGGTGACGACCTGGGCGGCTCGGTCATTCGCGGCGCGGTGACCGCCGGCAAGACGGTCTTCGTGTTCCCGGGCCAGGGCTCCCAAGTATTGGGCATGGGAATGGGATTGCACGCCGGCTACCCGGTGTTCGCCGAGGCGTTCAACACCGTCGTCGCCGAACTGGACCGGCACCTGCTTCGTCCGCTGCGCGAGGTGATGTGGGGGCACGACGAAAACCTGTTGAACAGCACCGAATTCGCCCAACCGGCGCTGTTCGCGGTGGAAGTCGCGCTGTTCCGGCTGCTCGAATCCTGGGGCGTGCGGCCCGACTTCGTCATGGGCCACTCGATCGGGGAGTTGGCGGCCGCCCACGTCGCCGGTGTGCTGTCCCTGGAGAACGCCGCGGTGCTGGTGGCGGCCCGCGGTCGATTCATGCAGGCGCTGCCCGAGGGCGGCGCGATGGTCGCGGTCCAGGCCACCGAAGAACAGGTGCGGCCGCTGCTGGCGACCTCCGAGCAGGCCGGCGTGGACATCGCCGCGGTCAATGCGCCGACGTCGGTGGTGATTTCGGGTGCACGAGAAGCAGTGGCCGCGGTGGCCGATCAGCTCCGCGCCGACGGCCACCGCGTGCATCAGCTTTCCGTGTCGCACGCCTTCCACTCCCCGTTGATGGATCCGATGATCGGCGAATTCGGCACCGTCGCCGCCGGACTGGCCGTCGGCAAGCCCAGCATTCCGATCGTGTCCAACGTGACCGGACAGCTGGCCGGAGCTGACTTCGCCTCGGCGGCGTACTGGAAGCGACACGTACGAGAGGCGGTGCGATTCGCCGACAGCGTGCGTTTCGTGCACTCGGCCGGCGGCAACCGCTTCCTCGAAGTCGGCCCGGGCAGCGGCCTGACCGCATCGATCGAAGAAACACTGGCTTCCGATCCGACGGCGGCCCCGGTGACCACCATGTCCGCGCTGCGCAAGGACCGCCCCGAGCCGCTCGCCTTGCTCAGCGCCGTCGCGCAGGGATACGTCGCCGGGATGGAAGTGGACTGGCGCGGTGCCCTCGGCGACGCCGGCCTGGTCGAGTTGCCGACGTATGCCTTTGACCGGCGGCGCTTTTGGCTTGCCGCCGACGGCGCCCCGGCCGACGCCGCGGGCCTGGGCCTTGCCGCCAGCGAGCATGCCCTGTTGGGCGCGGTGGTGGAACTGCCGGCCACCGGCGGAGTGGTGCTGACCGGCCGGCTGTCGCCTGGAACGCAGGGTTGGTTGGCCGATCACGCCGTCGGCGGTGTCGTGTTGTTCCCCGGCGCGGGATTCGTCGAGTTGGCGATTCGCGCGGGCGACGAGGTGGGCTGCGGAGTCGTCGACGAGCTGAATCTGGCGGCGCCGCTGGTGTTGCCGGCCGGTGGTTCGGTCGCCGTCCAGGTCGTGGTCGGCGGTCCCGACGATGCGGGTGCCCGTGCGGTGTCGGTGTTTTCGCGGGCCGAAGCGGGCTCCGGCTGGTCGCTGCATGCCGAAGGTGTGCTGCGGGCGGGATCGGTGCAGCCGAGCGCGGATCTGTCGGCGTGGCCGCCGGTGGGTGCGGTCCCGGTGGACGTGGGCGACGGTTACGAGCATTTGGCGCAGCGCGGTTACGGCTACGGCCCCGCGTTCCGCGGCCTGACGTCGATGTGGCGCCGCGGCGACGAAGTTTTCGCCGAAGTGTCGCTGCCCACCGACGCCGGGGTATCGCCGGCCGGGTTCGGCGTCCACCCGGCGATGCTCGACGCGGCACTGCACGCGGTCATGCTGTCCTCCGACCGCGAGGAACTGCCCGAAGGCTCGATGCTGGTGCCGTTCTCCTGGCAGCAGGTGTCGTTGCACGCCGCGGGGGCGGTCGCGGTGCGTGCGCGGATCGCGCCGGTCGGCTCGTCCGCGGTGTCCATCGAATTGGCCGACGGGCTGGGGTTGCCGGTGCTCTCGGTGGCATCGATGGTGGCGCGCCCGGTGACCGACAAGCAGCTGCTGGCCGCGGTGTCGAATTCGGGACCGGACCGGCTCTTCGAGGTCATCTGGTCGGCGCAGCCGCCGGCGGCGGTGCAGCCCGTCTCGCTATCCGCCTGGGGCGCACCGGAATTGAACGACGCCGAGGCCGACCGGTCGGCGGCGCTGTTCGAATCGCAGCCGGTGGCCGGCGACGTGATCACCGAGGTGTATGCGGCGACGCGGGCGGTGCTGCCCGTGCTGCAGTCCTGGTTGTCCCGCGACGGCGCCGGAACCCTGGTGGTGGCGACCCGGGGCGCGATGACGCTGCCGGGCGAGGACGTCACCGATTTGGCCGGTGCGGCGGTCTGGGGGTTGGTGCGGTCGGCGCAGACCGAGCATCCCGGACGAATCGTGCTCGTCGACGCGGATGAGCCCCTGGGATCCGAGGCGGTGGCTGCGGTCCTGGCGCTCAGCGAGCCGCAGGCGATAGTGCGCAAGGGAACGGTCTACACCGCGCGAGTCCTCGGTAGCCGCGCCGTCGGTTCTCTGTTGCTGCCACCCGACGAGGGACCATGGCGACTCGGCATGAGCAGCTACGGGACGATCGAGAATCTGCGCATAGAGCGGATTCCCGACGCCGACGCGCCGTTGGGTCCCGGCCAGGTGCGGGTCGAGCTGTCGGCCATCGCGGCCAATTTCCGGGACGTCATGATCGCGTTGGGCCTCTATCCCGACCCCGAGGCGATCATGGGCATCGAGGCCGCAGGCGTGGTCGTCGAAATTGGCCCCGAAACCGCCTCGCGCGATGGGCGTTTCGAGGTCGGCGACCGAGTGATGGGGCTGTTCCCGGACGGCACCGGAACCGTCGCCAAGACCGACGAGCGCCTGCTCGTCAAGGTGCCGGCCGGCTGGTCACATACCGCAGCCGCGACGGCGTCGGTCGTGTTCGCGACGGCAAACTACGCGCTGGTGGACCTGGCCGGCGCCAAGCCCGGTCAGCGCGTGCTGGTGCACGCGGCGGCCGGTGGGGTCGGGATGGCCGCGGTCCAGTTGGCCCGCCACATCGGCCTGGAAGTGTTCGCGACCGCCAGCCGCGGCAAGTGGGACACCCTGCGGGACATGGGCTTTGACGACGATCACATCGCCGACTCGCGCAGCCTGGAATTCGAGGAGAAGTTCCGGGCGGTCACCGGCGGGCGCGGCGTGGACATCGTCGTGGACTCGCTGTCCGGCGATTTCGTCGACGCTTCATTGCGCCTGATGACACCCGGGGGAGTCTTCCTGGAGATGGGCAAGACCGACATCCGCGACCCCGAGGTGGTCGCACGGGACCACTCGGGTGTGCGCTACCGCGCCTTCGATCTCTTCGAAGCCGGTCCGGACCGCATCGCGCAGATGCTCGACGAGCTGGCCGGCATGTTCGGCGAAGACGTGTTGCGGCCGTTGCCGGTCACCAGATTCGACGTGCGACGCGCACCCGCCGCGCTGCGCTACCTGAGCCAGGCGCGCCACGTCGGCAAGGTCGTGATGACCATGCCCGGCGCGTGGACGGCCGGCACGGTGCTGATCACCGGCGCCACCGGCATGGCGGGCTCGGCGGTCGCCCGACACGTCGTATCCCGCCACGGCGCACGCAACCTGGTGCTGGTCAGCCGCCGCGGCCTGGACGCACCGGGTGCGGCCGAGCTGGTCGCCGAGCTGAGCGCGGCCGGCGCAAACGTGGAGGCGGTAGCCTGCGATGCCGCCGATCGCGAGGCCCTGGCCAAGGTGATCGCCGAAATCCCGATGCAGCGCCCGCTGACCGGGGTGATTCACGCCGCCGGGGTCCTGCACGACGCGGTGGTGACGTCCTTGACCCCCGACCGGATCGAATCCGTGTTGCGGTCCAAGGTCGACGCGGCGTGGAACCTGCACGAATTGACCCGCGATCTGGACGTGTCGGCGTTCGTGATGTTCTCGTCGATCGCCGGGCTCGCGGGTGCGTCGGGTCAAGCCAACTACGCGGCCGGCAACTCGTTCCTGGATGGGTTGGCCGCGCACCGACGGGCGCATGGGCTGCCGGCGATTTCGCTGGGCTGGGGCCTGTGGGATCAGGCCAGCGCCATGACCGGTGGATTGGGCGCCGCCGACCGTGCCCGGTTCGGCCGGGACGGGATCGTCGCAATGTCCTCGGACCAGGCGCTGGAACTGATGGACACCGCGCTGATCGTCGACGAGCCGTTCATGCTGCCCGCCCACATCGACCTCGCCGCGTTGCGGGTGAAGTTCGACGCGGGCACGTTGCCGCCGATGTTCGTCGATCTGATCAATGCGCCGACGCGGCGTCAGGTCGATGACTCACTGGCCGCTGCTAAGTCGAAATCCGCTCTGCTGCAACGCCTCGAAGGGCTGCCCGAGGACGAGCAGCAGGCGGTCTTGCTGGACTTGGTGCGAGCGAACATCGCCACCGTGCTGGGCAGCTCCAGCCCGGAGGCGATCCATCCGGATCGGGCGTTCCAGGAGCTCGGGTTCGACTCGCTGACGGCCGTCGAGATGCGCAACCGGCTCAAAGCCGCGACTGGGCTGGCCCTTTCGCCGACGCTGATCTTCGACTACCCGAACTCCGCCGCGCTGGCCGGCTACATGTATCGCGAATTGGTCGGATCGTCGGACCAGCCCGCGGCGGCAGCCGCACCGGGCGAAGCCGAGATACAACGCGTCGTCGGATCCATCCCCGTCAAGCGCCTTCGCCAGGCCGGCGTGCTGGAGCTGCTGCTGGCCTTGGCCAACGAATCGTCCAGCGAGAACGCGCCGTCCGCGGTATCCACGGAGAAGGACATCGCCGACATGGACCTCGACGACCTGGTCAACGCCGCGCTGCTGGACGACGATGAATAGCCATGAGCCGCGCCGTCGACGATGCAGAGCGCAGCGATGAGGAGGAGCGGCGCAATTGAGTGAGGGCGTTTTGTGAGAATCGCGGTCACCGGGGCCAGCGGAGTACTCGGCCGCGGCCTCGCCACGCGGCTGCTCAGCCAGGGCCACGATGTCGCGGGGATCGCCCGACATCGTCCCGAAAGCTGGCCGAGCGCAGCGAATTTCGTCGCGGCCGACATCCGTGACGCCGGCGCTGTCCGACGCGCCGTGGCCGGCGCGGATGTGGTCGCGCACTGCGCGTGGGCGAATGGTTCCGGGAACGACGACGAGGTCAATATCGGCGGCACCCGCAACGTGCTCGACGCGATGGCCGAGACCGGCTCCAGGAGAATCGTTTTCGTGTCGTCGGCCCATGTGTACGGTGGGATGGACGCGCCTAGGGCCGAACACGAGGTACCGACTCCGGCCAGTGCCGAAGGCCGGCTCAAAGCCAGGGCCGAACAGCTGCTTGCGGAATCGGGTGCGGAATGGGTAGCGATCCGTTCGGCGCTGATTTTGGGACGAAGCGTCGATAATTGGGTGCGCCGCGCACTGGCATTGCCGGTGTTCCCCGGCGGGTCGGGAGATGGCCACATCCAAGTCGTCCACCTCGACGACGCGCTTGGGCTGTTCAACCGCGCCATCGTGGAGGCCGAAATCGCCGGCGGCCCGGTGAATCTCGCCGCCCCGGGCGAGCTGACCTTCCGGCAAATCGCCGCTGCGCTGCGCCGCCCACTCGTGCGCCTGGGCCCCGAGCCGGCGGAGCTGCGCCTGATGCGGGGGGCTGCGCTGATGGACACCTCGCGGCTGCAAGAAGAATGGGCTTTCCGGCCGGCGTGGGAATCCGGCGAATGTGTCCAGGATTTCGCGCTGGCGGTGCGTGGCCGGGTGACCGTGGGCAAACGGGTGGTATCGCTGCCGTGGCGGCTGGCCAACATCCAAGATCTACCTTCGGTCGACGCGCCGAGCGACGATGGCGTCAAGCCCATTTGGGCAGGCGCGGCGGGGGATAACGGGGAATTCGACACGCCGATCGATCCGCGTTTTCCCACCTTCCTGGCCACGAATCTGTCCGAGGCGCTGCCCGGTCCCTTTTCGCCGGCGTCGGCATCGGCGACGGTTCGCGGGCTGCGGGCCAGCGCCGTGTGCGTCGCCGAGCGGCTGCGGCCCGGCGGCACGATCCAGCGCGAGATCGCGATGCGCATGGTCGCGGTGTTCGCCCACCGGTTGTACGGCGCTATCACGACCGCGCACTTCATGGCCGAGACGGTGCCGTTCGTGAAACCCACGACGGTGGTGAGCAACAGCGGTTTCTTCGGTCCCAGCATGGCGGCCCTGCCGATCTTCGGTGAGGATCATCCGCATTCGGACACTGGCCGGATTCGCAAGCAGCTGCGGACCGTCCGCAACATCGGGGTCTTCGGCGTCAACCTGATCGGCCTGTCGGCGGGCGCGCGGTTGGACACCCGCGAGTTCGTCGCCGACGTGGATCGCCTGGAACGCTTGACCGATGGCAACCTCGCCGCGCTGGACGATCGTCGGTTGTTGAGTCTGATCTCGCTGGCCCGCGACCAGGTGGTGCACGGGTGGGTGCTGGCGGCGGGCTCGTTCCTGCTGTGCGCGGCGTTCAACGTGTTGCTGCGTGGGTTGTGCGGGCGAGACATCGCCGCGCCCGGTGGGCCGGAATTGGTCAGCGCGCGTTCGGTCGAGGCGATGCAGCGGTTGGTGGTTGCCGCCCAGCGCGATCCGAAGGTGACGGCGCTGCTGGCCGAACCGGGGGACCGGCTGGACAAGCTCGCCGTCGAGGCACCGGAATTCCATGCCGCGCTGCGCGACGAGCTGGCGCTCATCGGGCACCGCGGTCCGGCCGAGCTCGAGATGCGCTCCACCAGCTATGCCGACGATCCCGAGTTGCTGGTTCGGATGGTGACCAAAGCGATGAGCGCGCCACCGGCGCCGCAGGCCCGGCAGCCCCGGATTCCGTTGCACGCCAAGCCCATCGCGGCCATGGCTACCCAGCAACTTCGTGACCGCGAGGTCCGCCGCGACAAGGTGGTGCGGGCTAACTGGTTGCTACGCACGCTACTTCGCGAGTATGGGCGCAGGTCGGTCGAGGCGGGGATTCTCGCCGCCGCCGATGACGTCTTCTATCTGCTTGTCGATGAACTCGACGCGCTCCCTGCGGATGTGGGCGCGCTGGTGGCCCGGCGCCGGGCCGAACAACGCCGGCTGGTCGCGGTGGCGCCGCCGACGGTCTTCAGCGGAAGCTGGCAGCCCACCGCCAGCTCGTCGGACGCGCTGGCCAGCGGGGACACCCTGCGTGGAGTCGGCGTGTGCGGGGGGCGGGTGCGCGGCCGGGTACGGATCGTGCGGCCCGAGACGATCGACGACCTGCAACCCGGCGAGATCCTTGTCGCGGAGGTCACCGACGTCGGGTACACAGCGGCGTTCTGCTACGCCGCCGCCGTCGTGACCGAACTCGGCGGTCCGATGTCGCACGCCGCGGTGGTGGCCCGCGAATTCGGGTTTCCTTGTGTCGTCGACGTTCAGGGCGCGACCAAGGCGCTGAAGCAGGGAGCGATGGTGGAGGTCGACGGTGCCACCGGCGAGATCCGGGTGCTCGAGCTCGCCGCGGACGACGCGCTGAGTTAGTCGAACTCCATCTCCAGCGCGGCCGGCCCACTCAAGCCCAGCATTGGCTTCCACCGCGCCGTCGCAACGCGACGCGGGTTGGTCATGCGCCGGGCGAGGACCTTGAGGGCTCCGGCGAGCTCCGTTCGGGCGAGGTTCGCGCCCAGGCAATAGTGCGCGCCACCGCCGAACGTCAAGATGGGCGGCGGGTCCTCGCGGGTGATGTCGAACCGGTCCGGGTGCGCATAGACCTCTGGATCGCAGTTTGCGGCAAAGGTATTCACCGAGATGAAGGTTCCCGCCGGAAAGCCGTAGCCGGCGAAGGTGACGTCGTCGAGGACGGTGCGCAGGGTGGTGCAGACCGCCGGCGAATGGCGCATGCATTCCTCGACGGCCGACATCGCGAGGCCGGGATTGTCGCGGAGCATCGTCAGTTGAGCGGGGTGATCACACAGGGCGTGCATGCACGCGGCCAGTTGATTGCGGGTGGTGTCGGTGCCGGCGGACAGGATGCTGAACGCCAGCATGCGCATCTCCGCGTTGCTCAGCCGGTCACCGTCGTCCTGGGCGCGGATCAGTTCGGAGATCAAGTCGTCGGTCAACCGGGTTCGCCGTTCGGCGATCATGTCGTCGATGTAGGCGTCGAACTCGTCCCACGCCCGCATCACGATGTGCTGCTCGTTCGCCAGGTCGGAGTCGAGCCGCACGATCTTGAAAATGTCCTCGGCCCAGAGGGAGAACTGCTCCCAGTCCTGGGAAGGCGCGCCCAGCAGCGCGCAGATGATCGGGATCGGGTAGGGCCGGGCGATGTCGGCGACGAAATCGCATCGTCCGGCACCGACGACCCGGTCGATCAACTCGTTGATCACCGCGTCGATGGTGTCCTCCATGCGCGCGGACGCCCGCGGCGTGAACGCCTTGGACACCAGACCGCGCAGCCTTCGATGTTCCTCGCCTTCCATGCCCAGGATGGTGCCGAGCACCCGGTCATACAGCGGGCCGGACGTTATCCCGCGGGCCGTCATGTGCATGCCGGGCGGGAAAACGAACCGGGGGTCGCGAAGTATCCCGCGGGCGAGTTCGTAGCCGAGTACCTCGGGTCCCAGTGGCCCGATGGCGATCGGCGACCGCTTGCGCACCTCGTGAATCCGTGGGGCGACGTGGTGCACGGTGTCGGTGATGTCGTAGTCCAGCGGCGGGAGGTCGGCGTCGAAAACGCTTGGCATCGCCGCGTTTACGGTCATGTCGTCTCCGGTCACGGAATGTTGGATCGCGAGGAATGTCAGCGGCAGGCCCAGGATCGACACGTCGTTTTCGTCGAGGTAGGTGCCCTCACCCTCCATGTGTTGGCGGAATCGTGTTGTCGCGCCGTAACGTTCGGCGACGGCGTCGCCGGCGGCGGCGTCCGGGACTCCGATGACCACGGTGAACACGCCGTCGCCGTGCCGCTCTAGGAACTCGGTCACCGAAACGGCGACCTCGCCGGTGGATCCCGGGATCGGGCTGATCAGCTCGATGCCCCGGGTCCAGTCCAAATGGATGTCGAGGCCGAGCTCGACCAGCTGCAAGGACTCGAAGACGAATCCGAGATCGCCGAACATCTGCGCCGCGGCGGCATGTCGTTCCGGCGCGACGGCGAACACGACGTGGTGGAGCGAGGGTTCTTCGGGCATCGGGGCCTTCCTATCGTGAATCGACGCGCAGCACGCCGCGCGGCAGAAGCAGCGGCAGGTCGTTGTAGGTGACGATGCCGGGAGGGGCAGCGACGACGGCGGGTATCGCGGTGATCGCCGGCATCGCGGTGATGGTGAGCCCCAGCATGATGTAGGCGTCCAGCTTCTGGTCCGCAAAGTCCGGCGGCGGAAGGAAACTCAGCGTGGTTTTGATCGTCGGCTGCCCCTGCACCTCGATGGTGTAACCCATGTCCAACGGCCAGTCCGGATCCAGCGACTGACCCTTGCGCCAGCGTCCGCGGATCTCGATGACCTCCCGGTTTCCGCGAGCAGCATGTCCACGTCGTTGCTGGCGTTGATATCCAGCGGTTCGATCCCGCACAGCTCGCCGACATCGCGCCCGGCCTTCTCCTGCGACCAGGCATAGCATCCGACCAGCTCCAGCGTCGGGTTCGCAACGATCGCTTTCACCGAGCTTTTGCCGACGTTACCCGTCGTCCACTGGACGACCCGATACGTCAAGGCGCCAAACCGATCATGGGTGCGACGCCGCGTGCTGGCGGGCCAGTCGCTCGTCGTGAATCTTGACGAGTTCGCGGAATCCCAGCCGGTGATACTTCGGTATCGGCTGGATGCCCCACACATCCTGCGCGGTCGCCTTGCCCTCGGCTCCCTCGGGCGGACCAAACGGCGGGTAGGGGTACTTGCACTCCAGCGTGTCGTTGGAGTACCGGATCTTGAGCAGCTCGCTGCAAATCTGGGTGAGGCTCAGTGTCGGGTATCCGTAATAGACGGCCATGAACGGCAACGTGAAGGCGCCCTCGATCACCAGGGCAACCAGGCACACCAATACCGCCCGCTTGATCCATTGGTGCATTCGCGCGTAGTACGGCGTGGTCCCCGGCTCGAGACCGGCGGCCGGGTCTTTGTCGTCGGTGGTTGTCGGTGCGGACGGGCTAGTCATGGCACGGCTCCTTGCTAGTCGGAGAAGATTTCGCGATTGACGGTGTGCAGGTAGGGGATGGCGAGGAAGGGGGTGATGTAGAAGATGTCGTAGAGCCACCAGCCGATGACGGGGAAGACGACACCGGCATATCGCACGTCGGCGAACATGGTCATGTTGACCACGTAGGCCGACCAGATCACCACGCCCATCCAGCACGTGACGACCATCCACTGGTGACCCCAGCGCTTCATCTGTAAGAAGCCGATCGCCGCGGCTACCCGCATCGAGAAGACCGTCAGGATCAGACCGGCGACATAGGCCTTCTCGCCCGGCCCCGCGGCGCCCCCGACCCACAATTCGTTGTAATGCCAGAAATAGCCGGCGTCGAACATGTTGCCCCACCCGACCATCAGCACGCGGTTGATCAGCGTGTGGTTGGCCACCAGGTCCAGGGCCCAGCCGAGGCTGTTGAGCATGCCGTCGACGAGTACCAGGTAACCGATCAGCGTGACGATCATGGGCCGGACCGACAGGCCCGCGCGCAGCGCCTGGCGCTGCAGCCACACTCCGCGCATGAAAATGGGGAATCCGATCAAGCCGGGCGCCCACATGCCCATCAGCGCGGCGCCGACGATCATCCACTTGTCGGCGTGCCGCTGGGCGCGGCGGGATTCGTCGTGGTGATCGTCGAGGCCGACCGAACTCGCCTGCGCGGCATCAAGAGTCACAGATCCCACCACCCGCGGGCGAACGACATGTACAGCTGGACGCCGAACATCGCCAGCAGGTAGCCGTAGATGAAGATCTGAAAGACGATGAGCGCCCTCTTGCGCTTCTGCTCCTGTCGGTCCATGCCGGTTGCTCCTTTCTAACGACTGCTGGAGGCATTCGAGGGGGCCAGGCTGGCCGCCGCGACTTCACGTAGACCGTCGGTGACCGCGCCATCGGTACTCAGCGGCGCGAGTATGCACGCGTTGGCCGCGTCCAATTCGGTTGCGCCGGCGGCGATCAACTGTGCGGCCGTGACCAGCACCCTGGTCGACGGCGGTTCGAAGTGAAAGGCCTCGTCGGCGGTGCGGATTGCGACCGCGCATCCGACCAGCCGCGTCGCGGCCGTCAGGGGGATTCCGGATTCGGCGACGATCACCTCGGCCTCGCGGTCGGGCGGCAGATAGTTCATCGCCAGCGTGGCGAACCGCTGGCGGAACGAGGGTTTGAGCTCTTTGAGTGAGCTGCGGTATGCCGGGTTGTACGAGCACACCAGCATGAATTCCTCCGGTGCCTTCACCACCTCGCCGGCTCGGTCGAGGTAGAGCGAGCGCCGGTGATCGGTGAGCGAATGCAGGATCGCCAGTGAGTCGTGCCGGGCTTCGACGACCTCGTCCAGGTAGCAGATCGCGCCGGCCTTGACGGCCCGGGTCAGTGGGCCGTCGGTCCACACCACGTCGCCGCCGGTCACCATGAAACGGCCGACCAGATCGGAGCTGGTGAGGTCGTCGTGGCAGCTGATGGTGACCACGGGTCGTTGCAGCAGTGAGCCCATGTGTTCGACGAAGCGCGTTTTTCCACACCCGGTCGGGCCCGTGAGCATCACCGGAATCCGTTGACGGAAGGCCTGTTCGAACAACTGGACTTCGCTGCCGTTTGCGAAATACGTCTCGGTGGTCATCTCTTCCTCACCAGGCCGGCGCTCACGCGGCGACCAGTTCACGGTGGACATGGGCCAGTACCCGGGGCAGCTCCTCGATACGCCGGATGCGTTGCGACCGACGCGGACCGAACACCTCCGGCAGGGGATCGACGCGGGTGGGCCCCACCCCCACGTAGTAGATCGACACCCCGGCATCGTTGGCCTCCTCGACGGCGTGCGCGGCGTCGGCCCAGGCGTAACGACCCTCGTAACCTTCGTCGGAGATCAGGCCGTCGCCGATGACGATCAGCAGCCGCCGCTCGGAGGCCTGGGCCAGCAGCCGGCTCGTCAAATGACGTAGTGGCGCACCGAGTCTGGTGTATCCCCGGGTTGAGAGCCCCAGCCGGCTGGGCGGGACGAACCGGCGGTCTTCGAAGTCCTTCAGGCATCGCACTTCGACGCGATGACGGGTGTTGCCGGTGAAGACAAAAACGCCGTGACGTTCGCGCGCCAGCGTCATGGCCCGCGAAAGCGCGTCAGCGCAGGCCAATTCGAGCTGGAACACGCGGCCGCCATGCACCCCCAGCGACGAGCTGCCGTCGAGCAGCAGCGCGGTGGTCACATCGCGGCTGCTGGGCAGCAGGTCGCGGAATACCCTCGGCTCCTTGGCCGCACCGGCCGACAGGTCGATGTAGTGGTTGACGTATTGGTCGACGTCCAGGTCGGCGCCGTCCTCGAGGCGGTTGGTCATCGCGCGGTGGGTGTGCTCTTCGAACCACTTGCGTACGTCGACGGCCACCGGAACGGCCCGGCGGGTCCCCGGGCCGTCAGCATGCTCGGCGCGCTCAATCAGGGCGACGTGGTCGCGCATGAATCGCTGCGTCCACATGTTCCATTCGGGATAGGGAATCCCGGGCCGGTGTTCCGGCGTGATGTCGAGATCGTTGTCCTGCGGGCGGTTCGGTGGCGGCAGGTTCGGGTTGCGGACGCCGCCGTCGCCGCCGACGGGAACCGAGTACGGCCGCGGAATTCGCTTCTGTGTTGTGGTCCAGGGCATCCTGCCGAAGCTGCGCCGCAGCTTGTCTGCCAGCCCATGCGGGGCGGTGTATGCCACGGGTAACGAGCCCAGCAGCGGATGAATCGGCAATGCCTGGCCGCTGGCCGCCAATGCTATTGCGCGATCGAGTATCTCGGCGCCGTCGAGGTCGCCGGCCTCGGCGTGCAGGTCGGGGAGGAGCCGTTGAATATCGGGGAGCAGGCCGGGCCATCGCGACGCTATCCAGCCTAGCGCCACGCCGGCCTCGATCAGCGTGAGGGCACACAGCTCGCGGGCGGCCAGCTCGTTGAGGCGGTAGCCGGTGACGCGTTCCTTCGATGGTGAACATTGCAGGGCCACACCGCAGGTCAGCACCCGGCGTGTCCAGTCGGGCGGCACGGGATAGGGGACGTGGACGAAGGTGAGCGCCGCGTTCAAACCGAAGCTGCGCCGCTGGCCCGTGACGAGCCGTGCGCCTTCGCGACGCTGCTCGCTCAGCGCGACCGCCGTTACGGCGCAACTGCGTTCCAGCGCCATCGCGTGCGCATCGGATTGGTCAGCCATTGCAAGAATCCCGTGCGTCCCGCCTAGCCGGCCCCCCGCTCAGAACGTGCCGATGTTGGAAAACAGCCAGTACCAGAACCAGATGATCAGGCCGGTGCCACCCCACGCGGCGACGTAGCGAAGGATCTCCCACAGATAACCCATGATGTGACTTCCTCTGTAACGTAGTGGATTTCGGCTCGCGCATTTCAGTCGGAGAAGAGCTCGCGGTTGACGGTGTGCAGGTAGGGGATGGCGAGGAAGGGGGTGATGTAGAAGATGTCGTAGAGCCACCAGCCGACGACCGGCAGCACGACGCCGGCGAAGCGCACGTCGGCGAACATGGTCATGTTGAAGACGTAGGTGATCCAGATGACCACGCCCATCCAGCAGGTGATGACCATCCACTGGTGCCCCCAGCGCTTCATCTGCAGGAAACCGATGGCCGCGGCGATGCGCATCGTGAAGACGGTCAGGATCAGGCCGACTTCCAAGGCCTTCTCGCCCGGGCCGGCCGCACCGCCGACCCACAGCTCGTTGTAGTGCCAGAAGTAGCCGGCATCGAACATGTTGCCCCAGCCGTTGAGCAGCACGCGGGCCAGGATGGTGTGATTCGCCACCAGGTCGAGCGCCCATCCGACGGTGTTGATCGCTGCGTCGATGATCACGAGGTAGCCGAGCAACGTGACCAGCATGGGCCGCACCGAGAGGCCTTCGCGTTGGGCGCGGCGCAGCAACCGCACTCCCCAGAGGAACAGCGGTAGGCCGAAGATGCCGAGGGCCGCGGTGCCGATCAGCAGACTGCCGGAGATCAGCCATCTGTCGGCCCGGCGCTGCGCGAGTTGCGAGCGCTCCATGTGCTCGTCGATGGTCGGGGCCGTCTGCGCGGCGCGGGTTGACTCGAGCTTCGGCAGATTCACGAACCCTCCGGTGATTGGATCGGCGTGTGCACTATAACAGGCTGACTGTAGTCAGCAGAAGACTGCGGGCAAGCCCGCGCCCGCTGCTTGATGCGACATTGGCAGCACTGTCGAACTGTGCAGCAAAAGTCGCTGCTGTGGGCGCCTTCTGCTGACAAAAGTCAGCTCTGGATCGTTGACATGGAGTTCCGGCGATGCCTACGCTCAGCGAGCGCTGAGCCCTTCCGGTCCCCGAAGGAGTAGCAATGACGCTCGAATCGCCGGCTGACAAGAAGTATCGCGTGATCCAGTGGGGCGTAGGCAATGTCGGGACGATCGCACTGCGCCATTTTGCGCACAACCCCGCCTACGAGGTGGTCGGGGTCCTCTGCAACCGCCCGGAGAAGGTGGGCAAGGACGCCGGCGAGCTGGTCGGTGTCGCGCCCATCGGGGTGCTCGCCACCACCGACAAGGCGGAAATCGAAGCGCTCGACGCCGATTGCGTGTTCTACGCGCCCTTGTGGTCGGATCCCGACGAGGTCTGCCGCCTGCTGCGCTCGGGCAAAAACGTCGTCGCGTCCGGGGGCGCCTGGTGGTTTCGCACCGAGCACAGCCAGGCCGACATCGACAAGATCGATGCGGCGTGCCACGAGGGCGGGACGTCTTTCCACGCAGGGGGCGTCAACCCGGGTTTTGCCGGTGACCTACTGGTTCTGACGCTGGCTCGCATCGTGAGCCGAATCGACTCCATCCACATCTACGAGGTGGTGAACTTCGGCAAGGACACGCTGAAGTATCTGCACGAGATGGGGATGGGGAGTACTCCCGAAGAGTTCAGGGCGGGACCGAATCTGTTGGGCAACGCCTGGCCGCTCTTCGCGCAATCGATGGCCATGGTGGTCGACGGCCTAGGGAAGACGGTCGACAAATACACGACGGACGTCGAACTGGGAACGGCGATTCGCGACATCCCGTATGAGGGCGGGCCGTCCAGCGACATGCCGGGCTTCAAGGGCACGATCAAGAAAGGCACCGTCGCCTCGCAACATCACCAGTGGACGACGTGGGTCGACAACAAGCCCCTCATCACCTTCCACGAGATGTACACCATGGACTCTTACGACGCCATCGAACCGCAGCCGGATTGGGGCGGGCACTACCACTACCGCATCGTGATCGACGGCGACGAACCCACCGAGCTGATCCTGCAGGCGCCGGCCGACCCACAGGGCAACTACCCCAAGCCGGGCTACACGTGGACCGCGATGGGTCCGGCGAACACGGTTCCCGCCGTCTGCGATGCCGCGCCGGGCTTTCTCACCCACAAGGAACTCGGCCTCGTGCCGTTGCTCGGCGTGGTGCGCTAAACACGAAAGGCGTTGCGGGTCAGGGCTTCAAGCTGCGCAATGTCCTCGCCACGTAGTCTTCCAGCAGGGCGTGGCCCGTCGGCCAGTGGTTGGTGGTGATCAACAGGGCGTAGAGACCCAACAAAAAGAACACCGCACTGTTCATGGGGTTCACATCCGGATACGTCTCGCCGCGCTCCTGGGCCTGCGCGATCTCCTGCGCGACCAGCACGATCAGCGGGTGATCCCGGCCGTCTTCGGTCTGCGGTCGGGTCTGGGAGAAATGCAGCGCGAGAAAGTCATTGAAGAGCCGATCGCCCAGTCTGCGTTCCAACCCGACCACCAGGCGGACCGCCTCATTCAACGCGGAAGCCAGATCGTGCTTGGACTTCAAGGATTGTGCGAACTGCTTGGCAATGCGGTCCTCTTCGCGACGCTCCAGCTCGAGCAGCACATGTTCCTTGGTGGGGAAGTGAAAGAAAAAGGTTCCGTGGGCGACGCCCGCCGCGGCCACGATCGCGGCCACGTCGGCTTCGGCCATGCCGGCGCGCGCGAACTCCGCGATCGCGGCGCCCATCAAACGCTCCCGGGTCTGCAGGCGCTTAGCTTCCCGCGCCGACAGCCGATCCGTCACAGCCATTTCTTTCCTCACGGTTGACCTGGCTCATGTAAGAGCTTTGAGGCTAACTCGACCAGTATGCCGTGTCTCGGCCAGAAAGGCTTGCACAACTTGAGCATTCTCGGACCGTCGTGACGGTAACAGATGTCTGGCAAAGGCTGATCATTGACTTTAGTCAGCAAGCTTCATAAATTGAACGGCGCACACATCTGATCGAGGGAGCCCGGCATGGCATTGGAGCAATTCCGGCTCGACGGGCAAGTCGCGATCGTCACGGGCGCCGGCAAGGGTGTCGGAGCGGGCATCGCGCGCGTGTTGGCGGAGGCGGGCGCCACGATCGTCGGGACCGCGCGTACCGAGGCGGATATCGTTGGCACGATTGAGGGTATCGAGACCGCGGGCGGCAAGGGTCTGGCGCTCGTAGCGGATGCGATGAGCCGTCCGGATTCGGAGCGCGTGGTGAACAGCGCCATGGATCGGTTCGGCCGCATCGACATCCTGGTCAACAATGTCGGTGGTGCCACCTACGCGCGATTCCTGGATATCACCGACGAAGATTTCCGCCATACGTTCGACTGGTGCGTGACGTCGGCCTTCATCATGAGTCAGCTCGCGGCCCCGCACATGCTCAGTGCGGGGCACGGCTCAATCATCAACATCTCGTCGGGATCGGCGCGGTTCGGCATCCGGGCATTGGCCGCCTATTGCGTCGCGAAGGGCGGCCTCGAGGCGCTCACCCGCGCCATGGCGCAAGAACTCGCGCCCAAAATCCGCGTCAACGCCATTGCTTTGGGTTCTTTCGCCACCGACGGTCTGAAGGGCAGCCTGGACCTGATGCCGGGGTCGCTGGAGAAGATGCAAGAGGCCACACCGTTGCATCGGCTGGGCGACGTCGAGGACCTCGGACGGCTCGCGGTATATCTGTGCACCCGCGACTGCTACGCGACCAACGCGACTTTTCACGTCGACGGCGGCATCGACTCGAACAATTCTCCGCTGCCGATACCCGACTACTGATCTGCGCTTTTCAGTGAACGCGCCATGATGGGTCTTCACCCACCGCCGGAAGGACGAGGGTAATGCGCAGAGTCATTCAATTCTCCACCGGAAACGTCGGCCGGCATTCGTTGCGAGCCGTCATCGGCAGACCAGACCTCGAACTGGTCGGAGTGCACGCCTCCAGCGCGGCGAAGGTCGGTCAGGACGCGGCGCAGTTGTGCGGACTGCACGAACCGACCGGCATCGTCGCCACCGACGACATCGACGCGTTGGTAGGCCTGGGCGCCGACTGCGTGGTTTACACCTCGCAGGGCGAAACGCGCCAGATGGAAGCCATCGAGCAGATGGCCAAGTTCCTCGCGGCGGGCACGAATGTGGTCGGTACATCGATGGTCTGGCTGGTCACGCCCCGCCACTGCGACGATTGGTTACGCGAGCCCCTGGAGCGTGCCTGCGCGGCCGGCAACGCCTCGCTGTATGTCAACGGCATCGACCCCGGATTCTCCGGCGATACGCTGGTGCACTCCGCGGTCAGCCTGACCACCCGGGTGTCATCGATCACCGTGCAGGAGATCTTCGACTACGGCAATTACGACGATGCCGAATTCACCGGCGCCGCAATGGGATTCGGCACCACCCCGGATGACGACTCGCCGATGATGTTCTTGCCCGGGGTGATCGTGTCGATGTGGGGCGGTCAGGTCCGCAGTCTGGCGGACAACCTCGACATCAAGCTCGACGACCTGCGCCAGCGTGTCGAACCTTGGTACACCCGGGAGCGCATCGAGTGCACCATGATGACGGTGCAGCCGGGGCAGATGGCCGCCGTCCGGTTCGCCACCGAAGGCGTCCGCGACGGCGAGCCGGTCATCACCCTCGAGCACGTCACCAGGCTCACCCAGGCCGCCGCGCCCGACTGGGAATTTCCGCCCCAGGGTCATACCGGTGTGCATCGCGTCGTCGTGGAAGGCGAACCCCGGGTCGAAATCAACACCCACGTTTCCCACCCTGTGTTCGATTCCACTGATGCCGGCTGCATTTCGACGGCCGGCCGCGTCGTCAACGCGATCGACTGGGTGTGCCGTGCGCCCCAGGGGCTCATCGGTGTCGAGGACATCCCGCTGTCCGCGACGATGCGCGGGCTGATGTGGACCGAACGGTAGCCGGATCCCTGGTATGTCGACATCGCCCTCGGGACGCGTTGTAGGAAAACGCATTCTGATCACCGGCGCCGCCCGCGGCATGGGGCGCAGCCACGCACTGCGGCTTGCGCAAGAGGGCGCCGATCTGATCTTGGTCGACATCTGCCGATCCCTGCCGCAGATCGAATATCCGCTGGCCACAAAGGAAGATCTCGCCGAAACGGTACAGCTGGTGAGGGGATTGGGCCGGCGGTGCGTAAGTCATATCGTCGACGTCCGCGACGATGTCGCGTTGCGCAAGGCCGTCGATGATGGCGTCAGCGAATTGGGCGGCCTGGACGGCGCGGTGGCCAATGCCGGTGTGTTGACCGTCGGGCCTTGGAACACCACAACTCCCGACGACTGGCGCACGGTCGTCGATGTCAACCTGATCGGAACCTGGAACACGTGTGCGGCGGCGATCCCGCATGTGCTCGACCAAGGTGGCGGCAGCCTGGTGAATATCAGCTCCGCGGGCGCCATCAAAGGCTTTCCACTGCAGCATCCTTACACCGCTGCCAAGCACGGTGTCGTGGGCCTGACGTTGGCGTTGGCCAACGAGTTGGCCGCGAAGAGCGTGCGCGTCAATTCCGTGCACCCCACCGGGTGCCCGACCGGCATGATCCCCCCGTCGATCGGAGCCGTCTTCTCCGAGGAACGACCCGACCTGATTCCCACCTTTGTCAACGCGATGCCCACACCGGCCATCGAACCGGTGGACGTCAGCCACGCGGTGCTGTTCCTGCTGTCGGATGAGTCCAGGTACGTAACGGGCCTGCAGTTCAAAATCGACGCGGGCGTGACCATCAGCTAGGACTCCGAACAACGAAGTCACGCCGCTGGCAAACGCGTGCGCTTACCCCAGCTCGCGTCATGCCCATAGGCTGGGCTGCAGATGACATTCGTTCGTCGAAGGAATTTCGTGTGTCGCGCTGATTACGCGTCCGGTAAGGGATACAAATAGCTGACTTCTCAAAGGAGAGCCTTATGAATACGGTGCGGGCGTCCGCCCTTGGCATGACGGCTACCGCGGTGTTGATCAGCGCGACGGTGGTGGGCTGCGGCGGGGACAAGAACACCACGGCACCATCGGGTTCGGCCTCGTCGCCGGCCACCTCGTTCAGCTCCTCGGCGAGCGCGCCGGCATCGCCGGGAGCGCCGGCGGACTACAGCCACCTGCTGATCAAGCCCAGCGACATCGGCCCCAACGCCACGGCCGACGGGCCGCCGAGCCAGAATCCCAGCGGCATCACCGGCGTGGGACAGGTTTTCAAAAACCCCGACGGCAAGCGCACCATCATCGACACCATCGCGGTTTTTCCCGACGCGGGCACGGCCAACCAGACGGCGGCGAACATGCGCGATGTCGTCGGCAAGAAGGTCAACGGGGAGCAGCAGCCGATCGACGTCGGCACCAAGGGGTTTTTGGTGATCGGCCAGGGGACCGACCCGGCCAACCCGATGGAGATCTCCGAGGCGGTCTTCGTCGTGGGCCGGGCCATGGTCGACCTGGAGTCCGACTGCGTCATCGGCAATCCCACACCGGCCGATGTCATGCTCGATCTCGCGCGCAAGCAAGAGGCCGCGGTCAAAGCGGGCTTGCCGGCCGGCTGAGCTCCCGACCGGTTACAGGGGCCAACTGTCCGGCCGCACCTCATAACGCAGGGCGGCGGCGGGAGGCAGCGGCCGCCGATCGTTGACCGATATCGCGTCGATGACGAGCGCGACATACCGTCGCCAACCGTCGCTGTCCGCATCCATGGTCGACAGCACGCTGAAGAGCATCGCGACCAGGCGGGGCAGATCGTCGGTGACGAGGTCGCCGCGGACGCTGCCGGCTCGCTGGCCCGCTCGGGCGAGCTCGCCGAGAGCGGCGTTGAGCGACACCGAGATGTCGGACGTGAGTGACCCGGCCCGGCGCGCGGCGGTCAGCAGGTGGTGTTCGCGCGCCCCCAGCGAGATCGCCGCTTCGATCAGTCGGGTCAGACCCAGCAGCGGGTCCTTGGCGAGGCGGGCGCTGTCGATCACCGGGGTGAGGTCCTCGGCGATGCTCTGATCCAGGGCGGCGCGGACCAGGTCGGCCTTTGCCGGAAATCTGCGGTAGAGGGTCCGCTCACCTACGCCGGCGCGACGCGCGACGGCCTCGACCGGCGCGTCGGGTCCCAACTCTGCGTACACCTCGCGTGCCGCACGCAGGATGCGCTCGACGTTGCGCGCCGCGTCGGCCCGCAACGGCCGATCCTCAACCGCGGTCATGGTGCCCAGCGTAACTGACGGTTGACTGCCAACTAGGCTGGCTTTACGCTCGATAACTGGCAGTCAGGTGACACTTAAGAGGAAATGCGGTTCATGTCAACAACTTCGGAAGTGTGCCCCGACGCCGGCCTACCCGCACTGCCCATCCCGCGGCCAGCGACCTGCCCGCTCGCGCCCCCGCCCGAGTTCCAGGAATGGCGAGACGGTCCCGGGCTACGACGGGCGATGTTCCAGGGAAACCCGGTGTGGGTGGTCAGCCGCTACCGGGACATCAGGGCGGCGCTTGTCGATCCTCGCCTGTCCGCGAAGACCATTCCGGACTCGATCATGCCGAAGGACGACGACAACAAGGTCCCGGTGATGTTCGCGCGGACCGACGATCCCGAGCATCACCGACTGCGGCGCATGATGACCAGCAACTTCACCTTCCGGCGTTGCGAGTCGATGCGGCCGCAGATCCAGGAATGGGTCGACCACTACCTCGGCCAGATGATTGAGCATGGCGCCCCGGCCGACCTGGTGCGCGAATTCGCCTTACCGGTCCCGTCGATGGTGATCGCGCTGCTGCTGGGAGTACCACCGGAAGATCTTGAACTCTTCCAGTTCAACACCACGAAGGGGCTCGACCAGAGGTCCACCGATGCGGAAAAGGGACAGGCCTTCGGCGCCATGTACGCCTACATCGAGGAGTTGGTGGAACGTAAGGCCCGCGAACCCGGCGACGACCTGATCAGCCGCCTGGTCACCGAATACGTGGCGACGGGTCAGCTCAACCGCGCCACCACGGCCATGACCGGCGTGATCATGATGCAGGCCGGCCACGAGACCACCGCCAACATGATCTCGCTGGGAACGGTTGCGCTGCTGGAACATCCCGATGTCTTCGAGCGCCTGGGCCACACCGAGGACCCTGCCGTCATCGCGAACGTCGTCGAAGAGCTCATGCGCTACCTGTCCATCGTGCACAGCCAGGTCGATCGGGTGGCGACCGAAGACCTGATGATCGGCGGTCAGCTGATTCGCGCCGGGGAGTATGTGATGATGAGCTTGCTCGCCGGGAACTGGGACGCGGAGTTCGTCGCCAATCCCGAATCCTTCGACGCCGACCGAAACACCCGCGGGCACTTGGGCTTCGGCTACGGCGTCCATCAGTGCATCGGAGCGAATCTCGCCCGCGTCGAAATGCAGGTCGCGTTCGCGACGCTGGCACGCCGACTGCCCGGCCTCGAACTGGCGGTGGCGCCGGAGCGGTTGAGCTTCAAAGACGCCAACATCTATGGCATGAAAGAACTTCCGGTGCGCTGGTGAGCGGCGAACTGCGGTTTGACGACCAGGTCGCCGTCATCACCGGCGCAGGTGGCGGTCTGGGCAGGCAATACGCCCTGCTGCTTGCCTCGCGGGGCGCGCGCGTCGTCGTCAACGATATCGGCGGCTCGGTGACCGGGCAGGGATCCGACGCCGCGGCGGCGGGCGCCGTGGTCGACGAGATCCGCAACCGGGGCGGCGCGGCCGTCGCCGACAACCACAGCGTCACCAATCCCGAAGGCGGTCAGGCGATCGTCGACACCGCCCTGAGCGCATGGGGACGAATCGACATCGTGATCAACAACGCCGGAATCGTGCGGGACGCGCCCTTCGAGGACATGACCGCCGACCGCTTCGAACCGCTATTGGATGTGCATCTGAAGGGCGCCTGCTACGTGACGAGGCCAGCGTGGAAAGCGATGTGCGAGCAAGGTTATGGCCGCATTCTCAACACCTGTTCGGCTGCCGGAATCTTGGGGGCCGCCGGTATGAGCAACTACGGCTCGGCGAAGGCCGGATTGATCGGCCTGACCCGAGTACTGGCCGCCGAAGCCGCCGGTCGCGACATCAAGGTCAACGCCATCGCCCCGATCGCCCACACGCGGATGCTGGTGCACTCCCTGGACGGTGCCGCGCAGCCCGACGGTCCCGCCGCGCAAGCGGTACTGGATGACCTGGTGGGTCCATACCTACGGCGACTGGATCCCGCGTCGGTGGCTCCCGTGGCGGCCTACCTGACCCACCGGGATTGTGCGGTGTCGGGAGAGATCTATACCGTTGGGGCAGGCCAAGTTTCACGGTTCTTCATCGGCAGGACCAAGGGTTTCTACCGCCCCGGATTGTCCATCGAGGACGTGCGCGACCATCTCGACGAGATCCGCGACGAAGCCGGCTACACCGTGCCGGGCGGAGCCGCCGACGAGATGAGCGAGCTCTTCGCGACCTTGACGGCCGGCTTCAGCAGCTGAACGCGGTGCCGACACCATCCGGTGGTGGCGCCGACTTCAGACAGCCGAACGGCTCGATGCCGGCGGGGCTGAATTTGACCGCCGACTGGTGCGCGTAGTTGACGCAGTACAGGCCCGCTTGGTCGGCGCGGCACCGGTAATCACCGAAGGACAGCGAATCTCCGTTCGCCAGTTCCGGTCCGTTGCCGTTGATGAATGGACCGGGATCGGCTCGCGCGGATCCGACTTGCAGGTTCATCCCGTCGAAGCCGATCCAACCGCCCTGCCATTGGCCATACGCCGTCGCGGGAGCCGGTGGCGGATTGGTCAGACTCACCAGGCAGGCCAGCGCACCACCGGTGTGTTTCGCATCGGTCATGCAGGAGACCTTGCCCGCCATCGCCGTCAGTGCGATGTCGTTGCCCAGCGGCGTGGTGACCCCGTCGCGGGTGGCCGCGTGGAAACGGCTCGGATCGGCGGCGTGACCGGCCTCGACCCAGGCGATGACGTCGGAGATCGCCGCACCCGCGGCCGGCGCGGCGGATGGGCCCGGTGAGGTGTTCCCCGGCGCCCCGGTGGATGACTTGTCGGTGCTTCCGGTGGGCCCCGAATGGCCGCCCGTGCCGTGTGTGCATCCGGCGACCAGTAATGCCGCGGCGATCATCGCAGCTATCCGCATTCAGTCAGGCTAACCGCCGCGCCGGGCAAATAAGGCGCTGTGCGCGCGTTACGGCCGTCATGTCGGTTACCGTCGGGTTATGCATCACCGCACTGTCCGCGCACGCACGGCCATCGGCACGGTCGAGGGCTTCACCCGCGACGGGGTCACTCGGTGGCGGTCGATCCCTTATGCCCGTCCACCCGTGGGAAGCCTGCGGTTTCGGGCGCCGCAGCCGGCCCAGCCGTGGTCGGGTGTCCGGCACTGCCACGGCTTCGGCAATTGCGCGCCCCAACAGCGCCGCTACACCCTGCTCGGCATGTCGCGGTTGGGCGGGCGCTATCAGCCGATGAGCGAGGACTGCCTCACCCTCAACGTCGTGGCCCCCGAGCGCGCTGCCGAGGGACCGCTGCCCGTCATGGTGTTCATCCACGGTGGCGGCTATTTCATGGGCAGCTCGGCGACACCGTTGTACGACGGGGCGGCCCTGGCACGCCGGGGATGCGTGTACGTATCCGTGAACTACCGGCTGGGCGCGCTGGGGTGCGTGGACTTTTCGTCGCTGTCGACGCCGGAGATCACCATCGACAGCAACCTGTATCTGCGCGACCTGGTGCTGGCGCTGCAGTGGATTCGCGACAACATCGCGGGCTTCGGCGGCGACCCGGACAACGTCACCATCTTCGGCGAGAGCGCGGGCGCGTGCATCACCGCCTCACTGCTGGCGGTGCCCGCCGCCGAGGGATTGTTCGCGCGGGCGATCTCGGAAAGCCCGGCCTCGGGCCTGGTGCGGTCGAAAGAGGTTGCGGCAGAGTTCGCGAATCGCTTCGCCAACCTGCTCGGGGTGCGCAGACAGGATGCCGCCGACGCACTGATGCAAGTATCCGCGGCCCAGCTGGTGGAAACCCAGCACCGATTGATCGACGAAGGCATGCAAGACAGGCTGGGCGCCTTTCCGATCGGCCCCGTCTTCGGTGACGACATCCTGCCGATGGACCCGGTCGAGGCGATGCGGCGGGGCGCGGCCCACAAGGTTCCTTTGATTGTGGGCACGAATGCCGAAGAGGGCCGATTGTTCACCCGGTTCCTGACGATGCTGCCGACCAACGAAACGATGGTCGAAGAGCTGCTGGCCGAGGCGGAACCCGCTATCCGCGAACGCATTACCGCTGCATATCCCGACTATCCCGGCCGGAATGCCTGCATCCAGCTCGGCGGTGACTTCGCCTTCGCCTCGGCGGCATGGCAGATCGCCGAGGCCCACAGCGGCCATGCCCCGACGTACCTCTACCGGTATGACTACGCCCCGCGCACGCTGCGCTGGTCCGGTTTCGGTGCCACCCACGCCACGGAGTTGCTCGCGGTCTTCGACGTCTACCGGACCAGGTTCGGCGCGTTGTTGACCGCGGCGGCGGACCAGCGGGCCGCGTTGCGGGTCAGCAACCAGGTGCAGCGCCGGTGGCGCGCGTTCAGCCGCACCGGGGTGCCGGGGGAGGGCTGGCCCCTCTACACCGCCGAAGACCGCGCCGTGATGGTGTTCGACCGCAAGTCCCGCGTCGAGTTCGATCCACACCCACATCGCCGAATGGCATGGGACGGCTTCTCATTGGCCCGGTGAACTGGCACCCTGACCCCATGCACGCCGAGACCGAGCAAGTCATCGAACGACCCAGTGATCTCACCGCCTCCTGGCTGGCCGCGGTCATCGGCACCGGACCGATCGCCGATTTCTCGGTGGAGCGCATCGGTACCGGCCAGATGAGCGAGTGCTATCGCGTCCGGCTCAGTTATGCCGAAAGATCCGCGGAGGGGCCCGAGTCGGTGGTGCTGAAGGTCGCGGCCACCGATCCGGTCAGCCGGCAGACCGGCCTGGCGCTTGGGCTCTACGAGCGGGAGGTGCGCTTCTACGGCGAGATCGCGCCTCGTCTGGGCGGACCCGTCGCGCCCTGCTATCACGCCGCGGTCGACACCTCGACAGGCGTGTTCGATCTGTTGCTGGCGGACGCCGGCCCGGCGGTCGTGGGCGACGAAATCGCCGGCGCCACAGTGGAACAGGCCCACCTCGGGGCCGTCGAACTGGGTCGGCTGCACGGGCCGCTGCTCGGCGACGTCTCGCTGGCCGACGCGCCGTGGCTCAACCGCGCGGCTCCGCTGAACCAGGCCATGATCACCCCGTTGTATGCGGGTTTCGTCGACCGCTACGGCGACCAGATCGCGCCGGAGCACCGCGTGGTGTGCGAGCGCCTGATTGCCGCGTTCGACGGCTACCTGGCCTTGGAAAAGGAGGGCGCGGCGGAGGCGTCCGGGCGCGGGCGCGTCCAGGGCCTGGTGCACGGCGACTACCGCCTGGACAACATGCTGTTCGGCACCGACGGCGCCGACCGCGCACTGACGGTGGTCGACTGGCAGACCGTGTCCTGGGGCCCGGCCCTGACCGACCTCGCCTACTTCCTCGGTTGCGCGCTGCCCACCGAGGACCGCCGACAGCACTACGACACGCTGCTGCGGGCCTACCACGAGGCGCTCGGTCCGCGGGCGCCACTCAGCCTGGCCGACGTCGCCGACGGTGTACGGCGGCAGAGCTTCTTCGGGGTGATGATGGCGATCGTCTCGTCGATGCTGGTCGAGCGCACCGACCGCGGCGACCAGATGTTCATGACGATGCTGCGCCGGCACTGCGACCACGTCCTCGACATCGATGCGCTGTCGACGCTGCCCGAAGCGGTAGCGCCCGAGCCGTTGCGGCCGTCGGCCGCGGACGAACTCGCCCACGATCCCACCGCCGAACCGCTGTGGAGTGAGAGCTGGTACGCCGATTTCGCCGATGCGGCACAGGGATTGGGCGGCTGGTTCCGGCTCGGCAGGGTGGCCAACGAGCACACCGCGTGGGTGCACGTGCTGTTGTGCGGACCCGACATGCCCACCGTCGCCGTCGACGCGCAAGTGCCGCTGCCGTCGGACCCATGGACCCTGCGCACCGACGACCTCGAGCTCGGCCACTCCGCCGACGTGCCCCTGCAGAGCTACCGCGTCGACGTGCGGGCGCGGGCCCAGTCCTATGCGGATCCGTCGGCGTTGTTGCGGGGCGAGCCCGGAACCCCGGCCGAGCTGACCATGAGCCTGGTCTGGGCCACCGACGGCACGCCGTACAAGTACGGCCTGACCACGCGTTACGAAATCCCGTGCACCGTCTCGGGTGGCGTCACGATCGACGACCGCCACTACCGCGTGGAATCCGTTGCGGGCCAACGTGATCACTCGTGGGGGGTGCGCGATTGGTGGGGCATGGATTGGCTGTGGAGCGCGCTGCACCTGGACGACGGCACCCACCTGCACGGCGTGAATATCCGGATCCCCGGGGCGCCCGCGTTCAGCATCGGCTACACCCAGGGTGCCGACGGCAAGGTCACCGAATTGCAGACCGTCGACTCACGGGAGTCGTTCGCCGACAACGGATTACCGCTGGACGCGACACTGGCGCTGGAGCCGGGGCAGATCACCGCGACCGTGGACGTGCGCGGTCAGGCCCCGGTCCGGCTCGTCGCGACGGACGGGCGGGCCAGCCAGTTTCCGCGCGTCTGGGCGACGATCAGCACCGCCGACGGGCGTAGCGGTGTCGGCTGGCTGGAGTGGAACCGCAACCTCGGCGAGCAGACTTAAGTGAGCGAACCGGCTCCCGTTGTGGTGATGGGCGTTTCCGGATCGGGCAAATCGACGGTGGGCGCGGCGCTCGCGCGGCGCCTGCGGGTCCCGTTCGTCGACGCGGACACCCTGCATCCGCCGGCCAACATCGCCAAGATGACGGCCGGCGAACCGCTCGACGACGACGACCGCTATCCCTGGTTGGAGCGGGTCGGCGACTGGTTGGCCGCCCACCGCGACGGCGGCGTGGCCAGTTGTTCAGCGCTGAAAAGGGCATATCGCGACCAGCTGCGCGCGCACTGCCCAGGGGTAACGTTCCTGCACCTTTCCGGTTCGGCGGAACTGATCGGCGGCCGGCTGGCCGCCCGCACCGCCCACTTCATGCCGGCCGCGCTACTGCGCTCCCAACTGGACACCCTGGAACCCCTCGGTCCCGACGAGGCCGGCATGATCCTCGACATCGGCCCCGACGTCGACGCGATCGTGGATATCGTGGTGAAGCGTCGCGACTAGCTGGGGCGGAGCCGTCCGTGTAGCATTATGCTACAGCTTGTCGCAAAATGTTGCATTGGAGGACGTCATGGCCGGGGCCGTCGATCGTGTGACGCGGGTTGCGTCCGACCTGATGGACAGCGCGGCGGCCGAGGGTGCCCGCCAAAGCCGCTCGGCAAAGCAGCAACTCGACCACTGGGCGCGGGTCGGGCGAGCGGTGTCCAGCCAGCACACCGCGTCGCGGCGACGGGTCGAAGCCGCACTCGCCGGCCACCTGGCGACCAGCGAACTCACGGTCGAGGAGGGCGTGGTGTTCAACGCCGAGGTCTCCGCGGCCATCGAAGAAAGCCTGGGGCGCGCCGACTACGGGGCGACGCTTGCCGGGCAGGGGGTGACCACCGTGGCCCTCAACGACGACGGCGAGATCGTCGAGCACCGCCCGGACGGCGCCGCGGTGGTGCTCGTGGCCGGGCGCTGACCCGGCGTTCGTCGGCGGTCCGGCGGTCCGATGGATCGACTTGATCTGGTGGTCGGGCCGAACGGCGCCGGTAAGTCCACGTTCATCGCGTTCACCCTGGCCCCACTGTTGCCCGGAAGCCTCGTGGTCAACGCCGACGAGATCGCGAGGCAACGCTGGCCGAACGATCCGGCGTCGCACGCCTACGAGGCCGCGCGCATCGCCGCGGACACCCGGACAAAGCTGATCGAACTGGGCCGGTCCTTCATCGCCGAAACGGTGTTTTCCCATCCGTCCAAGCTGGACCTCATCCACGAAGCCCGCGGCGCGGGCTTCACCGTCGCGCTGCATGTGCTGCTCATCCCGGAAGGCCTTGCAGTGGAACGCGTCCGGCACCGCGTGGCGGCGGGCGGACACGACGTGCCGGAAGCCAAGATTCGGCAGCGCCATCGCCGGCTGTGGATACCGGTCGCCGAGGCCATCGCCCTGTCCGACCTCGCCACGGTCTACGACAACAGCAGACTTCGCGGCCCGCGTATCGTGGCGCGACTCAACGGCGGCCTTACTGCCGGCGCGCCCCAATGGCCCACGTGGGCGCCGGAGAATCTGCGGGCGCGCTGGCCCGACTAACCGGCCTGCCCGCTCCGGTGGCTACCAGGACAGCTTGCGGCGGCCGGTGTCTACCTGACTGCCGACCCGCTCGCGAGCGCTGTCGGCCAGGTCGGTGCCGCGCTGACGGGCGGTTTCGGCTAACTCCTCGCCGCGCGCTCGCGCCGTGCCGGCCAGCTTCTCGCTGCGCTTGCGGGCCTTCTTGGCCAGTTTCTCGCTGCGTTTGCGGGCCTTCTTGGCCAGCGGCGCGGCGCGGTCGGCGGCGTCATCGGCGAGGTCTTCGCCGCGCTTACGCGCCTTCTCCGCCAGATATGCGGCGCGGTCGGCGGCCTCGTCGGCCCATTGCTCCCCGCGCTTGCGGGCCTTCTTCGCCAACGGCCTGCCGCGTTCCGCCGCGGTGCTGGCCAGTTCTCGGCCGCGTTCGAGTGCGGCTTCGGCGTAGGGCGCGCCGCGTTCCGCCGCGGTGCTGGCCAGTTCACGGCCGCGTTCGAGTGCGGCTTCGGCGTAGGGCGCGCCGCGCTCTGCGGCGGTGCTGGCCAGTTCGCGGCCCCGTTCGGCGCCGACCTGCAAGCCGTGGGCGATCCGATCACCCAGCTCGGAGAAATCGGCGTCGTCGGAACCGGGCCACGCCGACGACACCCGCTCCGAGAGCCGTTCGGCCGCTCGCCGGCCACGCCAGCCGAGCGAGGGCTTGCCAGCGGTGTCGGCGGAGGCGATCAACAGTCCCCCCACCAGGCTGAGGTCGGTGAGGAACTGCTGGCGTTTCTGGGCTTTGGCCACCGGGTCACTTTCGTTCCAGAACGAATGCGTCCCGAGGTTGGCGGGCAACACCGTCACCGCGAGCGCCGCCGACGCGATGCGGGGGAGTTTGCCGGTGGCAAGCAGCAGGCCGCCGCCGATCTGAACGGCCGCGGTGATCTGCGCGACCGTCTCCGGGTCGCTGGGGATGCTGCTGCTCACCGAATCCGGCAGCGCCTGAAGGCCGTCCACTGCCGGCGCGGCGGCCTCCGCCGCCGATTTGGGATTGAGCAGCGAATTGACTCCTTGCCCGATGAATGCCACTGATAACAGGGGTCGCGCGATTCTCCTGAGCACCATGGCCCGTGTATTACCCGGCTGTCTGTCGAGCAAACCGCGGCGGCAATATCCCCAGCTAGACCCGCATCGACATCACGGTGCACACCGATAGGGTGGAGCGCGTGCGAGCGTTGATCATCGTCGACGTGCAAAACGATTTCTGCGAGGGCGGCTCGGTGCCGACGGCCCGCGGCGCCGAGTTGGCGCCGGCGATCAACACCTATCTTTCCGGTGACCCGGGCTACCACTACGTCGTGGCGACCCAGGACTTCCACATCGACCCGGGTGATCATTTCTCCGAACACCCGGACTATTCATCCTCCTGGCCCGTGCACTGCGTCGCCGGAAGCGCGGGCGCGGATCTTCGCCCGGACCTCGACATCCGCCACCTCGACGCAGTCTTTCGCAAGGGCGCTCACGCCGCTGCCTACAGCGGTTTCGAGGGCGTCGACGAGCACGGGACGACACTGCTGAGGTGGTTGCGGCGGCGGGGGGTCGACGAGGTCGACGTCGTCGGCATCGCCACCGACTTCTGCGTGCGACGGACCGCCGAGGACGCGGCGGCGGCAGGCCTGACCACCAGGGTGCTGCTGGACCTGACCGCGGCCGCCGCCGCGGACTCGGCTGCCGAGGCGCTGGCAGAAATGCGCTCCGCCGGCATCGAGCTGGTTGGGGGACCCTAATGGTGGTGCCGCTGGATCGGCAAGGTCTGCTCGCCGCCGTGGAGCGTTCGCCGCAGGCGGCCGCCGCGCACGATCGCGCCGGGTGGGTGGGACTGTTCACCGGTGACGGCCGGATCGAGGACCCGGTGGGCTCGCGACCGCATGTGGGGCACGAGCAGATCGGGCGCTTCTACGACACCTTCATCGGTCCGCGTGACATCAAGTTCCATCGCGATCTCGACATCGTCGTGGGCACGACGGTGCTGCGCGACCTCGAGCTCGAGGTGGCGATGGGTTCGGCCGTGACGATGTACATTCCCGCCTTCCTGCGCTACGACCTCCGAGAAGCCAACGGCGAGTGGAAGATTGGCGAATTGCGCGCCTACTGGGAGCTTCCCGCCATGATGTTGCAGTTCCTGCGCACGGGTTCGGGTGCCCTGCGGCCCGCCCTGAACCTGTCCAAGGGGCTGTTGAGCAATCAAGGCTGGCGTGGCACCGCGGGTTTCGCGGCCGGATTCCGGCGGGTGGGAGCGCGCCACCAGCGGCTGCTGACGACGTTCCTCGACGCAGTCGCGCGGAAAGACAGCTTCTCCGCGGCGCGAGTGCTGTCCTCGGATGCCGCAATAACTTTGGGCGATCGTGACCCGCTCGAGCTGGCCGAACTGATGGAGCAACTGGACGGGGTCGGCGCAACCAAGATGAACAGCGCCGGCCCCACCGTGGCCGTCTCACTCAACTCGGGTCACGGGCGCGCCATCGTGTTCGCCGACATGGCTTGGCGCGGCAACGCCATCAACCGGATCAGGTATTTTCCCGCCTGATCCACCGGTTTCAGGCTTGTCGCACGACCACCATCAACGCCAGCGATGCCGCGGACAGGCACAGGTACGCGCCCGGAAACGCGATGTTGTACAGGACGTGCGCCCTCAGGTGGGTCGCCACCGCCCCGACGAAAAATGCAACGAGGCCCGCGGCGGCCGCCACGCCCAACTGCCACGGACCCACGAGGCCGACAACGATGCCGGCGGCTCCGGCCAACTTCGCCGCGCCAAGCGCCGGTAACCACGACCGCGGCACCCCGACCTCGGCAGAGTTCGCGAGCACGAATCGCGCCGGAACGAAGTCGGCGATGGCGATCGCGGCGGTGATCGCGGCGGTGATCAGCGTGATCACGACAAGTGCGGTGTTCATCTGGGCCAATCCTTTGTCGCGCAGCAAATTCCGCACCGGCGGGTCGGGTGCGCACGCTGCGCGCCACGGCGCACAATCGGTAAGGTCATGGTGCTTGTCTCCTTTGCCACAGGAAGTCCGTTGGACGCGGTCACCTTCTTGACGGCTTTCGCGCGGAAAAGGTGACCCATGAGCGCAACAAGGGATTTGGCGGATCTGGCGGCGCGTTTCGACGCCGACCGACGACATCTGAGGTCGGTCGCGTTCCAGCTGCTGGGCTCGGTGGCCGACGCCGAGGACGCCGTGCAGTCGGCGTGGCTCAAGGCTAGTCGTGCCGACTTCGACGCCGTGGAGAATCTCACGGGCTGGTTCACGACGATCACCGCGCGCGAGGCGTTCGACCACCTTCGGGTGCGCAAGCGTCGCGCCGAACAACCCCTCGCCGGGCCCGACGAACTGGACCGGCTGGCCCAGACGGCGTCGGCGCCGGCCGACGAGGACGCGCTGCTGACGGAGTCGGTGAGCAGCGCGCTGCTCGTCGTGCTCGACCGGCTGTCCCCGGCGCAGCGTGTCGCCTTCGTGCTGCACGACGTTTTCGCGATGCCGTTCGAACAGATCGCCGCGGTGATGCATCGGTCACCGGACGCAGCCAAGAAGCTGGCCAGCAGGGCGCGCGGCCGGGTGCACGCGCGGCCGGCCGCCCCTGCGCGCCGCACGGCCCACCACCTCGAGGTGGTGGAGGCGTTCCTGGCGGCCTCCCGCGGCGGTGATATCGCCGGCCTGCTCGAACTGCTGGCTCCCGAGGTGGTGCGCACGGTTGATCCGGCCCTCGTCCCGGCCGACGTGCCAACGACGTTGCGCGGTGCCCCCGAGGTCGCCAACGAGACTCGCCGGTTCGCGCAGCGGGCGCGCGCTGGTGCTGTCATGCTCATCGACGGGGCACCGGGCATCGTGCTCGCGGCCCACGGGCACGCGCAGGTCCTGCTGGTGATCGGCATCGGCGCCGACGGTCGCATCCACACGATCGACATCACCGGCAATGCCGAGCGGATCCGTCGGACCGCGCTGACGCTGCCCCGGTGGCCGATCCACGAACGTCACGATCTGATCGGGTAATAAGGACGTCAGACACAGCCGGCCGGGAAGCCGGGCGCGGGGCAAGACCGGGAGAGTCATGCTCGATAGGCCGTTCGGACGGCGCAACCTGCTGCGGGGCGCCGGCGCGCTTTCTGCCGCCGCGCTGGCACCGTGGCCGGCCGGGTGCGCCCCCGAAGACGACGCCCTCACCTTCTTCTTCGCGGCCAACCCGGACGAGCGCGACGCCAGGATGCGCATCGTCGACGAATTCACGCGCCGTCATCCCGATATCAAGGTTCGGGCGGTGCAATCCGGTCCCGGCGTCATGCAACAGCTTTCAACGTTTTGCGTCGGCGGCAGATGCCCCGACGTGCTCATGGCGTGGGAACTGACCTACGCCGAACTCGCCGACCGCGGTGTGCTGCTGGACATGAACACGCTGTTGGCGCGGGACAAGGCGTTCGCCGACCAGCTCAAGGCGGACAGCATCCCGGCGCTGTACGAAACCTTCACATTCAACGAAAAGCAGTACGCGCTGCCCGAACAGTGGTCGGGCAACTACATGTTCTACAACAAGCGGCTCTTCGCCGAGGCCGGGGTGCCGGCGCCGCCCAAGACGTGGGAGCAGCCTTGGGATTTCACCGAATTCCTGGACACGGCGCGCGCCCTGACCAAGCGTGACGCCGCCGGGCGGGCGTCGCAATACGGTTTCGTCAACACCTGGGGTTCTTACTATTCAGCCGGCCTTTTCGCGATGAACAACGGCGTCGCCTGGTCCAGCCCGCGGCTCAATCCGCCCCACCTCAACTTCGACGACGCGGCGTTTCAAGAAGCGGTGCAGTTCTACGCCGATCTGGCTAACACATACCGGGTTGCGCCCAACGCGTCTGAGACGCAGTCGATGTCGACACCCAATCTTTTCGCGGTCGGACGGGCGGCGATCGCGCTCGGCGGGCATTGGCGCTACCAGACCTACATCCGGGCCGAGGATCTGGATTTCGATGTCGCGCCGTTGCCGGTAGGCCCGGCGCTGGGAAAGGGTCACGCCGCGTGTTCCGATATCGGCGCCACCGGACTGGCCATCTCGGCGAGCAGCCCCCGCAAAGAGCAGGCGTGGGAATTCGTGAAGTTCGCGACCGGTCCCGTCGGGCAAGCGTTGATCGGTGAATCCCTTTTGTTTGTTCCCGTGCTGCGCTCAGCGCTGCAGTCGGACGGATTCGCCGAGGCTCATCGACGGCTCGGCAATCTCGGTGTGCTCACCGAAGGGCCGGCGTTTTCACAGGGCCTGCCGATCACACCGGCGTGGGAGAAGGTCAATGCCTTGATGGACCGCAACTTCGGGCCCGTCCTGCGCGGCAACCGGCCGGCCACGTCGTTGAGCGGATTGTCCCGCTCCGTAGACGAAGTGCTGCGCAGCCCATGACCTCGACGGGCGCACCTGGCGCGACAGCTCCGGCCGGCCGGGCGAAAACGACGCATAAGGACCCGAGCCCGTGGCGCCGGCACGCGTGGGCGGGCCGGTTGTTGGTGGCACCCAACATGGCGGCGGTCGCCGTGTTCATGCTCTTTCCGCTGGGTTTCTCGCTGTACATGAGCTTGCAGCAGTGGGATGTGTTCACCCCACCGAAATTCGTGGGCCTGAAGAACTTCGGAGAGCTGTTCACCTCCGATCCTCTCTTCGTGATCGCGATCCGCAACACGGTGATCTTCACCCTCGGAACGGTCGGGCCGACGGTCCTCATCAGCCTGGCCGTCGCCGGGGTGCTCAACCAGAAGGTCAGGGGCATCGGCGTCTTCCGCACGATCGTCTTCCTGCCGCTGGCTATTTCATCGGTCGTGATGGCGGTGGTGTGGCAGTTCGTTTTCAATACCGACAACGGCTTGCTCAACATCATGCTCGGCTGGGTCGGGCTTGGTCCGGTCCCGTGGTTGGTGGATCCCCATTGGGCCATGGCCTCACTGTGCATCGTCAGCGTCTGGCGCAGCGTGCCCTTCGCCACCGTCGTCTTGCTGGCGGCGATGCAAGGCGTTCCGGGAACGGTCTACGAGGCGGCCAAGATCGACGGCGCCGGCGAGATAAGGCAATTCGTCTCCATTACCGTCCCGTTGATCCGGGGGTCGATCTCGTTCGTGATCATCATCTCGGTGATCCACGCCTTCCAGGCGTTTGACATGGTCTATGTCCTCAACGGACCCAGCGGCGGGCCGGAATCGGCGACCTACGTCCTGGGCATCATGCTGTTCCAGCACGCGTTCTCCTTCCTCGAATTCGGATACGCCTCCGCGCTGGCGTGGGTGATGTTCGCCGTCTTGCTGGTGCTGACCGTGGTGCAGCTGCGCGTCAGCCATCGACGATCTTTGGAGACTTCGCGTGGGCTTAAGTGAGGGTGTCATCAGGCGCACCGTGGTGCGCGGCGGCATCGTGTATGGCGCGTTGCTCGCCGTCGCCTGGTGCGCGCTGTTCCCGATCGCGTGGGCGGTGTCGGGCTCGCTGAAAACCGAAGGCGAGGTCAGCGAGCCCACGCTGTTGCCGGCTCACCCGCGGTGGTCCAACTACACCGAGGTGTTCACGCTGATGCCGTTCGGACGAATGTTTTTCAACACCGTGCTGTACGCGGGCTGCGTCACCGCGGGACACGTCTTCTTTTGCTCGCTGGCCGGATATGCCTTCGCGCGGCTGGATTTCCGTGGCCGCGACGCGCTGTTCGTCGTGTATCTCGGCACGTTGATGGTGCCCCTGACGGTCACCGTGATCCCGCAGTTTCTGGTGATGCGAACCCTGGGCTGGGTCGATACGCCGTGGGCCATGATCGTGCCGGGTTTCTTCGGCAGCGCATTCGGCACGTACCTGATGCGGCAGTTCTTTCGCACCCTGCCCACCGATCTGGAGGAGGCGGCGATACTCGACGGTTGTTCGCCATGGCAGGTCTACTGGCGGGTCCTGCTGCCCCACGCGCGCCCGGCGGTGATGGTGCTCGCCGTGCTCACGTGGGTCAACGTCTGGAACGACTTCCTGTGGCCGCTGCTGATGATTCAGCGCGACAGCCTGGCCACCCTGACCCTGGGCCTGGTCCGGATGAAGGGCGAGTATGTTGCCCGGTGGCCGGTCCTGATGGCAACCTCGATGCTCATCATGCTGCCCCTGGTCGCCATCTACGCGGTGGCGCAACGCTCCTTCGTCCGGGGAATCGCCGTCACCGGGATGGGCGGCTAGCCATGGCCTCGGTGACATTCGAGCAAGCGACCCGGCGCTACCCGGGAGCGGACCGGCCCGCCCTGGACAACCTCGACCTCGTCGTCGACGACGGCGAATTCGTCGTCCTGGTAGGGCCGTCCGGGTGCGGCAAGACGACGTCGCTGCGAATGGTGGCCGGGCTGGAAGCCGTGGACTCCGGGCATATCCGGATCGGCGGGCGAGACGTCACCAACGTCGATCCCAAGGATCGCGACGTTGCGATGGTTTTTCAGAACTATGCCCTCTACCCACACATGACGGTGGCCCAGAACATGGGCTTTGCCATGAAGATCGCTAAGACGCCGAAGGGCGAGATTCGTCAGCGGGTGCTGGACGCGGCGAAATTGCTTGACCTGCAACCCTATCTGGATCGCAAGCCGAAGGACCTGTCCGGCGGCCAACGCCAGCGAGTGGCGATGGGCCGCGCGATCGTCCGCCGGCCCCGGGTGTTCCTGATGGACGAACCGCTGTCCAACCTCGACGCCAAACTCCGGGTGCAGACCCGTAACCAGATCGCCGCATTGCAACGGCGGTTGGGCACTACCACCGTCTACGTCACCCACGACCAGGTCGAGGCCATGACCATGGGCGATCGTGTAGCCGTCCTGCGCGACGGCGTGCTGCAGCAGTTCGCACCACCCCGCGAGCTCTACCGAAACCCGGACAACGTCTTCGTGGCGGGTTTCATCGGATCGCCGGCAATGAACCTGTTCACCCTTCCCATCGTGGATTCCACTGTGGCGTTGGGCGATTGGCCCATAACCCTGCCCCGGGACATCGCCAGCGCCGCAGGCGAGGTCGTGGTCGGGGTTCGTCCCGAACATTTCGAGCTGGGTGGTCTCGGCGTCGAGATGGAGGTCGACGTGGTGGAGGAACTGGGGGCGGATGCCTACCTGTATGGGCGAATCACCGGGTCCGGCAAGGTAATCGATGCGCCTATCGTCGCGCGGGTCGACGGACGCAACCCACCACAGAAGGGCAGCAGGGTGCGTCTGCACCCGGAGCCCGGGCACCTGCACTTCTTCGGTGTGGATGGCCGCCGAATCCGTTGATCCACTGGGTTGGGTCGAGGTACCTACCCGCGGGAGCAGCGGAGTGCATGAACGCGACGCTGGACGCGCGCGACGTCGTCGGGGGAGGGCAGCTGGTTGGTGATGCGGGTGATCTCCACGCCGATGTCGATGGAGCTTATGGGCCAGAGCCGGCGCGCGATGAGATCCCTTGCGATGGTGGTGATGTCGTCACCGCAGACCCGTCGGCGCGTCAACGCCACCAATGGCACATGCCGGGCGGCCGGCATGCCCGAGGGATAGCCGGCCCGCACGAAAGCCACGATGCTCGTCACCCAATGGGACAGGTCCATGTGTCCACCTCGCTAACCGCCGCAAGTTGCGCGTGAGCGGCAGTGCTTGCTTGTAGCAACGTACCATCGGCAATGTCATCAGCTGAGTAACGCCACACAGTTAAACGCATTTTTTATGGCCGGGGAAATTGGCGCATCGAGAGTGACTTCGGTGACGATTCGCCGAACGTGGCGCGCCGTAACGGTCTTTGGCCGCAAGGCTTTCTAGTATTGCCGCGTGGTGGATCGCTATGGAACCGATGTCCTCGCCGCGGGACGACGTAAGCCTCGCTCGACCGAGCATCCTGCCGAACCGGGCCTGGTGGTCGAGGACGTGGCGACGGGATACGTCGGCGCGGTGGTGCGGGTCGAATACGGGCGAGTGGACCTCGAAGACCGGCGTGGTCACGTGCGTGGGTTCCCTTTGGGCCCTGGGTATTTGCTTGAGGGGCGGCCCGTCATCCTCACCGAGCCGCGCCGGCCGGGACCGACCGCCGCGGGCAGGACCGCTTCGGGTTCGGTCGCCGTGTCCGGTGTCCGCGCGCGCGTCGCCCGGGCCAGCCGCATCTACGTTGAAGGTCGCCACGACGCCGAGCTCATCGCGCAGGTGTGGGGTGAGGACTTGCGAATCGAAGGCGTCGTCGTCGAGCAACTCGGTGGCGTCGACGACCTGGAGGAGATCGTCGCCGAGTTCGCCCCGGGGCCGGGGCGCCGGCTGGGGGTACTCGTCGATCACCTTGTCGCGGGTTCCAAGGAGGCGCGCATCGCCGATGCGGTGCGGCGGGGCCCGGGCGGCACCGACACCCTGGTCGTCGGTCATCCCTACGTCGATATCTGGCAGGCCGTGAAACCGCAGCGGCTGGGTCTGGACGCCTGGCCCACTGTGCCGCGGCAGGTGGAGTGGAAGCACGGCGTGTGCCAGGCGCTCGGTCTGCCGCACAACGGTCAGGCGGACATCGCCAGGGCCTGGCGGCACATCCGTTCGCGGGTGCGCGACTGGAACGATCTCGAGCCGGCACTGATCAGCCGGGTCGAAGAACTCATCGACTTCGTCACGGCGCCGGTCGCCTGATACCGCGGCCGGCGGACCAGGGCTGAAGCCCGTCGGGTTAGTTAGGCTACGCTGGCCGATGTCCCGACCGGCGGGACGGAAACAGGGCGTATGCAGGGCATATTCGGCGTATTCATCGGCACATTCCTCATCGGTCTTCGTGAAGGCCTAGAGGCGTCGCTCATCGTGAGCATCGTCGCTGCCTTCCTCAAGCGGAACGGCTCGACGGTCCGGCCGATGTTTGCCGGTGTCGCCGTGGCGGTGCTGCTGAGCGTCGGCGTGGGCGTCGGCCTCGACCTGTTCGCCGCCAGCCTGCCGCAGGCCCAGCAAGAGATGATGGAAACCGTCATCAACGCCATCGCGGTGGTGTTCGTGACGTCGATGATCATCTGGATGAACGGCAACGCCGCGCAGCTCAAGGGGGAACTCGAGCGCGAGGCCCGTCAGGCGGTCAACCGCGGTGGCGCGTTCGCCCTGGCTGCGATGGCGTTCCTTGCCGTCCTCAAGGAGGGCTTCGAGACGTCGGTGTTCTTGCTGGCCGCCGCCGAGACGTCGCATGGCAATCGGTGGTTCGCCGTGCTGGGCGGCGCCGTGGGCATCCTGACCTCGGTCGGGCTCGGCGTGGGCCTGTATTACGGCGGCTTGCGGATCAACCTCGGCCGATTCTTCCGGGTCACCGGGGTGTTTCTGGTGCTGATCGCCGCCGGGCTGGTGCTCGGCGCGCTGCGCACCGCGCACGAGGCCGGTTGGGTGAGCATCGGCCAGCAACAGGTGCTAGACCTGTCCGGCTTGATACCCAGCAATTCGGTGCTGGGTGCGGCGACGACCGGGGTGTTCGGCATCCCCGCCGACCCACGGCTCATCGAGGTGCTGGGCTGGCTGCTGTATGCCGTGCCCGTTCTGGTCGTTTTCCTCTGGCCCACCCGGCTCGCGGCCGCGCCGCGAGCCCGCGCCCGGCTGTTGGCGGCGACGTCGGCGGTGCTACTCGTGGTCGGGGCGGTGCTGGTGATCATGACGCCGGCCGCCGCCTCGCCGCCGACGCCGGGGGCGCGCACCGTCACCGACCGCTCCGGCCACGCCGCCGCGGTGTCGATAGTCACGGGACCGCACGGCCGCGAGCTGAGCGTCGTCCCCCAGGGCACCTCGACCGTCCACAACATCGTGCTCGTCCCGGCAGACGACCAGACGGTGGACGGCGTGCCGGTACAGGTATGGCAGGTTTCCGAGGCCGCCGGGGCCGACGGTGCGCCGGAAGTCACGCTGGATCAGTTGCTGACCATGACGGGGGGCCGGCTGCCGGTCGGCCTCGCGGCGGGACGCACCCCGGGGCCGTTTCAGGGTCAGTGGTCGACGACCACGGTCTATACCGTGTTCGCGCGAGGCGATTCCGTGGTCAGTGCGCACGCGACGAGCAACCGCACGGCGCTGTTGACCGGCGGAGGGTTGACGGGCGCCAAAACCGTCAGCCTTGGCGGGCTGGCGACCGACTGGTCCACGTCCGCTGCCGAAGACCACTCGACACTCGCCGAGATCGTGGCCAGCGAGCGTCGTCACGGCGAGCGGCAGCTCTGGAATGTGTGGCTTCCACTGGTATTGGCGGGTTTTGCGTTGGCTTGCGCACTGGCGGCGGTAGCCTCGCTGCGCGCGGACCGCCGGCAAGATTATGAGAGGAAATCGGTTGATGGTGAGTCGCATCGCCTGGGCAGCGTCCCGGTCTCGTGAATACTGGTTGACTGCAACGGCTCTTGTTGCGGTGGCGGTGTTGCCGGTGACCGCATGCAGCCACTTGGGCGACAACTCGAGTCATGCCCAGCCGGCGAAGCCGGGGGCTACCAACGCGGTCAAGGTCACGATGGCGAACAACGGTGGTCAGGACGGCTGCACGCTGGACACTACCAGCGTGCCCGCCGGGCCGGTGACCTTCACCGTCGCCAACACGAACGCACCCGGAATCAACGAGGTCGAATTGCTCAGGGACCAGCGCATTGTGGGCGAGAAGGAGAACCTTGCACCCGGCCTGGACCCGGTGTCGTTCACGGTCTCGCTGGACGGCGGCGCCTACCAGCTGTACTGCCCGGGGGCGAGCACCGAATACCAGACCCTGACGGTGTCGGGCAAAGCGCCGGCGACGCCGACGGGCACCGTGGCCAGCGTCCTCGGGCAGGGCACCAAGGATTACGCGGCCTACATCGTCAACCAGATCGGCCAGCTCAACGACGGCGTGAAGGCGCTCGATGCCGCCGTGCAGTCGGGCAACGTCGACGCGGCGAAGGCGGCCTACGCCAAGGCCCGGTTGTTCTGGGAGCGTTCGGAATCCACGGTGGAGGGTTTCGTGCTGCCGGGCTTCGCGGTCGGCGACAACGCCGGCAACCTGGATTATCTGATCGACATGCGTGAGTCGACGCCGGTCGACGCCAAGGTTGGCTGGAAAGGCTTTCACGCCGTCGAGCGCGATCTGTGGCAGGGCGGCGCTATCACGCCCGGAACGAAGGCGCTCAGCACCGAATTGGTCGGCAACGTCGGCAAATTGAACGGCATTGTGGCGAGCCTGCAGTACAAACCCGAAGACCTGGCCAACGGTGCCAGCGACCTGATCGAAGAGATCCAGAACACCAAGATCACCGGAGAGGAAGAGGCCTTCAGTCACATTGACTTGGTGGACTTCTCGGGCAACGTCGAAGGCGCCCAGCAGGCGTACGCCTCGTTACGGCCGGGCCTGGAGAAGATCGACGCCAACCTGGTTCACCAGATCGATCAGCAGTTCCAGACCGTGCTCGCCACCTTGGACGGGTATCGCGACCCAGCCGCGCTCGGCGGCTACAAGACCTATACCCCGGCGCTGAAGGCCAGCGACGCTCCCAAGTTGACCGCGGTGATCCAGCCGCTGCACCAGAGCCTGTCCACCGTCGCCCAAAAAGTCGTCACGGCAGGCTGATCATGACCGACGACATCACCAAACCCTCCGACGGCGACCCGAAAGACGCTGGGGCACCGGCGGACTCCACAGCGGTGTCGCGCCGGCGCGCGCTGGGCGGTGCCATGCTGGCCGGCCTCGGCGGCGCCGCCATCGGTGCCATCGGCGGCGGGTTCGCCGGTCACGCCATGGCCGCGGAACAACGTGGCGACGACGACGACACCGTCGATCTGCGCCGCAGTTACCCCTTCTACGGGCAGCCCCACCAGGGCGGAATCGAAACGCCCCCACAGCGTTACGCCATGTTCATGTCGTTCTCGCTGGCCGGCGGAGCGGGCCGGACCGAGCTGCAGACGCTCTTGGCGCGCTGGTCGGCCGCCGCCGCGATCCTGCAGCAGGGTAAGCCGGTCGGGACGGTGCAACCCCAGGTCGAGGTGCAGCCTCCCGCCGACACCGGGGAGGCGTACGGGTTGAGCCCCGCCAGCCTCACCGTCACGATCGGGCTGGGCCCGTCGCTGTTCGGCGATCGCTTCGGGCTGGCGGCCCGGCGACCGGCCGTATTCACCGACCTGCCGCCGCTGAATGGGGACAATTTGGATCCGCGTTTGCATGGTGGCGACCTGTCCGTGCAGGCGTGCGCCGACGATCCCCAGGTGTGCTACCACGCGGTGCGCAACCTGGCCCGCCTCGGCCGCAACATCGTCTCGCCGTTCTGGGCGGTGCTCGGGTTCGGCCGGGCCTCCGCCGGCCCGGGCCAGCACACGCCACGAAACCTGTTGGGATTCAAGGACGGAACCCGCAATATCGCCACCGATGCGGAGTACGAAAAGTATGTCTGGGTCACCAACGGCGACCAGCCCTGGATGAACGGGGGGACTTACCAAGTCGTCCGCAAGATCCGGATGTTGATGGAGACGTGGGATGTCGACCGGATCGGCAATCAGCAAAAGATCTTCGGGCGTACCAAAGAGGAAGGGGCGCCGCTGAGCGGCAAGCACGAATTCGATACGCCGGACTTCGCGGCCAAAGGCGCCGACGGCGACCCGCTCATCGATCCGAAGTCGCACGTCGGCCTTGCCGCCCGGGAAAACAATGACGGCATCATGATCCGCCGACGGTCGTATAACTACACCGACGGCCTGGACGCCAACGGCCAACTCAACGCCGGTCTGCTTTTCGTCTCGTATCAAAAAGATCCCCAAGATTTTATTCGTCTGCAGAACCGCCTGGGCGCCCACGACCTGCTCAACGAATACATCCGGCACATCGGATCAGCTATCTTCGCGGTGCCGCCGGCGCCCGCTGAAGGCCACTACATCGCTCAGAGCCTGTTCAGCTGAGCAAATCTCGTCGCCGGGCAGCGGTCCGGCTGGGGCGCCGCGTTTCGCGCCCGTGAAGTCTTGTGTCGGACCGGTGAATCAAGCGCACCCGCCGTCACGCATCGCCGCCCGGCGCGCACTAACTCCGTGAACCCGCACAATCAGCGAGAAACGGAGAAGTCACATGACCGACGCGCTCGTCATCGACGCCGAAGGCCTGGACCGGCTGTCGTGTAACGCCAAGAGCCAGCCCGAAACGGGCAGGAAGACGCTCAAAGCGAAGACCGTGTGCCACACGGGCTTCCGCAACCTGACCTACGTCCGGGATCTGGCGCCGATGCTGGTGGGCGAGCCGCCCGCGCTGCTGGGCGACGACTCGGCGCCCAATCCCTCAGAGACCGCGTTGGCTGCGCTGGGTTCGTGCGTCTCGGTGGGTCTGCTGGCCAACGCGACGCATCGCGGCGTGACGCTGACCAAGATCGAGGTCGAGATGCAGGGCGACATCGACATTTCCGCGGTGTGGGGCGTCGGGGACACCCCGGAGGGCAAGTACCTGGGGTTCAGCGCCGTTCGCTGCACGGTGAGCCTGGCCGGCGACGCCGACGAAGCCACGCTCAAGGAGATCCACGACAACGCCATCGCCTGGTCGCCGGTGGTGAACACGTTTCGCAACCCGGTGACCGTCGACTCCACTCTGGTCACCGAATGAGCACCGTAGCGCAAAACCGAACCGGAGCACGAAGACCGACCAACACGAAGGCGGCGAGATGACGACGACCACGGACGCAGTGGCCGGCCAGGTGGAGGTCGAACTGCTGGAGGACATTCGGGGTCACGCCGCGGCGTTGGACCGCGGCGAGGGCCACTCCCGTCGCAGCTTCGCCGCCCTGGGAAAGGCGGGCCTACTGGGCATTGGCGCCCCGGGCAACGTCGACGGCCGGCTCCCAGTGATGGCCGAGGTGATCCGATCGATTTCCGGAGCCTGCATGAGCACGGGGTTCTCGTTGTGGGCGCATCGCATGACGGTCGAGTATCTGCTCACCGCCGCAACCGGATTCAGCAGCGCAGCGGTCGAGCCGCTCCTAGCGGGAGCGGTGCCGGGCGTCACCGGCATGGCCGCGGCGTTCAAGGAGGCGGCGGGCTGCGGCAGCGTGGAGTTGACGGCCACATCCGTGCCCGGCGGTTACCGGGTGTCCGGTCCGATCAGGTGGGCCAGCAACCTGTATCCCGACTCCACGATGGTGACCGCTGTGCGCACCGATACCGGCGAGAAGCTGATCGTCGCGCTGCCGCTGAACACGCCCGGGGTGAACGTGGGTGAGCATTTCGATCTGCTGGCCATGGCAAGCACCGCCTCGTCCTACCTGAACCTGGATGACGCGCACGTTCCTGCCGGGCAGGTGCTGTCGCGCGACTTCGAGGGCTTCCTGCAGTCGGTGCGCCCGACATTCCTTGTCCTGCAGTCGGCGATGTGCCTGGGACTGGCCCGGACGGCCCTGGACCAGGCTCGCGAGGGGCTCGGCGGCGTCAACGCCGTGTTCGCCGACGACGTCGACCGGGTCGCGGACCGGCTGGTTGCCGCCGAGGCCACACTGGTGAACCTGGCCGCGGCCGTCGGAGGAGCCGAGCCGCCGACCAAGGAGGCGTTGCTGTCGCTGCGCCTCACCGCCGCCGAGTTGTCAAGCGCCAGCGCCGACTTGGAGGTGCGGACCGCAGGCGGAAAAGGGTATGCGAGCCGAACACCGGCAAGCCGGCGCTATCGAGAGGCGGCGTTCATCCCCGTCCAGTCGCCGTCCGAAGGGCAGCTGCGCTGGGAACTGGCCAGATGCGTCTGAGCGCGGATCGATGGTGACGCCGGTGGCGGTGCCGCCGGAGGGCACCGAATCCGAATACCTGGTCGGCGGGGTTCCGCTGGCCAGCTTGGTGCGTGACTTTCACGCGCCGATGGTGAAATTCGCTCGCACCATGGTGGATTCGGCGACGGTCGCCGAAGAAGCCGTGCAAGAGGCGTGGGTACAGGTGCTGCAGTCCTCGGATTCGTTTCAGGGGCGCTCGTCGGTGAGCACCTGGCTGTTCGGCATCGTCAAACACACCGCCTCCCGGCACCGGCGCCGGGAATCGCGGATCCGCCACCACGAGGTGCTGGCCGCCGACGCCGAAGGCGACGGCCCGCTGTCGGGTCGCATGCACCCCGTCGGTCACCCCGACGCAGGCCACTGGAGCCTCCCGCCGTCGCGTCGATTTCTCCCCGAAGACCAGACGGTCGAAAGCGAACTGCTCGGCTACGTGCGGTCGGCGCTGGACGCGTTGCCCGAACGCCAACGGCAACTGGTCATCCTGCGCGACATCGTCGGAACATCGGCCGACGAGGCGGCCGAGCTTCTCGAACTGTCCGCCGAGGCGCAGCGGGCACTGCTCTACCGCGCCAGGGGAAACCTCAGAACAGAATTGGAAAAGCGGTATCAACGATGACCGTTCATGACAACGCAGTCCCCGCCATCGATTGCGTCGACTTCGTCCGCCTCGTCGACGATCTCGTCGACTCCGACCCGCAGCAGTGGGGACCGATCGTGGCCAAGCACCTCGACGAATGCCCGCCGTGTCTGGTCTATCTGCAACAGATGCTCGACCTCAAGCTCCTGCTCAGCCACGTCTTCGACGGTCAGCAGCTCAGCGAGGACGACGTTGCGGGTGTCATCAACGCGATCAACACCATGAGGAAGGACGAACCACGATGACGATCAACGCTGAAGCGCCGCAGCTTCGAAGCGATGCTGTGGTTGCGGACAACGTGACCGTGTTGCCCTCTTGCGTCAGGGCCGGCGCCGTGCCCGAGGATCCGTTCGAACCACTGTCGGTGGGCGCCATGGTGGATCGGGTAGCGGCCATGGCAGTGGAAAAGGCCGCGCATCCGTGGGCATTCCTGATGCGATCCCTGGTAGGCGGTGTGATGGTGGCCTTCGGCGCGCTACTGGCCCTGGTGGTGAGCACCGGGGTCAAAACACCCGGTGTGGCAAGCCTTTTGATGGGCTTGGCCTTCGGCATGTCCTTCGTCTTGATCCTGGTGTCGGGCATGTCTTTGATCACCGCGGACATGGCCGCGGGCTTTCTCGCCGTGCTCAAGCGCACGCTGAGCCTGCGCGGCTATGTCGCGTTGGTGACCGTCGGACTCATCGGCAACATCGTCGGCGCGCTGGTGTTCGTCACGGTGTGCGCTGCGGCGGGCGGGCCTTACCTCGGCGCGTTCGCCGAGCGAGCGGCCGCCGTCGGCACGCTGAAGGCCGGCCAGCCCTTCTGGACGGCACTGCTGCTGGCCGTGGTGTGCACGTGGTTCCTGCAGACCTCGATGTGCATGTTCTTCAAGGCCCGCAGCGACGTAGCACGGATGGCGTTCGCGTTCTACGGACCGTTCGCGTTCGTCATCGGGGGCACCCAGCACGTGATCGCCAATGTCGGATTTCTGGGGCTTCCCTTGCTGCTCAACCTCTTCCACCCGGTGGCGCCGCGCGGCGCGATCGGCTGGGGCTTCGGCCAGCACGGGCTGCTCACCAACATCGGCATCACCTCCGTGGGAAACCTTGTCGGTGGCACGGTATTCGTGGCGTTGCCGTTCTGGATCATCGCGCAACTGCAGCGGCGCAAGGTCTAGGCGGGGGGCTCACGCAGTATTCCGGTCGTCCAGGCGCACAGCGCCGCGACGTCGCGTCCGGCCCGGCCGACGGTCCGGTCGGGGCGCACGACAGCGGCGTTGGCGCGTCCCCGACGCAACCACGTCGCCAGGGCATCGTCGGGTTGGGGGATCAGGACGACGACACCGCGGCGCCGCAGGGCTGCTTCGTCGGTGGCCGTCGGGCGAACCGTCGTGATCAGTGCGAAGCCAGTGCCGAGCACATTATCGAGGCGTTGACCATCACGCAGCGTGGGATTCGGGCAGAGCCTCCCGCCGAGCCGGCGCGGCAGTCGCGAATTGCGCACGAGCGCAGACGAATGCAGTGCCGGCGTGGTGGAGTCGACGATCCTGCGGCGCAGACCGGGGAGGAAGCGCAGCCGCGGCAGCACCAACCTACGTGCGGCATCGCCCGCGCGGCCGCCGCCGGTCATGGCCCGTCCGACACCCAGCGCCAGCCGGATCATCTGCCGGGTATGCGGCGCGCGTTCCTGTTCGTAGCTGTCCAGTACACCCTTCGCCATGGCCCCGCGATGGACCGCGGCGATCTTCCACGCCAAGTTGGCTGCGTCCCGAATCCCTGCCCCCATGCCCTGGCCGATGAACGGGGGAGTCAGGTGTGCCGCGTCGCCGAGAATAAACACGCTGCCGCGTCGCCATCGGTCGGCGATCTGAGCGCGGAAGGTGTACTCGGCGACGCGCAGCAGGGTCAGCTCGCTGTCGGCGACCGTTCCCACCCAGGGCCCGATCAACGGTCGCAGTGCGGCCAACGTGCCGAAGTCCTCGGTGGTTTCGCCGGCCAACAGCTGGAATTCCCATCGGTAGCGGGCTTCTCCGATGCGCATGTAGGTTCCGGCACGCACCGGGTGGCATACCTGGTGGACGCCGTCCCACTGGCTCAGGGCGGCATCGGTGGCGACGTCGACGACCAGCCAGCGTTGCTGAAAGTTCAAGTCCCGCATCGCGGAACCGATGTGGGCGCGCACTATGCTGTTGGCGCCGTCGCATCCCAGGACATAATCAGCGTCTACGTGGTGGGCGTGGCCGTCGGAGCGGTCGGTGAACGTGACGCGGGCGCTCTCGGCGCCGTTGGTGATTTCGGTGACCTCGGCGTTCCCGCGCAATTGTGCGGTGGGGTAGCGCTTGAGGTTGGAGCGCAGCAGCGTCTCCAGCTCCGGCTGGTCAAACATGTTGGCCTGCGGAAAGCCGTTCGCGTCGCGCGTCTGGCCTCGGTCGAACTGGGCGAGGACCCCGAAATCGGCGCCCAGCAATCGCAAACCCAGCGTGGGCCTGGAGATCGACGCGAACTCGTCGGCGATGCCCATGCGGGCGATGATGCGGTAGATCTCGTCGTCGAGGTGCACGGCGCGTGGCTGGCGGTACACGGCGGACCAGCGGTCGAGCACCAGGCAATCCACGTCGTATTGCGCCAGCAGGGTGGCGGCGGTGATGCCGGTCGGTCCGGCGCCGACTACGACAACCGAACGACGTGGAATGCCCTCGCTATTCACGAGAATCGCACTGTGGCGCGCTGTGTTCCGAGATCGATGGCGCCGTCGTCGGTGCCGATCGACGCCTCGACGATGTCGCCGTCTTGCAGGTAGTTCGTGTTGTCGGCCTGGCGCGAGAAGAAGACCTTCCATTTCAGGGTGGGGGGCAACAGGTTTCCGATGACCTGCAGCGGCTTCGGCGGAGCGCTCAAGGCGGTGCCGGCCGGGGTTCCGGTGAGCACCAAATCGCCGGGCGCGAGTTCCTGGAATTGGGTGAGTGACTGCAGCGCCTGCAGCGGACGATAGAGCATGTCGCGATCGACGAGCGCGTTCTGGCGCTCGTCGCCGTTGACGCTCAACCGCAGCCGCAGATCGCCGAACCGCTTGAGTTCGTCCGCGTTGAGCAGCACCAGCTCCGGGCCGACCGGGGTGAACGTCGGATAGGACTTGGCCTCGTAGAACTGGGTTTGGGGAAGCTGGACGTCGCGCGCCGAGACGTCGTTGGTGACGACCAGCCCGGCGATGAGGTCGCCGAGGTTCGCTTCGGAAATACTGGTGCCGACCGGGATCGTGCTCCCGATGACCAGACCGATCTCCACCTCGTAGTCGAGGAGTTTGACGTGTGGCGGTTTGACGATGTCGTCGAACGGGCCGTTGATCGATGCCGACGCCTTGCGGAAGAACGTCAGTGGCACCGACGACGGGTCCATACCGGCGTCTTTGACGTGCGATTCGAAGTTGGTCATCTGGGCTATCACCCGGCAAGGCCTGGTCACCGGCGAGACGAATCGCAAACCGTCCAGTTCCACGGTGTCGGTATTGTCGGCGGCCGCTTCAATGGCGGCCCGGTCGGCCAGCAGTTCCGCGGTGCTGGTGGCGGCGGTGTCGATCTTCGCGGCGCCCCGCGCGGTTTTGAGCCACCAGGCGTCGGCGGTGTGCAGGACGGAAACAGTCATGAGGTAGGCACTTTCAGTAGTCCGGCTAGGCGGCCGATATCGAATTCGTTATGTCTGCGCAGGGCGGTAGTGATCGAAAACAGTTCATGGCGGGCGGATTTGAGGTCGGTGCCGAGGAAGTCCCTGCTCGCCGGTGGTCCCCATTGGGCCAATCCGGATGCGGTGAACGGCGCCCATCCCGGTTCGAGCGTGTTGTCGAACAGGTCGCCGTCGGCGAAGTGCTCGAACAAGTACCCGTCGGGATCGCGCCAGTAGTCGAAAATCTGGCTGCCCTGAATGTGTCTGCCGATTCCCCAGGAGCGGAAATAGCCACGCTCGCGCAGGTATTCGCCGCCGGCGGCCAGGGCGTCGAGGTCACTGACCTGATACGCCGAGTGGACGTAGCGGTTGGCCGGACCCAGTGCGAGCGCTAGCGTGTGGTGGTCGGTCGGGGTCAGGCCGCGATCGCAGCGGATGAAACTCATCGCCGGTCCTCGGTCGCGCTGGCCGGGAAAGTACAAGAAATCGCTGACGATCATCCCCAGGTTGTCCAGGTACCAGTTCAGCGTTTCGACGTACTTCGTCGACTGCATGACCAGATGTCCCAGCCGCTGCACACGCGCGGGCGCGCGCCGAGGACGCTGGGTTTCGTTGATGCGCCGCGGGTCGGCTCCGAAATTGAGCGGAAGCGGTTGCTGCGCCGGAAGTTCCGGTAATTCGGTCATACCGGCGACCACGCGTACCGGCATGCGACTGGGGTCGACCAGCTCGACCGAGAGGCCGCCGAGGCCATCGGGCAGCGGGCGCGTCGGCGCGCCTTGCGCACCGGCCAACCTCAGCACGTCCGCCTCGTCGCACGCCCGGAACGCCGCACCGGCGAATCGTCGCCTCGGCCCGCGGCGCAGGATAACGCACGGTCCGCCGGGCAGGGTGCCGCGCAACCGCACTTCATCCGGACCTTTGCGGGCCGTCTGAAATCCGAAGGCCCGCGCGAACGCCTCGGCGCGCGTCAGGTCCGGTCGCTCAAACTCCAGCCAGGCGAGATCGACGACCTTGATCACCGGATTGCGTGATCGGCCGGTGTGCTCGCCGGGTAGCGCGCCGTGCGGACTGTGTCCGTCCCGCTGGGCGCCCTTAGTCATGTCCATGGCCATCTCCGTCACTAACTGACGAAATCGTCACATGCGAGTCAACGTTCAGTCAAGCTTTCTGACGGAATCCTCATAACTGATGCATACTGCTGAAGATGAGCGCGATGCCCGATAGTCAGACGCCCAACCGCTTGGAGCGGCGCAAACGGCGCACCCGAGCTGCTCTGATTGGCGCCGCACAGCGGCTGATCGCCGAGGGCAAGGTCAACGTGCCCGTCCTGGAGATCACCCAAGCGGCCGACGTCGGGATGGGTTCTTTCTACAACCACTTCGACAGCAAGGAGCAACTGTTCGATGCGGCCGTCGCCGACGTACTCGACGCGTATGGGGCGATGCTGGACAGGCTCACCGAATCGATCGAGGACCCGGCGGAGACGTTCGCCACCAGCTTCCGGCTGACCGGCCGGCTGTTCCGGCGCCGCCCGCGGGAGAGCCAGATTCTGCTTGCGAACGGGCTGGCGCTGTTGTCGTCGCCCAACGGTCTGGCACCGCGCGCATTGCGCGACATCAAGGCCGGTGTCGAGGCCGGCAGGTTCACGGTGGAAGACCCTGAACTTGCCCTCGCCATGGCCGGGGGCGCGCTGCTGGGGCTGGGCAACCTATTGCGGGATCACCCGGACCGCGACGACGCGCATGCCGCCGACACGGTCACCGAGAGCGTTCTGCGGTTGTTTGGGCTCAGCGCCGCCGAGGCGGGCGCGATATGCCGCCGTCCGTTGCCCGACAGCGCCTTTGACTAGGCGGGGCAGCGTTACACCCTTTCCGCGTGCTGCCGAGCGGGGCGAAACGCGGCCAGCAGCGCTCCGGCGGCGAAGATCGCTGCGGTCAGCCACGGAAATCGCCCGTCGGGGGCGAAGCCCTCGGCGGCGATCAGCGACAGAGCATAAGCCGCCATCGCGGCGCCGGCGAGCATCGCGGTTTCCGCCCAGCGCTCCGTGAGCGGGACGCCGAGCAGGGGCAGGGGGGCAGCGAAAAGTCTTCGCGCCCAGAACAGCAGCGCTATTTCCACCGCGGTCACGACGCCGAGGACGGCCACCCATTCCAGCCGGGCCAGCCACCACTCCGCGCTCCCTTCGGGCGGCTGCGGCAAGAGCCCGGCCGGGTAGCCGACGATCGCCACGATCACGACGGGAATCATGTGCCACAAGTAAAGAGCCATGATGTTGTTGTTGGCGATGGACAGTGCGCGCTCGACGCGCACGGCGCGCAGCGCACGGTTGAGCGCGGGGGCCACTGCTATGGCGATTCCGGCTTGCGCACAGCCGAACGCCAACAGGGCCACGGTCGGTGGCGTCGTGTTGTCGATGGTCTGTCCGGGAACTCCGATCATGCTGACCGGATAAATGTTCAGCCAAACCAGCACCGCCAGCGCTACCGCACAAACGCCGGCCAGCAGCCAAGGCCTGTGGCCGCCCAATGACCGCCCGTGCCAAGCGATTCCGAGCTGATACAGAGTGCCCCAACCCAACAGATAATTCACCCAGTTGAGGTAGGGCACGTGCCCGGCGAGCCGGGCGGCATCTACCACCGCGACCGCCAGCGCCAGGACAAGCGGCACCAGCAGCCCCCAACGGCGTTGTGCGGCAACAGCAATCGGCGTCATCGACACGACCACCAGATACACCGCCAGGAACCAGAGGTGCATCGCGACCGCCCAGCCTGCGTACTCGAGGATCGAGCCGGCCACACCGCAGGCAGCCAGGACCACCACGGCCACCGACACCAGCCCGGCGTAGACCGCCGTTGGCCCAAGTACCCGGGCCACCCGACGCTGCACCCAGGTTCGACGCGAAACTCCGCCGGTGTCGTGGTGATGGGTCCAGGACACGGCCGCGGCGTAGCCGGCAACCAGGAAGAACGCCGGGACGGCCTGGAAGGGCCAGGTCAGCCATTGGGTCCAGGGCAGGTCGACGAGCGGGTTCTGCCGGCCGAACTGTCCGTCGCGATAGGTCACCGATCCGGCCAGCCAGTGGCCCAGCACGATCAGCACCACACCCGATACCCGGTAGTAGTCGACCGCCAGATTGCGTTGCGGGTTGTTTGCGCGGTCCATCAGTTCGGGGGAAGCTCGACGCGGTACACAGCGCCACGCTACCGTTCAGCACTCAGCGGGGTCTCGCTCAACCGTAGGACAGGAGACATCCCCATGAAACAGGCACAACTCGGCGAGCTACAGGTCGGTCGCCTCGGGCTGGGTGCGATGGGGATGTCGGTGGCCTATGCCGGTGCTGGCAGTGACGATGCGGAATCGATCCGCACCGTTCATCGCGCCATCGACGTGGGTGTCACGCTGATCGACACCGCCGAGGTGTACGGCCCGTACGTCAACGAGGAACTTCTGGCCCGTGCGTTGCAGGGCCGACGCGATCAAGTGGTCCTGGCAACAAAATTCGGCCTGATCTCGCACACTGGCCGCGAGGGTCTCGACAGCAGCCCCGCCAACATTCGGATCGCCGTGGACGGTTCGCTGCAACGGTTGGCGACCGATCACATCGACCTGTACTACCAACACCGACTCGACCGCCAGACCCCGATCGAAGACACGATCGGCGCGCTGGCCGAGCTGGTCGCCGCCGGGAAAATCCGGCACGTCGGTCTGTCCGAAGTCGGCGTGGACACCATTCGTCGCGCCCACGCCGTACACCCCATCACGGCGGTCCAATCCGAGTACTCGCTGTGGACGCGCGATCAGGAAGACGAAATCCTGCCGCTGCTACGCGAATTGGGCATCGGATTCGTCGCCTACTCGCCCTTGGGCCGTGGCTTCCTCACCGGGGCCATCCGCTCCGCACAGGAGTTGCCCGACACCGACTACCGCAAGACGAACCCGCGGTTCTTCGAGGGCAACTTCGAGCACAACCTGCGGTGCGCGGACGAGGTCCGCGACATCAGCTCGGACGTCGGTGCCACGCCGGCTCAGGTCGCCTTGGCCTGGCTGCTGGCGAAAGGTCCTGACATCGTGCCCATTCCGGGAACCAAACGCGTCACCCGCCTGGAAGAAAACGTCGGTGCGGACGCGGTAGAACTGACGGCCGACCAGCTCGCCAGGCTCGACAGCCTCACCCCTCCCGTGGGAGGGCATCACGCCGAGGCGCAAATGGCCTGGATCGACCGCTAGCGGCTGGTGCGGGTACGCGCTAGTCGACGCTGGCCAAAGCCGCTGTGCCATATTTCTTTTCGATCAGCGACCACGGGTCGGCGTAGGGACCGCGCCCCTCGAGCCGGCGCTGAACGAAAAAAATGGCGCGCAGCGCCGGCCGTAACAGTGGCGCAAGCAGCCGCACCACGATGCGCACGCGGCCCTGCGATTCGGCGATCCACTCCAGCGTCTGATTCCAGTCGTGCTCTTGAAAGTCCAGCAGCGCCTGCGCTTCGGTCGTGTCGTACCAGCCGGTGAAACTCCAGCCGCGGTCGTCGGCCGGGTCGCCGGGCAGGCCAGCCGACGGGCCGAGCCGGCCCAGCCCGGCGGCGCTCATCAGGTCGTCCTGCAGGTTGTGCTGCAGCAGCACGTACGTTTCGTTGCCGCCGATGAGCACGACCTTGCCGGAAATCGATGCCGCGCGATCGACGCCGTTGGCGAACGCCAGCGCCACGTCGCGCGCGTCCACCGCGTGTATGCGATTGTCGCTGGGCATCGAACGCATCAGGACGAGGTAGTCGCCGTTGATACTGGCCTGCGTGTCCGGCGAGATGACCCCCGCGAGGCGAAAAAGCGCATAGGGCAAGCCACTACCCCGGATCGCCGCCTCGGCGAGCACCTTGTCCTGACCGTATTGATCGATGGGGTTCACCGGGGTGTCCGGCGTGATCCGCTCGGGCTGACGGTAGGGGTTGCGCGATCCGTACACCGCCGCGCTGGAGGCGATAAGAAATAGCGGCGGGTGGGGGAGCGCCGAGCAGGCCGTCAAGAGGTTCTCGGTGCCACCGACGTTGACGCGCCGGGCCAGTCCGGGGTTGCGGTATGACGGCGGGGACACGATGGCGGCCAGGTGGACGATGGCCCCGGGCTGATGGGCGGCGATGAGCTCGCTCACCGCCTCGGCATCCAACAGATCGGTGTACGCCGGAATCAACGTCCCCGGGTGCCCACCGCCGGAGAGTTGCCTTTCGACGGCGACGGTGTTGTCGTTGCGCAGATCCATCGCGACGACGGTTCGTCCCCGTTCCAGCAGTATCTGCGTGCAGCGCTTACCGACCTGTCCAAATGCGCCGGTGACCAATACGGTGTCGACGGTCATGGCCGCCTCACTGCTCCATCAGCCGGCCGGCGATCTTGCCGATCGCGGTGCGGACTCGGGCAGAGACATAGATCGAGAAGAACGGCGTCACGATGTCCTCGCGGAGCCGAGTTAGTTTGGAGCTCTTGATAAACCACTGGCCGGCGACGCTCTGGTAGGTCTCGTGGTAGTGGCCATAGCCGACCAGGGTGACGCCGGGCCCGAATCGGACAACGTCTTGCAGAGCCCATATCCCGCGCGCGGTCGTCGACGAGGTGATCTCGATTTCGGGGGTGTGGACCTGGTGGGCGGTGGGTTGCGTCGGGCGGCCAAGGGCGCGACGGGTGAAGGCCACGAAGTCGTCGGCGCCGGAGATCACCTTGCCACCGGCTTCGGACGTGTCGCTGACGAAGTCGTCGGTGAAGAGGGTCCGCCAGGCCGCCCAGTCCTTGGTGTCCAGGTAGCGGCAGTAGCGGGCCTTGAGTTGCTTGATCGATTCGATCGCCGGCAGCGTGTCGTCGATCAGGCCTTCCGGCGTCATTGCGGCTCGATTCTTTCGGTACGCGTCCTCGCGTGACGTTTCACTGGCGAAGTGTAAACCCGTCACCCTTTGAAGTAGACGATCTGATGTGTGGTGGCCAGCAGCCCGCCGTCGCGCGCCCACACTTTGGCGCTCTGGTCGAAATAGCCGCGGGAGAAGCGGTTGGCGTGGGCGGTGGCCAGCACGAAGTCGCTCGCGACCGCGTCGAGTTGGGACTGATCGGCATGAAAATACGTGGTCAACGAGATGGTGCCGGACGGGAGGAAGCCGCCGCGACGCAGGAACACCCGCGGATAGAAGATGTCACACAGCGCCGCGAGGGCCGGATAGTCGACCGGGCGCCCCGCGCCGTCACGGACCCACAGCGTGGAGGTCGACGACGCGCTGGGCTCCGCGCCTTTCGGCGGCATCGCACCTTCGACGTAGCGCATGTCGTAGAGGCTGGTCCATCGGACGAGGCCCGGATCGACCGCAGGCACCTGTTCGGGGCCCGGCGCGCTGGGCGGGTGGCCCTCGGTGTCGGCCCAACTCTCGCGCCCGAGCGCGAAGATCGCGGTCGCCGTCGTCTTGACCACATCGTCCTGGCTGAGCTCGACGATCCAGTGCTGATTGGTGCGGTTGGTCCGCGCCGCCCGCACGGTGACGTCGAAATCACCCTCGGCGATGGGGGCCGCGTAGTTGACGGTCAGGGCCAGCGGGTCCCCGATGCGGTCGGGGTGTCCCTCGACGGCCCGCAGCATGACGGCGGCGGTGATCCCACCGAACGGGCCGACCATGTTGGCCCACTCCGGGTGGGTGCGGCCGCGGCAGACGCCCGCGCCGATCGCGTCGAGCTCGAGGGCTTCGTCGAAGGGATGTGCGCCGGTCATAGTGATCGACCGCAGATTACTGGCGGGCGGCCTCACTGCCGAACACGGGGTCGTGACATGTGGTCCGCAGCGACCTCCATCGGTTGATTCACTCTGACGGCGCTCATTCGCGCGGCGGTGAAGTTGGGCGGCTCTAAAGGCGCCGACCTATACACCCGCAAGGCGGTGCTGTACAGTCGCCCAGCACAAGGTCGACGCTCGAATGAGAGGCCAGCCGGTGACTGCCGAGTCGATCGAGGAATTTCGGAGCCGGGCCAGGGCCTGGCTGGCCGCGACCATGCCGCGACTCGACCCGGCCAAGGCGGCGCTGCTGGAGCGCGATGAGCTGCCGTCGTGGCACCGGGCTCGAGAATTGCAAAAGCTGCTGTGGCAAGGCGGATTCGCCGGGATCTGTTTTCCGCGCGAGTATGGCGGCCTCGGCCTGAGCTACGAATACAAGAAGGCGTTCGACATCGAGTCGCAGGCGTATGAGACTCCGCTGCTGCTCAACGTCCCATCGTTCGCCATCTGCTGCGCAACCATTCTCGACATGGGCAGCGAACAGCAGAAGCGCGCGCACATTGCGGCCGCGCTGCGCGGCGACGAGGTGCTGGTGCAGCTGCTGTCGGAGCCCAACTGGGGATCGGACCTGGCGGGCGTCATCACGCGCGCCGAGCGCAGGGGCGGACGGTGGATCATCAACGGCGCCAAGACCTGGAGCACGTGGGCGTTCGCCGCCGACTACGGTCTGTGCCTGGCCCGCACCAACTGGGAAGTCCCCAAACACGACGGGCTGACCATGTTTCTGGTGCCGCTGCACCATCCCGGCGTCACCATCAACCGGATCAAGCAGGTCAACGGCTCCATCGAATTCTGCGAAGAATTCTTCGACGACGTCGATGTGGGCGACGACGCCGTGATCGGTGAACCGGGCAAAGGATGGGACGTCGCATCCCGGCAGCTGTACCACGAGCGGCGCACGATGGGCGACGGCTCGGAATATACCAGCGGCCCGGGAATCGCTGAGGCCCATGATGTTTCGGTGGATCTGATGTCGCTGCTCGAAAAGACGAACCAGGCTGGGAACCAACGGCTTCAGCAGATGGTAGGCCGGGCGCTGGTGCACCGGGCGGTGCATGGCCAACTCAGCGAGCACGTCTTCCACGCCGTGGCCGGCGGGTCCCTCCCGCCCGCCGCGGGATCCATCATCCGCCTCGATATGGCCGAGGTGCACGACGTCGAGACCGATACCGCGCTGGCGGTTGCGGGTTCGGCGGCCGTGGTGGACGACGGCGGCGGGTTGGTCGACATCGGGACGCGCTATCTGGGCCGTCAGACCGCCAGCATCGGTGGCGGCACCACCGAGATGGCGCGCAACGTGATCGGCGAACGGGTGCTGAACTTCCCGCGCGAGCGCGCCGACGACCGGGGCGTGCCGTTCAACCAGGTGCGACGCGGCAAAAGTTAAGGAGGCGAGCGGAATTGAGCGGTCAGCTTCGTGACATCCGAGAGTTGATGGGAGACTCCGACGCCTACCGGGACGAACTGTACCGGCGTTGGACGGGCCTGCTGAGCTACCGCTACATCGGCCGCAAACACTCGGCGATGAACCTGGGGGAGACCGACGACACCGTCACCATCCGCCGTGACATGCGCAACGAAGCGGGCGGGATCATGGTGGCGCCGTTGGCGATTTCCTCACCGGAGGGCTGTCAGACCGACATGGTCGCCGTGCCCAATCCGGTCATCGCTTCGGTGCAGATCGTCGATCCGGGCTACGACGTCAACAGGATCGAGATCGTCGGTTCGGGCATCGTGCACCAGGGCCGCACCATGGGCTACGGGCGGTGCACCATCGTCGACGCCGACCACCCGAGCCGGGTCATCGCCTTCAACGAAGGTCAGGGCGCGATCATCGGCATCCCGCCGGAAGGCCTGGACCGCATGGATGTTTCGGGCACCGAGCTGGTGATCGAGGACTCTCCCGATCTGCCCCCGCTGTGGCAGGCGTTCGGCGCCAGCCGCCGGGGCGACGGTCACTGGATACTGCCCGAGTTGAGCACCGAACTCGCGTCGCCGGATGCCGCGCTACACATCGGACCCCAGCACGTCGTCCTCGAGACCGCGGCGATCGACCTCGCCGCCGAAGTCGCCGGGACAAAAAAGCTGCAGGTCGTCAGCTGGCATGTCATGTTCATGTCGCGGGGCAAGGTGGGGCCGTTCCGGGTCGAGGGCTCCGCGCATCCGGGCAGCACCGGACGCGTCGGCGTGCGCATGCTGCTGCACGACGAGGGCAACGCCGACAAGGCGGTCACCTCCGCCGCGGCCGTCTTCGACATCGTCGGCTGAGCACGGTTCCCAACCCGCCTGCGGGCATAGTTGCCAACGGCCGGGCGGTTGGCGATAACGTTTCCACCGCGGGGGCGATGCGAAGGAGCGTGACGGTCATGCAGGTTTCTATGTTCGGGCAACTCAGCGGATCGGGCAGCCAATCGCCGATCGACGCGACGATCGCCAACCTCACGACGCTTCGCGATGAAGGCTTCACGCGAGTGTGGATGAGCCAATTGCCTTACGAGCCAGACCTTCTCATGATCCTGGCCATCGCTTTGCACGAGGTCGACACGGTCGAGGTGGCCAGCGGTGTTGTGCCCATCCAAAATCAGCATCCGATGCAGATGGCGCAACGTGCCCTCACGCTGAGCCTCGCCTCCGGTGGCCGGTTCACGCTCGGGCTCGGTATGACCCACCAGGCCGTCACCGAGGGGATGTGGGGCATCCCGTGGGACAAGCCGGTGCGCAGGCTGAACGAATACCTCGACGGGCTTTTGCCCCTGCTGGCCGGTGAACGTGCCGACGCGACCGGGCAGACGGTGACCACTCGCGGCGCGCTGATGATCTCGGGCGCGCCGCGGCCCGACGTCTACATCGCGGCGCTGGGTCCGCAGATGCTCAAGCTCGCCGGGCGGCGCACGTCGGGCACCTGCACCTGGATGACCGGACCCAAAACGCTGGCCGACCACGTCGGGCCGACGCTGCGCCAGGCCGCCGCCGACGCCGGCCGCGAGGACGGGGTGCGCGTCGCCGCGTCGCTGCCCGTCAGCGTCACCGATGACGTCGACGCCGCCCGCAAGCAAGCGGCCGAACAGTTCGCCATCTACGGCCAGCTGCCGTCGTACCGCGCGATGCTCGACCGCGAGGGCTACGCGGGGCCGCAGGATGCCGCCATCATCGGCGACGAGGACACTGTCCGCGGTCGGCTCGACGAACTGCGCGCCGCGGGCGTCGACGAGTACGTCGCCGCGGCATTCGACCCGTCGCCGGAGGGCCGGGCACGCACGAGGGCGCTGCTGCGCGCGTACGACTCCTGACCACATCGCGCCCGGTCATTTGGCTATGGCCATACATAGCCAACGGTACGTATGGTGCATAGACGAACCCACCCGAGGAGGAGAAGCGCAGTGGCAGAACGGTTGGCGGGGAAGGTCGCCCTCATCAGCGGGGGCGCAAGGGGGATGGGTGCATCGCACGTGCGGTCGCTGGTCGCCGAGGGAGCAAAGGTGGTCTTCGGTGACATTCTCGACGACGAGGGCAAGGCGGTGGCGGCGGAGGTCGGTGACTCGGTCCGGTACCTACACCTGGACGTGACCAAGCCCGAGGATTGGGATGCGGCAGTGGCGACCGCGCTGGCGGAGTTCGGCCGCATCGACGTGCTGGTCAACAACGCGGGCATCATCAACATCGGTACTTTGGAGGATTACGCGCTGTCGGAGTGGCAGCGAATCCTCGACATCAATTTGACCGGTGTATTTCTCGGTATCCGCGCCGTGGTCAAACCGATGAAGGAAGCGGGCCGGGGGTCGATCATCAACATTTCGTCGATCGAGGGCATGGCCGGCACGATCGCCTGCCACGGCTACACCGCAACCAAATTCGCCGTGCGCGGACTGACCAAGTCGGCCGCGCTCGAACTGGGCCCGAGCGGAATCCGGGTCAACTCAATCCATCCCGGCCTGATCAAGACGCCGATGACCGACTGGGTTCCCGAGGACATCTTCCAGACCGCGCTGGGCCGCGTGGCCCAACCGGTCGAGGTATCCAACCTCGTGGTCTACCTGGCCAGCGACGAGTCCAGCTACTCCACCGGCTCGGAGTTCGTCGTCGACGGCGGCACCACGGCCGGCCTAGGACACAAGGACTTCTCCAACGTCGAGACCGACGCGCAGCCGGACTGGGTTACGTAGCGGCGCTTACCGATTCGGGTTGCTTGTCCGGCTGGGGCCAGGGCGACGGAACCGGGCGCTGGCGAACCCGTTGCGGCCACCAGAACCACTTGCCCAGCAGCGCGGCGATGGACGGTGTCATCAGCGACCGCACGATCAAGGTGTCGAACAGCAGACCCAATCCGATCGTGGTGCCGACCTGACCGATGACCGTCAGCTCGCTGACCGCCATCGTCATCATCGTGAAGGCGAATACCAGCCCCGCCGACGTCACCACCGAACCGGTGCCGCCCATCGAACGGATGATGCCGGTGTTCAGGCCGGCGTGGATCTCTTCTTTGAACCGCGCCACCAGCAACAGGTTGTAGTCGGCGCCCACGGCCAGCAGGATGATGACCGACATCGCCAGCACCATCCAGTGCAGCTCGATGCCGATCAGGTGCTGCCAGATCAGCACCGAGAGCCCGAAGGACGCGCCCAGCGAAAGCAAAACCGTCCCCACGATCACCGCCGATGCCACCACGCCTCGCGTGATGATCAGCATGATGATGAAAATCAGGCACAGCGAAGAGATCCCGGCGATCAGCAGGTCATAGGTGTTGCCGTCGCTGAGGTCTTTGTAGATCGACGCGGTACCGGCCAGATAGATCTTCGAGCCCTCCAGCGGCGTGCCCTTCAACGCTTCGTAGGCGGCCTTCTTGATCAGCGGAATGTGCGAAATGCCTTCCTGCGACATCGGATCGCCGTCATGGCTGATGATGAACCGCACGGCGTGCCCGTCGGGGGAGATGAAGTTCTTCATGCCCTTCTTGAACTCGGCATTGTTGAACGTCTCCGGCGGCAGGTAGAACGAGTCGTCGTTCTTTGAGGCGTCGAACGCCTTGCCCATGGCGTTGGAGTTCTTCTGCGCCTCGTTCTGCTGGTCCTGCAGACCCTTCTGGGTCGAATACATGGTCAGCATCGTGGTTTTCATCGCCTTCATGTTTTCGATCATGGACGGCATCAGCGCCACCATCTGGGGCATCAGCGTGTCTAGGTGATCCATGATCGGCAACAGGCTCTCGATGTCGTCGGTCATCGTGTCGATGCCGTCCAGGCCGTCGAAGACCGAGCGCAGCGACCAGCACACCGGAATGTCGTAGCAGTGCTTCTCCCAGTACAGGTAGCTGCGGATCGGGCGGAAGAAGTCCTCGAAATCGGCCATGTGGTCGCGCAATTCGTTGATGTCGATCGTCATGTCGTGCATCTTCTTGACCATCTGATGCATGTCATTGGTCATTTGCGCCGTGATGCTCTGCATCTTCTGCATGCTGTCGATGGTCGTCTGCATCATGTCGGCCTGGTGCAGCATGTCGGCCATCTGGTCTTCTTGGTACTTCTGATTCATCTGCTGGGTGACGCCCTGCATGCTGATCTGGAACGGGATCGAGGTGTGCTCGATCGGGGTGCCCTGCGGGCGGGTGATGGCTTGCACGCGACCGATTCCAGGCACCCGGAAGACGGTCTTGGCGATTTTGTCGATGACCAGGAAGTCCGCGGAGTTCCGCAGGTCGTGATCGCTTTCGATCATCAACACTTCCGGATTCATTCGCGCTTGCGAGAAGTGCCGGTCGGCGGCCGCGTAACCCTCGTTCGCGGGCAGATCGGCGGGCAGGTAATTGCGGTCGTTGTAGTTGGTGCGGTAGCCCGGCAGGGTCAGCAAGCCCACCAGCGCGATCCCGATCGTCATAACCAGGATCGGACCGGGCCAGCGGACGACCAGGGCGCCGATCTTGCGCCACCCGCGAATCCGTTGGGTGCGTTTGGGTTCGAGGGTCTTGCCGAACCGCGTGGCCACCGCGATGACGGCGGCACCGAGCGTCAACGCCGCTGCGACCACGACCACCATGCCGATGGCCAGCGGAATACCCAACGTCTGAAAATACGGCAGGTTGGTGAAGTGCAGGCAGAAGGTCGCGCCGGCGATGGTCATGCCGGACCCGAGCACCACGTGGGCGGTGCCCTTGTACATGGTGTAATACGCCTCTTCGCGGGTCTCGCCGAGAGCGCGGGCTTCCTGATACCGGCCGATCAAGAAGATCGCGTAGTCGGTGGCGGCCGCGATTCCCAACGTGACCAACAGGTTCGTGGCGAAGGTCGAAAGCCCAATGAGCTTGAAGTAACCGAGGAAAGCCACCATGCCGCGCGCGGCCGATAGCTCGAGCACCACCATCACCAGCGTCAGCAGCACGGTGATGACCGAGCGATACACCAACAGCAGCATGCCGATGATCACGGTGAAGGTGGCCAATGTGATGAGCTGCAAGCTGCGGTCGCCGGCCTCGTTCTGGTCCGCCGACAACGCCGCGGGGCCGGTGACGTAGGCCTTGACGCCCTTGGGTGGCTGCACGCTCTTGACAATGTTCTGGACGGATTCCACCGACTCGTTGGCCAGCGCCTCGCCCTGGTTGCCGGCGAGGTAGACCTGGACGTAGGCGGCCTTGCCGTCGTTGCTCTGCGCGCCGGCCCCGGTCAGTGGATCGCTCCACATATCCTGAACGTGCTCAACGTGTTTGGTGTCGGCGTCGAGCTTCTTGACCATCTGGTCGTAGTAGGCGTGCGAGTCGGCGCCGAGGGGATTCTGACCCTCGAGGACGATCATCACCGAGCTGTTGGACTTGTACTCGTTGAAAATCGCACCCATGCGCTTGGTAGCGACCACCGATTGCGCGTCGTCGGGCGCCATCGACACCGAACGCATCTTGCCGACCTCGTCCAGCTGGGGGACGACGACGTTGAGCACCGCGATGATGGCGATCCAGCCCAGGATGATCGGTACGGCGAGCGTGCGGATGATGCGCGGGATCTTGTCGTGCACGGGTTCTTTGACGACGGGGATGGCGTCGGTGCGGGTGTCGTCGATCGTTGTGCTCATGCGGATTTCACCAAGCAGAAGGTCAGGGCGTGCACGCCTTGGGTCATGTTCTCGGCCTTGACTTCGTCGTCGATGGTGATGCGGCAGCCGAGGGAATTGCCGTCGCTCTGCGCCGAAAGATTCGGGAAGACCGACGGGGCGGTGGTGCTGAGAACCAACGTCCACGGCAGCGGCGCTCCGTCGATACGTCTCGGATCGGCCGACAAGTCCAGATAATTCACGTTGGCCTGGCTGGCCGAGCCAAAGACCTCGTACTTGACGACCTTGGGCTTGAACGGCTTCGAATCATCGAGCCGCGGGCTGCTCATGATTCCGGTGTCGTGGGCGCCGAAAAACGATTTGACCCGAACGACCGCGAAGCCGCCGACCACCACGACCGCCGCGATCAACAGCGGCAGCCAGGCGTTGCGCACAAGTCTCGATATCTGCACCTAGGTGGTCCCTTCCCCATCACGCGGTCGCGACGCGGATCAGCGTTTGCGCGACCGGAGGGCGTGGACGGGTGAGCGCCCACAAAGTCGCATTGCTCAACAGCGAAGTACGTCGATTGCTACGGTTCGCCCGCGCTGGGCCATCAAGCGCGGTGAATGCTGCCCACCCACACCGGCTGACGTCCCCGGCATCGGCACCCGGCTCGCCTTGTTGCTGAAGCCTTACCGGGTACCGCCACCAGCGCATAGTACATGATGTGCATATCTTGCAGTGCATGCAACATTTGCTGCTGGTGTTTCAGGTCACTTTGTGAAAATGCTGTTCACCAGCGCCGCGGCACGCTCAACATAGGGCATCGGCGTGTCGGCGGTGTCACTCGCCGCGCCGCCGGCCCACTTCTCGATGCCGGACCGCACCGCCGTCAGCGCCAGCGCGGAGATCAGCGCCGCCATCTCGTCGTCGGGCTGCATCGCCTGTCGACGCACGATGATGTCGGTCAACTGCTTTTGAAACCGCTCCAAGTCGGCGAGGAACGCCGCCAGCACGGCGGGCGAGGTCTTGGCGAGTTCCAGCATGTGGGCCGCGTGTTCGCGCTGCGGCGGCACGTCGCGGAGGTGGTGGGCGGCCAGGGTGATCAGCTCCGCCAGCACCACCGAGTAGGGGGCCGGCCCAGCGGCGACGAAATCGGCCACCAGCTCGGGTGGTATGTCCGAGGGGCCGTAGGCGAGGGCGGATTCCTTGTTGGGGAAGTAGTTGAAGAACGTACGCGTGGCGATTCCGGCCTCGGCGCAGATCTCGTCGACCGTGACCTTGTCGAATCCGCGTTCCAGCGTGAGGCGCACCGCGGCGTCGCGGATGTCGGCGCTCGTCTGGCGGCGACGGCGCTCTCGTAGCCCTACCGGATTGGCCATACCCATATAGTTGCACGTTGTGCACACTTTGCAGTCAAAAGTGCCGCGTTCGAGGTCGAGGGGCGATATGCGTCGTGTTCCTCAGCAAATGTGTCCGATCAAGCTGAAGTAAGCATGGCGCTGTGCAGATTGCGAACGTCGCGGGGATACGACATTCCTTCACAACGTGATTCGATCATCCGTGACGAATGACGCGCCGGTTGGTGGCGGTCATCCGCTGGCCGCCAGCGCACACCGCAAATAGTCACATTGGCTTTCGAAGAACTTGCTCGATATCGCCGCCTTGTCGGCGATCTGATCGAACGCATGGAACGCGCCCGGGACGATTTCCTCGTGCACCGGCACGCCCGCCGCACGCAGGCGCCGCGCGTATTCGAGGCTCTCCTCATAGAAGAGGTCCAGCGTTCCGACCCCGATCCAGGCGGGCGGCAGGCCCGACAAATCCGCTCGGCGGGCCGGTGCGGCTTCTTGGGGATCGGCCCCGTTGAGATACCACTGCCAGGCGAGCTGATTGTCGGATTCGGTCCACATGATGCGCCTGGGGCCGTCGCGCTTGGCGCCGGTGCGATCGTCGAGCATCGGATAGACCAGCATTTGGAAGGTGATGTGGACGTCGTTGCGGTCGTGTGCCCGCTGGGCGACCGCGGCCGCGAAATGCCCTCCGGCACTGGCCCCGCCGATGGCGACTCGACGCGGGTCCACCCACGGCTGCCGGGCCAGCCAGAGCAGGGCCGCGTAACAATCCTCGACAGGTATCGGATAGGGATGTTCGGGAGCCAAGCGGTGCTCTACCGCGGCGATTGCGAACCCGGTGCGGTCGGACAACTTGCGCAAGAACTTATCGTCCTGGGCGGCGTGCCCCATGATGGTTCCGCCGCCGTGGATCCACAGCAGCGCGGGTGCGCGGTCGGGAAGGCCGGCCGGCCGATGCAGACGGACACTGACGTATTCGTTGACGGCGGCGACTGGCACGGTGCGGATACGTCCCGCATTGCCCATCAGATTCATGACGGCGCGCTGAAACTTCAGGCCCCGGTGCAAGGCGTAGCCGCGAGGCACGAATCGCGCTGCCTTGCGAAGGCCGGGATCCAATATCTGGGGAGAAGTGAAGGCGTTGTCGGGGAGCCTGTTCGCCATCCGATGCCCTCTGTTCTTACGCCGGCAGACATCGCTGACCATACAGGAACCGACTCAGTGTCCATGAGCAGTTATTGCGACCCGCCCTGCTGATCGACTAGCGCGCGGACAGCGTTTTCGAACATGGTCTGTTTGATCGCGCCGAGCGTGCCCGAATCTTTGCCCTGCAGCGGGCGCAGCATGTCGATCGCGGTGTCGGTGACCGCACCCTCGGCGCAGGTGGCGTCCACGATGCCGAACTGTTCTGCCTCGGGACCGCTGAAGCGTCGGCCGGTGGTCATCGAGGCGATGGCGGCGCGCGGCGTGAGTTTGGACTGGATGAGCGCCGCCATACCGGGATTGAACGGGATGCGGATGTCTACCTCGGGAAAGCAGAAGTACCCGCGGTCGGCGCGCATCACGCGAAAGTCATGCGCGATGGCCAGCATCGCTCCGGCGCCGAATGCGTGGCCCACCACCGCGGCGGCGGTGGGGACGGGCAGGGTCAGCACGCGTGCCAGCAGCTGGTGCACCCGGCCGATGTACCACTGCCCCTGATCGGTGTGGGCGCCCAACCATTCCAGATCCAGGCCGTTGGAGTAGAACTTTCCGGCGGCCGTTGTGATCAGCCCTTGGGCGCCAGCTGAGACGGCTTGGCTGAGCGCATCATCGATGTCATCCAGAAACGCAGGGGAGAAACGGTTCTCGTCCTCGCCCAGGCGGACGATGGCGATTTTGTCGGCGTAGTCCAATGTGACTGTCATGTGTCTCCTCGTGAGTTGGGCTTGTAGTTGCGAAGTTTCGCGGTCGCGGGTCCTACGGCCAGCACGGCGCGTACGGCCGCGTGCAACTGCGCGCGTGCCGTGGCACTTCCAAGCCGGCCACGGCGCAGCAGGAGAGCGGTGGGCAGGTCAACGACGCAGCTGGTTATCGCGTCGACCGCCGCCGCGTCCTTGCGGTCCCAGACCGCGATGGCAAGCCGCACCATCAAGGCGACGAGCAGCTTGTCGAGTTGTCGTAAGTCATTGGCAACAACGTCGGGAACGTCGTCGGCGAGTACTTCCTCGCGACGCACGCGCAGCACGAGCGCTGACGACCCGGGATACTGCTCAGTGAACGCCACCGCCGCGTTGGCGGCGGCCACCACGGCCTCGGTCGGGCCGTCGCTGGCCAGTGCTTCGTCGACCAGCGAAGTCTGCACGGCCAAGAATCGCTGACCCGCCCGCAGCCAGGCTTGGCCCATCAGGCCGCCCCGCGATGTAAACGTGTGGTACACAGCGCCGTTGGACACGCCGACCGCGGCCCTGATGGCTCGGATGGTCACCGCGGTCGGGCCGGATTGCGCCACCAGGTGCTCGACGGCATCGAGTACGGCGTCGGGATCATGCATGCGTGGACGAGGCACCAGGCAACTATAACGGAGCGAGTGCTCTGTTATAGTTCCGGCCGCTGGGCTGGTGTCCGGCCGGTTTGGCGAGCGCGGACCGAAGGTGGTGCACTGGTCGGCGCCGGGGGACTGACGCGACTAAGACGCGGCCTCGATCGAATACGGCCCTGTCAACCAGACGCAGAGGTCAACGCCGCGGCGGCTAGGATCGGATGTCCGGACGTCGACGTGGAAGGCAAAGCTTGGCTGCAATACCCGTCATCGCACTCACGGGCCATCTCGGAGCCGGCAAGACGACGCTCCTCAACCATCTATTGCGCCATCCCGGTACACGAATCGGTGTGATAGTCAACGACTTCGGCGACGTCAACATCGACGCCGGCTTGGTGGCGGGCCAGGTCGACGAGCCGGCCTCGATCGCCGGGGGCTGCATCTGCTGCCTGCCCGACGGCGGCGGCCTTGAGGAGGCACTGGTCAAGCTCGCCGACCCGGCTCGCCGCCTCGATGCCATCGTCGTCGAGGCGAGCGGCCTGGCCGACCCGGTGGCGATCGCGCGGATCATCGGCTTCAGTGACATCCGCGGCGTCCGGGCGGGTGGGCTTGTCGACGTCGTCGATGCGGTGAACCACTTCGATACCATCGACCGCGGCAGTGTGCCGCCGGTGCGCTATGGTGCGGCGTCACTGATTGTGGTCAACAAGCTGGACCAGGTGCCCGAGGCGGAACGGTCGGCTGTGGTGCAACGCGTCACAGAGCGTGCGGCCCAACGCAACCCGCGGATACACGTCGTGGGCACGACGGCCGGCCGGATAGACCCAAAGCTGCTCTTCGACGCGTCCGCCACCTCCGGACGGGTGGGGCAACTCTCGTTTCTGGACTTGGCGCCCGAGCACGACCACGACCACGTCCACGCCGATGCCGTCACCGTAGGTAGCTCTGGTTGCATCGACCCCGATGCCCTGCTCGATCTTCTCGAAGACCCACCGCCGCAGGTGTTCCGGCTGAAAGGCGTTGTGGCAGTGCGGCATCGCAGGATCGCGCACGACTATGTCGTCAACCTGGTCGGCGGCGCAATCCACATCCGGAAGGCGCCGCCCGGGGCCACCGCCAACTGCCTGGTGGCGATCGGCATGCATCTGGACACCCGCACCGTCCGTGCAAGGCTCGACCACGCGCTGCAGCCGGCATCGGGGCCGGCGTCGGCGCACGCGCTGCGGCGGCTACAGGTATACCGGCGCAGCAGCGCGTGAGACGCGATCCGGCAAGATACGTCGGTGATGTCATCTTCGCTTGGCGACGTGCTCGCCACCCTGGAGCTCGAGAGGGTCGACCCGTGGCTCTTCGTCGGGCAGCAACTGCCTGCGCCCGCCAACCATATTCTGGGCGGACATATCTCGGCGCAGGCTTTGTTGGCGGCCAGCCACACCGCGCCGGGTCGGTCACCGCACAGCGTCCATACGTACTTTCTTCGGCCTGGCGATTCGCGTCGGCCGGTCGATTTCGAAGTGGTCGACCTCCAAGAAGGCCGGACGTTTTCCGCGCGACGGGTCACGGCGCGCCAAGACGGCAAGATTTTGATGGAGGCGATGTCCTCGTTCAAAGTCGCCGATCCCGCATCCGCTCAGGTCGTCTACCAACCACCCATGCCCGAGGCTGCGAGCCCGGCGTCCCTGCCATGGGTCGCGCCGCACCTGGCGGAGTCCGACGAGAGCACCCGCGGGCAGTGGTCGAGCCTGCGCTGGTTCGAGCGCCGAACAATCGACACCCAGGACGCTCCACCAGCCCGGGCGCTGATGTGGTGGCGACCCGACGGCGAGGTTCCCGACGATCCAGTGCTGACCGCGAGCCTGGTGGCCTACCTGTCGGCGGTGACGTTGACCGAACCGGCATATGTCGCACGCGGTGGTGCCGGGGCATCAGCGCAGCGTGACCATTCGGTGTGGTTCCACGCACCGGCGGACTTGTCGGATTGGCTTCTTTACGACAGGTCGTCACCGAGCGGCGCCGGTTCGCTGGCGCTGGCGAGTGGGACGATGTTCGATCGCAACGGCGAACTGGTGTGCACGGTAAAGCAAGAGATGTACTTCCCGCCGCGCCCGGTTTGAGGCCGGGTCCGCCGTGTCGACGTTAAACGCCTGCGGTGCAAGGATATTCGTCACAGTGACGGATTGCGGGCGACGGGCGAGAAGGGGAAAGGGGAGGGGCCTCGGGCCGGTGTGGCGGCGTGCGGCATCCCGCGATCGCGCCGTCGCCGTCATCTCGACGTGCGGTGAACCGGCCGTCGGTGGCGCTGGTGCCCGCGCGGACTGTGACGAACCTCAACTAAGACAAGTGACGCAAGTCATAGCGTGACAGGCGTCGGTTAGGGAATCCTAACCGTTCGTTTGCATATCTATCTAACGGCTGGGAGCGAGATGGCCGACCTCGAGTTTGCCTATGACCTGACCCTCGACGAGGCGCGTAGGCGCAGCGCCGTGCTCGAAGCAATCGGCGATGACTGGGACCCCATCGCAGTGCTCGCCGAGGAGCAGAAGGCCTACGACATGCTTTACTCCGATCTGGACGACGAGCAGCAGCGGGTCTATGACGAGTTGGTCCGCGCGGGTGTGCTTCCAGAACGGACGACTGCTCGTGTTTCCGATTGATCCGACTGCCGACCGCAGCCGCCGCGCATGGCTGCCGTGCCCGTGCTGCGATCACGGCACCAAATGTGTTGAATGCCGAAGCAGCCGAAACTGCGACACGCACTGGCAGTATCTGCTGAGCAACCGGGGCACGCTGGTGCACCTGCAGTGCGCGGATTGCGGCTACCTCTGGTCAACCGACACGCATCGCCGCGCGCGCTCCAAGCGGTAGGGGCACACGCCGGACCAACACCCGGCGGCCTCGTGTTCCAATCTCCGTGCCCTGCAGGGCTATTCGTCACAGTGACGTATGGGCGGCGATGGGCAGGGAGGGGGCAGCAGGGCTCGGAGGGGTCTTCATCGCCCGCCGGCCCGCGTCATCGCCTCGTATGTCGTCAGCGGATCGTGAAGCTCGGCGTACTTGATGACAAGCGTGCCGAAAGGACGCACGGGCCAATGTAATTCGTCACTGTGACATATTGAGGTCGTTGCGGCGCCGGGAAGGCGGAAGGGGTAAACGGCCTCTTGCTTGCACGTGCGCGGCGGTGGAATGGCGAGTCCGCTCGGGCGCGCATCGCTAGTTTGTAACCAGCTTGGGCTTTGCAGCCGAGGGTGTACGGCGCGCCGAGCCGCGCGGCGTCAGCGAGCCGAGGCCATGCTTTCCTGAACTCTCAGCTATGACCTTTTACCGATAAGCGACATTATGTCAACTAATGTCGGTCCCGCTGACATGCTCTGACCATGACGACGACTCGTCCTGATCTGGAGTTGATTCGCTGCTCTCCCACCTACGGGTGCGGTCAACTCAAACCGCGCAGTCGGATGGCGTGAAGTGCTTCCAATCGGCGGGGTGGTCAGTGTGCCGCGCCGCCATCGAGAATCAGCGTCGCTCCCGTGAGGTAGCCCCCGTCGTTGCCCGCGAGGTAGACCACCAGGCCGCCTGCGTCGCGTTCGGGGTCGCCGAGCCGGCCCATCGGCAGGCTTTGCACCAGTGTTTCCAGATGGTCTTTCTCGTGGTGGGCCAACGCTTCGGTGAGGATGGCCGGCAAGATGCAGTTCACGGTGATTTGGTGGGGCGCCAGTTCATGAGCTGCGGTCAAGGTGAGGCTCCGGATCGCTTCTTTGGTCACGTTGTAAGGAGCCAACAACGGCTGCGCCGATAAGGCGACAGGCGATCCGAAGTTGATGATCCGTCCGCTTCGTTGCCGTTTCATGTGCGGCAGCGCCGCTTTCATGGCATACAGGGTTCCGTAGAACCCTGACCGGAAGGTCAGGTCCCATTCCGCGGCGGTGACATCCTCGAAGGGCGTCTTGGGCGGCGAGATGGATTTGATGTCCGGCCTGCCCCAGGACTGGGCGGCGTTGACGAGGATGTCGACCGTCCCGAACGTCTCTACGGTCTGCTCCACCGCAGCGTTAACCTGTTCTTCCTCGGCGACATCGAGGGTGGCGCCGATCGCCGTGCCACCCTGCCCCGTGATCTCGGCGACGACGTCGCGCACGGTACTTTCGGTTCTCGACGCGACCATGACATGCGCTCCCTCCTTGGCAAGCCGTACAGCAATACCGCGGCCAATTCCGCGGCCCGCGCCCGTTACGATCGCTACTTTTCCGCTCAACGCTGTCATGAGATCACCTATCGTGGAATCGATTTCGGCCATGCCGTGGTCAACGCGATTGCTAGTACAGGGCCAGTGGATTGGGTGGTTGCGCCGGTGCGAATTCGCCTCGCCACGCTCGCTCGTGAATGTCCCAAGGGGTTGCCCCCGCCTCGCGTGCTTGCACCAAGAGTGCCGGGTCGACGAACTGGCCCAGTGGACGATCAGCGAATTCGGGTGAGTGCTGTAAGTGTTCGCTGGCCGTGAGGTTACTGCCGTAGTTGTTGACGTTGAGTTCGACACTGTTTTGGTCGGGGTCGAGGTAGTAAAACGCTGTTTGAAGGCCTTCGTCGGCGGCAAGGACCGGGGTGATTCCAGCGTCGGACAGTCGTACCCATGAGCCGAGTAGTTCGTCGAGGGTCTGGTATTCGAATGCGAAGTGTTGCACGCGCGGGTGTGCGGACCGTTGCGGGTCGTCGCTGAGTCCGGGCAGGCTCAGGATGGCCATCCGGTGGTGGATTTCGTCATTGGTGAGCCAGATGGCAACGACACCGGGGTTGTGGGCGTGGTCGGCCCCAGTGGGATTCTCGTTGCGGTGCATCAGGCGCATTCCCAACACGGTGCGGTACCACGCGACCATCTCGTCAGGTCGAGAGGATGTGAGTGCGATGTGCTGCAGACGGGGATGAACGATGGTTTTGGTGTTCAGCATGTGAAGCCTCCTAAGAGAGTTAGTTCAAAGTCCAACGGGTCTCGGCATGGCCGAGCACTTTTGTGCCTGGTGGCCGGGTTATGCCTGACCTTGCGCGCCGTCAACGAACAGTTCACCGCCGGAGACGAAGCTAGCCCGGTCGGAGGCAAGGAACACCATTGCTTCGGCAACCTCGTTCGGTTGCCCAATGCGCCCGAGCGGCACACGAGCGGCCTCAGCCTCGAGCACGCGTTGAACGTCTTCAGGGCCGGCTGCCTGCTTCTTGAGCGCTGCGGTCTCGATCGGACCGGGATTGACTGTGTTGACGCGAATCCCGCGTGGCCCCAGTTCCACGGCCCACACCCGGACGAACTGCCGCAGCGCGGCTTTGGACGCCGAATACGCGCCGAAGGATGCCGTTCCCCGGGTCGTCGCGGTCGAACCGGTCACAATAATCGAGGCGCCCTTGTTCAGGAGCGGCAGTGACTTCTGCACGGCAAAAACGATGCCACGTAGGTAGCCGACGAACGTTTCCTCAAAATGTTCCAGCGTCAGATCTCGCAACGGTGCCAACGAGCCGCCGACCGCGGTGGTCACTACGACGTCCAGCCCAGCCTGCCGCGCGCGGATCGCGTCGAATACTCCATCGAGCTCTTCGACTTTGGTGACATCATTGCGAATCGCGGTAACCGCATCGCCGTATTCAGCAGTGAGCGCGTCCAATTCAGCCTGTCGGCGACCAGTGACAAAAACATGGGCCCCTTCGGCGACGAACCGGTCCGCCGTCTGCCGCCCGATGCCTGAAGTCGCCCCGATCACCAACGCCGTCTTGCCGGCGAGTTCACTCATAGTTTCGTCTCCATCTCCATGCGTAGGCCACCGTTGGCGCCTACCGAATCGGTTTGCTGTGATTGGGCGCGTCCTCCCCTGGGCTACGCGGCGCCATCATGTGATGTCCGCTAGACCATCGGAGTTCCGTCCATCGTTGCCGCCGGGATCTTCTGCGCTACGTCCCAGTGCTCCACGATGCGGCCATGCTCTAGGCGAACAATGTCCACGAGCGCGTATCGCGAGTGTCCATGATCGGCTGAGTTCGCTGCAATGTTCTCGGTGCCGTCTAGGGTGAGACTGACCCCGCTCAGTTCGGAATGGACGATAACGTAATCGCCCTCGGCGAAGGCACGTTTGATATCGAGGCGCATGTCCGGGAACTGGGCGAACAACGTTGCGGTAGTGGCTTTGAGCGCCTTGGGACCATTCGCGACCGCGGCGTTGTGCTGCACGTAATCGCTGGCCTGGTAGCGGTTCACCGCCTCGTCGATGCGTCGTTGGTTGAACAGCAGCTCGAAGTACTCCACCACGATTTGCTTGTTCTGCTCCGGGGTCGACATCTGATTCCTCACTTCCACAACTGGAGCCCGCTTTCCACTTAGCGTACAGTAAGTGGAAAGGTCTTTCCAGTTAACCTGGTGATGCACGGATGAAGGAGTCAGGTCGATGAGATGCACGGTGTTCGGCGCGACCGGAGGTATCGGTCGCCTGGTCGTCGACCAGTTGTTGGCGGCAGGGCATGACGTGACGGCCTATGTTCGGGCCCCGCAGAAGTTGGGAATCACCCACGAAAGGTTGACCGTGTTGGGCGGTGAATTGTCTGACCACGCGGCGGTTACCAAGGCGATTGCCGGCGCCGACGTCGTGATCAGCGCCCTCGGCCCTTCCCTGGATCGCCGTGTCGGCGGATCAGCATTGTCTGAGGGCACCCGGGCCATCGTCGCGGCCATGCGGGCCGCCGAGGCGCGCCGACTGATCGCGCTGGCCACCCCCTCGGTGACCGATCCGCGCGACCGTCCGACATTTCGGGGCCGGATCATCCCGGCAATCGCCCGTGTGTTGTTCCCGAACGGGTTCGCCGAGATCGTTTCGATGACCCAGGCCATCACCGGTTCGGATCTGGATTGGACTGTCGCGCGTATCATCCGCCCGACCGACAAAGCGGCCAAAGGGACGGCCCGCTCCGGTTTCCTCGGCGTCGACCAGGTGGGCTGGACGATGACCCGGGCAGACATCGCGGCATTCATGGTCGCCCAGATCGCCGACAGACGCTATGTGCGAGCCCTTCCGGCCATCAGCAACTAAACACGCTGTGCAACAACGCAACACATTCGCGAACAGGAAAGTACCGTGATATGCCAGCGCTGCTACCGCCGGCGACGACAGTATTCGAGACAGGACTAGGAATGACTACTCAGATCTCGGCGCCGATTCGCGTATCGCCCTCGACGACGCCAGCCACCGCAGAGTACTGCCTTAAGGTGAGGCCGTGACAGCCTTGCCCGGCCCGACCGAGTCGCCGAACCTGCGACGCGACGCCGCCCGCAACCGTGGCGCCGTCCTGCTTGCCGCTCGGCGGGTTTTCGCCGAACAAGGTCTTGATGTCGCGATGGCCGAGATCGCCCGGCAAGCCGGAGTCGGTATCGCCACCCTCTTTCGCCACTTCCCGACCCGCGATGACCTGATTACCGCCGTGTTCGACGAGAAGATGGCGGCGTACCTCGATGCGGTGGAGACGGCATTGCGCGACCCCGACCCATGGCACGGATTCTGCGGTTTCGTCGAGCACGTATGTGCAATGCAATGCCAGGACCGTGGATTCAACCACGTGCTGACAATGACGTTCCCCAACGCATGCGCGTTCGAGGCCACACGGTCAGCCGCCTATCGAGGGTTCAAAACCCTCATCTCCAAAGCCAAATCGACCGGACGCCTGCGCAGTGACTTCCGACATCAGGACCTCGTGGTCTTCCTGATGGCCAATGCAGGAGTCGTCTCCAGCACCTATGAGCTCGCCCCCGTGACCTCGGCGCGGCTGGTCAGCTATCTGATCGCCGCCTGCGACACCACCCACCACCACAGTCTCGCACCGGCCCCCAACGCTAACGCTGTCCAAGAAGCTATGCGGCGCAACATCTCTGATTGAGCCGATCAATAACCGCTCTGCAGCCCAACGGGTTCTCGCCTATCGCCACGGCTCGTCAGTTGATGATCTCGCCTCGTTCGTCGGCGCGGATCGAGGCAAGCCGGTCGGTCCACATTTGTAATGCCTGCGGCGTCAGCCGCGTCCAGTCGGTCACTTCGCGCACCACACGAAGCGGAGCTTCGCTCCGGAACGACCGTGTGGGGTTGCCCGGAAACTTCTTATCCGTGACGTTCGGATCGTTCTCGAAGGGTCCGGTGGGCACGACTTCGTAGACGTGTGGCGTGGAGCCGTCCAACGCTGCGATCTCGGCCGCGAGTCCAGCCCCGTCGCGCAGAGCAGTGAAATAGATGTGATTCATGACGATCTCGGGCCGATAGTTCGAGTTGAATCCGGCTGTCAGTAGGTCGCCGGGACGCAACGCTGCCTTGGTGCCATGAAAGAACGGGCCCTCGTCAAGCACTTCACCCACGGCCTCGACTCTACCGATCGTGCCGCCACAACCCGGACGGTACAACCTTGCCTTCGACCGTCGCCTGCGTCTCCCCGGCCTTGTTGTCCTGGATCTTGCCGTGCTCGAAGGTGGACACGAACAGATCGCCGACGCCGTTCACATCGCGCACACTAGGAACGCATCCGATGCCATGGAAGGACTAATGCCGGAATGAGTCCGATTGCCGAATTCGACTTCATCATCGTCGGAGCAGGCAGCGCAGGCTGCCTGCTCGCCAACCGGCTCACTGCGGACCCTGATCGTCGCGTGCTCTTGATTGAGGCCGGCGGCAATGATGATTGGTTCTGGATCAAGGTGCCGGTCGGCTATCTGTACACGATCGCCAACCCCCGCACCGACTGGTGCTTCACAACCGAGCCCGACCCCGGCCTCGCCGGCCGCAGCATTCACTACGCGCGGGGCCGGGTGATCGGCGGCTGCTCGTCGATCAACGCCATGATCCACATGCGCGGGCAAGCAAGTGATTACGAGCTCTGGGCACAGGCCACCGGTGACGAGCGCTGGCTTTGGGGTGGCCCGGACAGTCCCGGCGAGACACTGGCGATCTTTCGGAAGTTGGAGAACTACTTCGGCGGAGCCGACGACTGGCACGGCGCCGGTGGTGAGATCCGCGTCGAGCTACCGCGGGTGCGATGGAAGATCCTGGACGCCTGGCAGGCCGCCGCCGCCCAGGTGGGCATCTCCCCGATCGAGGAATTCAACCAGGGCGACAACGCCGGCTGTGCATATTTCCACGTCAACCAACGGCGCGGCCGCCGCTGGTCGATGGCCGATGCCTTCCTACATCCCATCGCTCGTCGGCCGAATCTCACCGTCTACACGCAAACTCAGGCCTTGCGGCTTTTGCTGGACGACGAGGTCTACGAGGATCAGCGTCGCGGCGCCTGGACCACGGCGCAGCACCGCGTCGCCGGTGTGCGCCTGCTCAAAGGCGGCCACATCGTCGACGTCCGGGCACGCCGGGAGGTGATCCTGAGCGCCGGAGCTATCGGGTCGCCGCACCTGATGCAGGTCTCTGGTCTGGGCCCCGCGGGCCTGCTGAACCAGCATCAGGTGCCGGTGGCCGTCGATCTGCCGGGAGTGGGCGAAAATCTGCAAGACCACTTGCAGATCCGAACGATCTACCGGATCCGCGGCGCCCCGACCGTCAATACGCTGTACCGGAATTGGATCAGCCGTGCGGGCATGGGACTGCAGTACCTGCTGTTTCGATCGGGGCCCATGACCATGCCGCCTTCCACGCTCGGGGCTTTCGCCAAAAGTGACCCCGCGCTGGCCAGTTCGGATTTGGAGTGGCATGTGCAGCCTCTGTCGTTGCCGAAGTTCGGCGAACCCCTGCACCCGTTCGGAGCGATCACTCCCTCGGTGTGCAATCTGCGACCCACCTCGCGTGGCCATGTGCGCATGGCCAGTGCGGATCCACTGACCTACCCAAAGATCTCTTGCAATTACCTGTCGACTGACGCCGATCGTCAAATCGCCGTGCGAGGCCTCCGGATGACCCGGCAGATCATGGCGGCGCCGGCGCTCGCCCGCTACCGTCCGCAGGAGTTGCTTCCCGGCCCCCAACTGGTGAGCGACAGCGAACTGCAGAAGGCGGCCGGCGAACTGGGTACGACGATTTTCCACCCGGTGGGTACCTGCGCGATGGGCGCCTTCGACGCCCACGGTCGGCCGCGAGCGTCCACCACGGTGCTCGACACCGATTGCCGCGTCTATCGCGTCGCCGGCCTGCGAGTCGTCGATGCGTCGGCCATACCCACCATCATTTCCGGCAACACCAACGCGCCGACCATGCTCATCGCCGAGCGCGCGGCGCAGGCGATCGTGGGGTAAGCCGTTCCCTCGCATGTCCTTTCGTGGTCATAGCCGAACGGTAACCGTTCGGTATCCATTTGGGGATGCAACCGCGTTTCGGCTAGCGCGGGCCTATCGGGAACAACAGTCACATCGTTAACATCGCGCGATGCACTGTGCGCTCCCCCCGGCCGGCGATGCGCGGCTGCCAGCGGTCTCCCGCCGCAACGCGCTGCGCTACGCTGCTGCGCTGGCCGGTCTGGGCGCCGCATCAGTGGCCTGCGGCATGCCCACGGCGGCCGCCGTCGCTCCTCCCCAACTGATCGACTTCGCCGCGCGCCAGATTCCTGCGCAGCAGATCCGAGCCGCCGGCTATAGCGGGGTGGTCAATTACGTTTCGGAGTCGCGTCCTGGGTCATCGTTTGGCGCCAAGCCGATCACTCGGCCTTACGCCGACTCATTGAAAGCCGCGGGCCTCGTGATCGTCAGTAACTATCAATACGGCAAGCCGGGTGGGTCAGTCCCGTCGGACTTCACGCGGGGTTACGCCGGCGGTATCGCGGACGCACGCACCGCCTGGCAGCTGCACACCGCCGCGGGCGGCGGCCAGGGTGCGCCGATCTTCTTCACCATCGACGAGGACATCAATCGCGACACCTGGAATCACACTGCGCTGCAGTGGTTTCGCGGAATCAACTCGATTCTTGGGGTGCAACGCACGGGGGTCTATGGAGGCCTCAGGGTGTGCCAATGGGCCGCGGCCGACGGCGTTGTCGGGTCTTCGAGCACGCCTGGCCGCCGCTGGGTCTGGCAAACGCGAGCCTGGTCAGGCAATCAGGTCCACCCCGCCGCTGTTCTCTACCAGCGCGTCGTGAGCACCTCGTCCAATCCCGGGCCGAAGGTCGGTGGACTCGAAGTCGACGTCAACGACGTCCTGGCTTCCGATTGCGGCCAGTGGAATCTCCATGTCGGCCAGCCAAGTGGCGATGTGCGGTAGTGAATCAGTCGCTCCTGCGCTGCGTCCGATCCTGCCGGTGGACTGCGCGATGTTTCTGCGCGCCGCTTCGGGGTCATCTGCTCACTACTGCAGCGGTGAGTGGAAGTACCAGAGCTGGCCTTCCAAGTCTCGGGCACCCCATTCCCGGACTCCGTAGGGCTGATTTATCGGCTCCTCGATAACGTCGGCGCCCGCCGCTTGGCATCGGCGGTAGTGGGCATCAGCATCATCGACGTTGATGACGGTCATCCCGGTCGCAGCCCCCACGGTCTTGGGCGACAGGTGGTCCGACCCCGGGGGGTGCAACCAGATCACATGGCTACCTGCACTGACCTCCCCGTGAAAGTACCGGTTCTGCTCGTCGTGATGCAGTGGCCCGGGGGTAAGCCCGAACACGCGCACCAAGTAGCCATGCGCGGTCGGCAAATCGTCGTAGACGAGCAGGGCCGTAGTGCCGCGAACGGTGGGCTCCAACTTCATCATCTCCTCAATTGTTGCGAACAATTCATTGGCGGTTGGCAGGTCGACCTCGTCCAGCGCGCTCGACATTCTCGACAACCGGGTAGCCAGCTCGGCCGCTGACGCCGCCCTCCGGCGGGTGTCCTCCAGATGCCGCTGCATCGTTTGCTTGATCTGCCATTGCGGGTCGTCGAGAACATCAGCGACCTGCTCAAGCGAGAACCCCAGTCGCCGCAGCACACAGATCCGGTACAGCCTCGCGACATCGGTGCCGTCATAGAGCCGGTGACCCGACCTCGACCGCCGCGACGGCACCAGCAGGCCGATGTGGTCGTAATGATGCAACGCCCGCACCGTCAGCCCGGTCAACTCCGCAACAGCACCGACTTTCCACACCTGATCGCCCGGTCCCGCGCGTTCGAAATCATCCACAAATCACAACGTTAGAACCTCACCTGGCGTCAGGATCAATCCCTGCGCGCGATCTCGACTCGAGCCGCCTCCCCGGACTCCATCCGAATTGACATTCGCAATGGCCCCGTGTTGGTCAGGGCTTTACAGATGGTGGAAAAAGGGCATTGGCCTAGCATTCTCACAATGAGCGACGAAAAAGATGAGCTAGCAGCAGTTCTGCAATATCTCGAAGAAGACGAGCGAACAGCCCGCGAGAATGGACGCGACGATCTGGCGGACCGGATCGCCGCCCAACGAGGCAAGCTCGCCGGTCCACCGCCGACTGATCTGGCTCAACTGTTCAACGACATTGCCGACGGGCTGGAAACAAGCATCAAAGCAGCGGGGGTCGATGACATTCTCACCGGCGACACAATCACCTTCATCCGCAAAACCGCCGAGGAGATCGACCGCCACGACCGATGACGCCAGCGCTTAGCTCACTGAAAGCCACGCGACACGACGCGCGTCAAAACCACACTTTGCGGCCAGCGACGGGGCGCCCCACCGCGCCCAGGATCCACAAGATAATGCCGACGACGACGAGAATCCCGCCAATCGTGTACAGGATGCTGAGCCCGGTGAAATAGCCGATAACGAGAAGGATGATGCCGAGGACAATCACGGTCGCTCCGATCTACGGGTTACCGCGGCAGATGCCACTCCCCTGCGCATACCCGTCGCGCCACTCCTCGAATCCTCGACTCGCCTCATCTGCCGCGCCGCCGATTCAAGCGCCCCGTTCGGGCTACAGCCCGGACGGCACGGCCTTGCCGTTCACGGTCACCTCGACTTGGCCGGACTTCGGGTTGTATTCGATCTTGCCGTGCTCGAAGTTCGACACCAGTAGATCGCCGACGGCGTTCTGGTCGGTGACCGGTAAGCCCAGCGGCCCAGCCGAGCCGTTAGAGCCGGTGACTGCAGGCGCGCCGGCCGGGTCGCGTGGGACGTTCCAGGCCTCCCGGATCTTGCCCAGGACGATATATGCGGGCGTGCCAGCCGCGTCGTTCTTGGCGACGATCGCGCCGCCCTGGAACTGCTGGAATACCACGCCGCTCTCCCGCTTTCCCGCGTTGCGGTCACCCGTCAGGGGCTTGCCGAGCGCCTTCTTCTGTTCTTCGGTTGCCGAGGAATATTTGACGGCGATCGGGCCGGTCAGGGTCACCTCCACGTCGCGTTCCCCAATGAGCTTCACCTCGGTGGGCTGCGCTGGGGTTGTAGACGTGGTGTTCATCCCGGCCTGAGGCGGTGCGGACGCATCCACACGCTTGCCATTGCTGCAGCCGGCGGTTATCAGCGCGACGGCAGCCAGGCCGACGGCTGCCGCGCGGCGGTATGCGATCGTTCTCATGGGCTTCTCTCGCGCCTTCCTGTGGTGTGCGTCAAGCCGCGGCCGACTCAGCGCCTGGCCCGGGACGATAACCGAACCAGTGAGTGCGCAGGCGATCGCGGTCTTCGTAGCCCGAGTGAACTTACAACGCGGTCGTAGCCGGCGAGCCCGGTACCTCCCTTGAGGATCACCGGTGCCCGATTGAGCGCCCGCTCAGAATCGGCCAGTCTTATTCAGCAAACATCAGGTTTGAAACTCCCAGCCGTGGATACACCTTCGAGCTAACTGCCGCGCCTGAACGGTCGGCACATGACGAAGGGAGCCCGAAATGGCGTTCTCACACATCGCATCGAAAACGACGGCAGCAACCGCTGCACTGGCGGCGGCCGGACTCTTCGCGGCGACACCGGCATTCGCCGATCCGCAAGTGCTGCAGTTCGGCCAGATGGCCGAGATTTCCAGTATGGGCGGCACCATCGACTACACGGTGAGCAATTTGCAGCCCAGCGGCCACAACGACGGCGTGTGGTACTCCGACGTCACGGCAAAAGGCGTGAGCGGGAACGCAACCCCGAACATCGCCGACTTCAACGCTAGGGCCGTCAACAGCTCCACGTTCGCGGTGATGAAGGGCAACCAGACCGACGGCCTTCCCGAGGGGCCACTCCCCTTGGGAAGCCCTGTGACAGGGCGCATTTACTTCGACGTTCGCAACGGGACGAACCCCGACAGCGTCGTCTACCGGGACGCCGGCGGCACGGACAAGGTCGTCTGGAAAGGCTAGCAGCTCTCGCCTTTTCGTCGCTGGCGCGCCGTTCGTGCGCTACCCACGGGGTCTAACCGATCGCAACGGGCGGCCAGATCACCGATCTGATTCGGATGTGCTGCGGCTCGTCACGATAACGGATTCAGCTCGGCGTGGACCGTGCGACCGAATTTCGAGCGCATGAGCCGGTGCGCCGACGGCACCAATACGCCGTGCAGAAACGGATATTTCTGCCGCAGCAGGCGTGCGGCCTTCAGATTTTCAGGGCCCTCTAACAGGCGCACGCGGCCGGATTGGGTATATCCCGTTGGTTTGCCCGATGCCGTGGCGGGGCCGAATTCGACCATGGGATTACGCCGCATTCGGCGCACTTTGACCGCCTGCTCGAAACTCCGAAAGTATGCGCGGTCTCCGTCCACAACGATGCTCACCGGGCTAGAACCTGGCCTGCCATCCTTACGAAAGGTGGTGAGGCTGATGGTTTTTTGCCGCACGAACGGCGCCAACGCCGAATTGGTCGCCGTGCCAACGGCGCCCACAACATAGCCGAGTTGGCGCAAGCGCAGCATGAACGCCAGTGACAGCGCAACCGACACCGCTCCGAGAACCCACGCTTGCGCGGCCGAGCCCCCCTCGTCGAGGTCCACAATGTGGTTCACCGTGTGCACGGTGTTGGCCACGATGAAGCCGGCGAGCGCGGTGGCCAGCGCATCACCCCAAATTAGTGCGAGCAGCAGGATGACGCCCAGGCCGAGCTGGAACGCTCCGACGTCATGCAGGAAGTGCCGGTGTGCGCCAAATCCGACGGCATCGGCGAATGAAGACGGGTCAATCAGGCACCAGATTCCGATCCCGGCGGTGGCCCCTCCCACACCCGATGTCATCGCGACCAGGTACAGCCGCGCTAGCGTATTCCAGCGATTCATCATGCCGCCCTTCCGACAGAGGTCTTGTTCTCTTAGTCGCTAGACGGAGTGTGTTGTCGATATGTGACGTCAGGCTCGACGCCATTGGCCTCCCCGCGCCGCAGCCGATTCATGCCGGCTGGTGTGCGTGGACGGGCTCAGACATGCAGGGTGGGCCGGTAGACGAGCTCTTGGATATTGCCGTCGAGCGTTCGGCTTTCGATCAGCTCGAGGTCGAAGTCGGCCGCGCCCCGGAATATCGGGTCATCACCGGTCTGACCGGTGATCACGGGAAAGAGCGTCACCTGGACCCGGTCGACCAGGCCGGCGGCCATCAGCGCCCGGTTCATCGACAGGCTGCCGTGCGAGCGCAGCGGGACCTCGGACTCCTTTTTGAGTCGGGCGACGACATCGACGGCGTCGCCGCTCACAACGGCCGCGTCAGGCCAGTCCAGAGGCCCATCCAGGGTGGTTGACACCACCGTCGCCGGCAGCTGCCTCATCCGCGTGACCCACGGGTCACGCACGTCGGAATCCTCGGAGCTGTCGGCCAGCATTTGCGTGAACAGCCGATATGTGTTGGCGCCGAAGACCATTCGCTGCTTACCGCCATACAGCCCGAGGCGGCGGTCGAGTAATTCGGGGCCCTGCTTGCCCCAATAACCGCCCCAGTCGCCGCCGTTCACGCCGCCGAAGCCGTCGAGGCTGGAAAAGACGTCGAAGGTATAGGTGGCAGTCATTGCTGGTCTCCTCGAGTGCGATCGATGGCGTTTGGCGATACAGACTGAAAGCCATGGCGAAACTAATCGCGTCCAGCTGGTCGCGGTCCCTGCTGCAAGGCAGGCCCTGGTTTCGGCGGAATCATGTGCGGGCATTCGCAGGCATGAGCTCGCTACGATCCATCTGGTCTCTCGCTGCCGCCGTCGTAACGGCCTGGGCGGGGATGATCTGCGCACCCGCCCCCGCGGCCTCCGCCGAGCCATGTCCCAACGTCGAAGTGGTGTTTGCCCGCGGTACCGGCGAGCCGCCTGGGGTTGGCGGGATCGGGCAGGCGTTCGTCGATGCGCTCGGGTCGCGAGTGGGCGGCAAATCGGTCGGGGTCTATCCGGTCAATTACCAGGCCAGTAGCGACTTCAACGGCGGCCTAGCTTTCGCCAGAACCGTTGTGGACGGGATCAGGGACGCCGGCACTCATATCGAGTCCACGGCGTCGAGCTGCCCGAACACCAAAGTGGTGCTTGGCGGGTATTCGCAGGGCGCTGCCGTGGCGGGCTTCGTCACTTCGGCCGCAGTGCCCAAGGAAGTGCCGCAGGAGTTCGCGTCCTATGTACCGCAACCGCTGCCTCCCTCGGTGGCTGATCATGTGGCCGCGGTCGTCCTTTTCGGGACACCTTCCAACGAGTTCCTGCGCGGCGGCGGCGCGCCGCCCATCACGATCGGCCCCCTCTATGCCAGCAAGACGATCAAGCTGTGCGCCGCCGATGACAACATCTGTGATGGCGCACCTCCGGGGCCGCCGGGACTGGCGCACACTCTCTACGCGGCGAACGGCATGGTTGATCAGGGCGCGGATTTCGCTGCGCAACGTCTGTAGCGCGCGTCGTTTCCCACCCGAGTCGGGCGCGGGTCATCGTAGGCTTTGGCAATGCGTTCGTATCGTCGCGCCGCCGGGTTGATCGTCAGCATCGTTCTGGTCGGCGTCGCCCCGACGGCGTGCACCAAGAGCACTACCGGACAAGCGGTACATACTACTAGCGGCGGGGGGACCACCCCACCGATCGCGACGTCGTCACCACCGGCGTCAACGTCCACGGCGCCTACCGGCCAGCCGGTCGGCACGGCGGTCATGAAGGTCAGCGGCGGCAGCGCGCCGGTGACCATTCGTTACCGGATCAACGGAGGTCCAGAGCAGACCGAGTCCAATGTGCCACTGCCGTGGGAAAAGCAGTACCCCGTCTACAACGAGGTCGAGTCACAGGTTAGCGCCGACGGCGGTGACGCCGCCCTGACCTGCACGATAATCATGGATGGCGACAAGCTCGTGTCCCTGAAGAGTGAGCCGCGGCCCACCTGTAGCTTCGCCTACTGGGGTTAGCCGGCAACGCTATCGGGCTGCTCGCCGTCAGCAGGCCGCTCGTGGGCGGTTGACGGCGGCGGCGCAACCGGTGGCAGTCCGCCCTGATATATATCGAGATACGGTGCGGCGTAAGGGTTTTTCCATGGCTGCACGCCGGCTCGACGTCTTCGCACGTAAGTCACCGTCAGTGCGCCGCAGGCCACGATGAGAAACCCGAGCAGTAACGCCTTGGCGACCAGCAGCGCAGTCATGGAGCGAATCCTAGCCTTCGGCGGGCGCACGCGGCCTGCCGCCGCGACGCATCAGTGAGGCATGTGCAGCGACCACTGAGGCTCGAGAGATGCCTGAGACCACTGTGACCGACTAACCCAAACCATCCCGCGACACCCCGCCCACTGAACGCCGGTTGTCTCCCCCGTGCCATATCTTGGATCGTCGCGAGACGCGATCGATCGAGACGGAGGGCATGTGCTGGACGACGACACCACGCTGTCGCCTGCCGACCTGCTCGAACTCAATCGTGGCCTTCAGGGCTCGCCGACGGTCCGCCTGCTGGCCGCGCTGAACCTCAACCTCTACGCCACCCTGATGGAGCGCCAGCTCAGCGGCGGCGTGGTCGCCGAGACCGACCTCGTCGTCCGCCTCGAACGCGACCTCGCCGAGATCGATCAGGCCGGCGAGCAGTCCGGCCTGGCCCTGATCAAGTCTTGGGCCAGCCAGGGCTGGCTGCACCGGGTCGCCGACCAGCGCTCCGGCGTCGAACGCAACCTGTGTTACCTGACTCAGGAGGCGCGCCGGGCACTCGACTTCCTCCGGGGCATGCGCCGGCAGGACACCATCGCGACCGGCGGCTCGATCAACGGCATCGCCGCCCGCCTCAAGCAGGTCGCGTTGCGGGTCGGAAATGACCGCGACCGCATCCGCGCCGGCCTTGAGGCCGAAATCGTCGCGCTACAAACCGAACTCGACGCGCTCGACGACGCCGGCCCGACGGACGACCATGACGTCGACCTCACCGACGCCTATGACGAAGCCCACGCCATCGCGTTGCAGATGGAACGTCTGATCACCGACATCGGCCAGTACGGGACGATGATCGAACGCGCCACCGCAGCCCTCGACGAGCCGATCGACAGCAACGCCGAGTACCGCGACCGGCAGCGCCGCATGTACGCCGACTACGAGGCCGCCTGGGACTCCCAGGGCCGTGACTCGCACCGCGCGTTCCTGCGCATGATCAACGATCCCGATCAGCGTGCGGAGTTCGAGGCCGACGTCGCCGCGGTCGCCGCGGCTCTCCCCGCCCTCGACCCGGCGCTGCGCAAGGTGATGGCCGGCTTCTTCGAACTTGTCGGTCACCAGATCGACGAAGTGGAACGCATTCAACAGCGCTGCGCGCAGCGCGTCAAACGGTTCACCGCGTTCGGCACCCTCGAACAGAGCCGCGGCGTGGCCCGTCAGCTCAACGAAGCCATCGGCGCCGCCCGCAACCTGCTCAAGACATCGCTGACCGATTCCCGGCTGGACATCGAACTCCCGCTGGCTCGCCACGCGTTCAGTTCGGTTGGCGCACTGAGCTTTCGAATCGGCGACCTGTCCAACCCCAAACCTGCCCACATCGCCGAGGCCGACGTCGACCTGAGCAGTTTCGCCGCGTTGACCACCCAAGTCGACGCCCCGGCGATGTCCGAAATGATCAACGCCGCGATCAGCTCCGGGACGAAACTATCCTTGCCCGACGCAGTCGCGATGCTCGATTCCGCCTACCTCGGGCACGTCATCGTGCTGTGGTCCTGGGCGCTCAAACAACCGGAGTCCGGACAGGTCTCCGAGTCGGTCACGGTCCGCTTTCAGTCCTTGGACGGACGAGACCGCGAAATGGAGGTTCCGTACTTGAGTTTCACCGAACCGGTCTCCAGCCTGATGGAAGCAACCGCGTGACCGTCGAAGAGGCCTTTCAAGACATCGCGGACTACAGCGGGTTCTCCGCACTCCCCCAGGTCGACCAGACCGCCCGGCCCCCGCACCAACGCCGGCCCCGATTCGACGGCGACGTGTCCGAGCTGCCCGATCGGGCCTGCTGGGCGCTGCAACAGCTGCTGACCCGCCGCTACATCAGCGCCGAGACCGACCGCGACATCTACACCTGGGTGCTCGAATACCGCGCCCAGCTGTCGGTCAGACTTTCCGAACTGGACCTGTTGCTGCGGGTCGTCGCGGGCGCCTTCGAGACTGACGGGGTCGCGTTCGTCGAACAGGCCCGCTACGAATCCGCCCGGGGCGTAAAGCTTTTGCGCCGTGAACCACTCGGCACCTACGACTCGATCCTGGCGCTACACCTGGCTCAGATGATGCGCGCCTCGGGCGATCAGGCCGTCGTGATCAGCCGCGACGAGATGCACGGGCTGTTCTCCGGTGTCCTCAACGATGTCGACCGCGACGCCGTCACGTTCACCGCACGCATCGACGGCGCGGTCGCCCGGTTGGCGTCGTTGGAGATCCTGCGCAAGACCCGCGACGACGAGGACAGCTACACCGTCAGCCCGGTCATCAACGCCGTCATGACAGCCTCGGTAATCACCGAGCTGCAGCAGCAATTCGAAATCCTCCTGCGCGGCGGCGCTGCCCAAGAACAAGTCGCAGCCGACGAGGAGGACCGCCGGGATGACTGAACAGTTCCACTTGTCGCGCCTGCAGGTCATCAACTGGGGTGTCTTCGACGGGTATCACTCCATCGGATTCAGCGAGGGTGGCGCACTGATAGCCGGCGCCTCTGGCAGCGGCAAATCCTCACTGCTGGATGCTATTTCGCTGGGCTTCCTGCCGTTCAACCGGCGTAACTTCAACGCCTCCGGTGACACCACCGCCGCCGGGTCGAGCGCGGGCCGGCGGACCGTCGACAAATACGTTCGCGGCGCTTGGGGACAGCGCAGCGATGGCGGCACCAGCAAGGTCATGTACCTGCGCGGTGACGGCACCGCCTGGTCGGCGATCGCGGTCACCTACCGCAGCAACGCGGGCCGCACCGTCACCGGCCTGGTACTCAAATGGCTCACCGGCGAATCGCGGTCGGATTCCTCGAGCCGGTTCGTGCTCGCCGATGGTGACCGCGACATCGAGAGCGTCTGCAACCGCTGGGCCGCCGGCCGCTTCGACGCGGCCGTGTTCAAAGACGACTGGCGATTCTCCACCAAGGTGGAATCGCAGTACCTCGCCCAGCTGTATGCGACCATCGGCATCCGTGCGTCCGACGCCGCGCAGCAGCTGCTCGGCAAGGCCAAATCGCTGAAAAGCGTTGGTGGGCTTGAGCAATTCGTCCGGGAGTTCATGCTCGACGAGCCCAGCAGCCTGACCCGGCTGCCCGAGGCGCTCAAGCAGATCGACCCGCTGGTCGACGCTCGCGAACTGCTGGCCGTCGCGCAACGCAAACGCAAGATCCTGGGCGACATCGAGAAGCTCCAGCAGCGCTACGCCTCGGAGTCCTCCGACTTGGGCATCATCGATCTCGTCGACCAACCGATGGTGCGCGCCTACACCGATCACGTTCGGCTCGCACAATGCCCGGCGCAGATCGAATCGCTCGACGCCACCATCGATCAGCTGGGCAACGAATACGAGGACGTCACCCGCCAGCTCAATCTCGCCAAGGCCGAAGGCGATTCGCTCAACGCGCAGATCAGCGGATCCAGCACCAGCTTGGGCCAGCTGCAGTCGCAGGTAGCCGGCGCCGAGGCGCACGCCGAGCAGGTATCGCGCCGGCGCACCGCCTACGAAGCGATGCTCAACACGCACGGCCTCGAAATCCCGGACACCGCCGAGGAATTCTGGAATCTGCGCGAGGAACTCAGCACGCGGGCCACCCAGCTGTTGGCCAAACTGGACCGCGGGCGGGAAGCGTCGACCGATGCCGAGTACGCCCAAAAAGTCGCCCGCATCGCCCGCGACGACGCCGCCCGGGAACTCAAACGGGTCGAGCGCGTCGGTTCGGCGCTTCCGGAGTTCGCGCTCACCATGCGCGAACGCATCTGCGCCGCTGTGGGTATCGACCCCCGTCAGCTGCCATACATAGCCGAGCTGATGGATTTGCGGCCAGAGCAGAGCCGGTGGCGCGTCGCAGTTGAAAAGGTGCTGCGCGGTGTGGGTCTGCGCCTGCTCGTGCCGGACAGTCAGTACGCGGCGGTGCTGCGGTTCGTCAACGAGACCAACATGGGTGGCCGGCTGCAGCTGCATCACGTCCGCGCCAGGTTCGTCGGCGCTGAGGTCACCGAGGCGGACCCGAACACGTTGGCCGGCAAGCTGTTCGTCGTCGACCCGACCCATGACTGCGCTGCCGAGGCCGCGGACGTCGTCGCCGCCGCCGGTGATCACATCTGCGTCGACACCCCCGACGTGTTTCCTCGCTTCCGCCGCGCCGTCACCGACACCGGCCTGTACAAGGATTCCGAGCGGCTGGCCGTCAAGGACGATCGCCGGCCGCTCAAGCAGGCCGACTACATCTACCAGGGCGACGTCGCCGCCAAAGTCGACGCGCTGACCGTTGATTTGGCCAACGCCGAAGAAGCGTTTCGCTGGGCCCGCAGCGTCGCCGACGATATCGCCGCCGAACGCCAGCAGTGGCGGGACCGGGCCGCGGCTTTCAAGGCGATCTGCGATCAGTTCGAGCAGTGGACGCACGTCGACACCGACACCGCCGACGGGCACGCCGACCGGCTGCGCGAGCAGTTCGAGATGCTGCTGGCCGACAACCCCGATGTCGAGGCGCTCACCGCCCGCGCCGAGGAGTGCTGGGAACAGATCCAAACCCTGATGACCCGTCGCGGCGCCATCCAGACCCGCCGCGACGACCTCGACGGCCGTCGCACTCGGCTGCTTGAGCTGCAGGAACGGCTCGCCCCGGCATTCGTGTCCGAACCGCTGACCGACCTGTTGAACCGGTACGCCGCCGACGTGCCGGTTCCGCTGGACATGCTCGACCCCGAACCCCACCGCGACGCGGTGTTCACCGCGATCCGGCGCGAACGCGAACAACTGCGCGAAAGCCGCAGGCGCTCTTACGATGAACTCGCGCGCATCCTGAACACGTTCGACACCGCGTTCCCCGACGCGATCCCCAACGACAGCGACGTGTTCGACGAACGCGTGCACGATTACGTCGCGTTGTGCCGCCATATCGACGAGCGGGAACTGCCCGAGGCCTACGAGCGCATGATGCGACTGGTCACCGAGCAGGCGCCCGACGCCATCCTCACCCTGCACCGGGTCGCCGAGCAGGAGGCGCGGCGGATCAGCGAGCAGATCGAACGGGTCAACACCGGCCTGGGCGCGGTCGAGTTCAACCGCGGTACCCGGCTGACACTGCGTGCCACCCCGCGCAGCCTGACCGCGGTTGCCGAACTCACCGAGATCGTCCGGGCCATCTCACGGCGCATCGCCGAAGTCGGACTCGGCGACAAGCAGGCAATTTTGGACCAGTACGCCGACATCCTGCGCCTGCGCAATCGACTTGCGTCGACGGCACCCGAAGACAAGGCCTGGACCCGGGACGCCCTCGATGTCCGCAACCGGTTCACGTTCGACTGCGCCGAGTGGGATGTCGGCAGCGATGAGCTGATTCGCACACACAGCAACGCCGGCGACAACTCCGGTGGTGAGCAGGAGAAGCTGATGGCCTTCTGTCTGGCCGGCGCGTTGAGCTTCAACCTTGCGAACCCCGAAAGTGCTGACAACAGACCGGTTTTCGCCCAGTTGATGTTGGATGAAGCGTTCTCCAAGTCCGACCCGCAGTTCGCTCAGCAGGCTTTGCAGGCGTTCCGAAAATTCGGCTTCCAGCTCGTCATCGTGGCCACCGTGCAGAACGCCACCACCATCCAGCCCTACATCGACAGTGTGGTGATGGTGTCCAAGCGCGAAGCCACCGGCCGCAACGCCCGCCCGGTGGCGACGGTGAGCACCAAGACGATCACGGATTTCACCGCGCTGCGCCACGAGATGCGGACCTCTGCCGCGCTGGTCCCAGCAGGGGTGTGAGGCTACCCGCCGCGAACGCACCTTGGGATCGGTAGCCGGGCCAAAACGCAAAACTTTCGCAAGCTTTCGGCGTTGAATAGCAGAGCGAAAGGACAATGCCATGCTCACGACCCGAACCCTGAAGAAAGTAGTGGCCGCGACCGCATTGTCGGGCGGCCTCGCGGTGCCCGGAATGTTGCTCGCCGTGGGTAGTGCCGAGGCGCAGCGCGGCCCGGTGGCGCCAACCCACGGCTTCGTTCCAGAAGACGGGCCGGTACCACCCGGCGCGAGCGGGCCATACACCTGTTGCCCGGAAGACCAGAAGACCGGGCTTCATCCACAGACCGGCCGCGGATGTCCGGGGACGGAAGTCAACTGGGACGCGAGTCAGTGCCACACCTGGTACGGCGTCTATTGGGGCCATGGAAACGCCGCCCCCGGGGTTTGGGAGGGTGGTCCGCCTCCGCCGGAGGCGTTGCAGAAGCCCTGGTGCGGTTTTCCTTTCATGTGTTCAGGAACCCCGTGACCTGACGCAGACGGTCGTTTCGGGTCCTCAATGCGCGGGAGACGAGCACTTGCGCGCTCGAGCGCACCGGTTCGGCCAGCTGCCGATGATTTTCGGGCGGTCCACGAGTCAGACTGTCAAACGGGCAAATCGAGAGCGAAGGTGGTGCCATGTCGTCCCGAATCACGGCCCTGCCGCCGGTGGTAGATCACCAAACCTGGCGGGCAGCGCTCGACGAATTACGCAAGCGCGAGAAGGCCGCCACCCGCGAACTGGACGCGGTCGCCGCCCAGCGGCGGCGGTTACCGATGGTCGAAGTGGCTGATTACACCCTGGTCGGCGCCGACGGTCCAATCCGCCTGGCCGACGTTTTCGGCGGCCGATCGCAGCTGATCGTCTATCACCACATGTGGTCCGACGGCGCGGAGTGGCAGTGCGGCGGTTGCACAGGCTTTACCTCGCAATTCACCCGACTGGAGTTCCTCGACAATTACGATGCCCGGTTCGTCATCGTCACCAACGGACCGATCGAGGAAGCGCTCGCCTACAAGCACAAAGTCGGCAATCGGATGGACTGGTATTCGTCATCGCAGAGCACGTTCGGCGCCGACATGGACGCGCCGCCGGGCGGTGGTTTCGGTGTCAACGTGTTCCTGCGCGCCGGCCAGACGGTGTACCGCACATGGCATACGAACGGGCGGGGCACCGAGCAACTCAGTCACTCGTTCGGGTTGATCGACACTTTGCCGTGGGGTCGTCAAGAAGAGTGGCTCGATTCGCCAGAAGGCTGGCCCTCGCGGCCAACCTACTCGGGGTGGCTCGACTCCCCCGCTATTGCCGCGGCTTACGGACCCACCGGGAACGAGGACAACCCATGAGCGCCAACCCCGAACGCTACGTCATCACCCGCACCATCGCCGCCGCCCCCGCCGAGATTTTCGCCGTCCTCGCCGACCCGTCCCGCCATAGGAACACCGAGCCCACCGATTGGGTCCGCGACGCGGTGGACACCGTACCGATCACCGCCGCGGGACAGATGTTCGCGATGAACATGTACCTGACCCGAGCGGGCGGCGATTACATCACGCACAACCTGGTCAATGTGTTCGAGCCGGACCGCGCCATCGGCTGGATGCCGGGGGTGCTCGATGACACGGGCAACCACTCTGCGGGCGGCTGGTTCTGGCGTTACGACCTCGCCCCGAAAGGTGATCGGACCGACGTCACCCTCACGTACGACTGGAGCGGCACGCCGCAGGCGTTTCGTGATCGCGTCGGCGAGATGCCCATCTTCGGCGAGGACTACCTCGTCGCGTCGCTGACCGAGCTGGAGCGCTCGATCGCGAGCTGAACACGTCATTCGGCGTCGGCACCGCTGAGGCGTTGGAGCGCGCGAACGAAGACATTGCGTTCGTCGGCCGTCAATTGGGACAGCCAACGTTCCTCGCCGCGTTGAATCTCGACCTGCACCAGGTTCTTGACTTTGCGTCCGGTCGGCGTGATCTCGAGTAGTCGGACCCGGCGGTCTTCGGGGTCGGGACGACGCTCGATGAATCCCCGGTGTTGAAGCTCGTCGAGTGTGCCGATGATTCTTGTCTTATCGGCGCCAATGGCTTCGGCGAGAGCGGCTTGCGTCCGCATCGGCGATTTGTCCAACGCGTTGAGGACGACGTATCCCCACATGCTCACGTCGTGAGCCGCGAGGATCGGCAGTTCGGCCGTTACGAGGTCTCTGAGCAGCGGATGCAACATCGCCGCAAGGTCGTCCCGCCGGGGCTTCGGTGGCATCTCGTCATGGTAAGCGTTGCGATAACATAAACGTGTACATATGATAAGCATATGAATACGAATTTCCCCGACCTGCGGCCCTTCCATCGAATCGCCGTGCTGAACTCCATCGCCCTCGTCAACTCCGTCCAGGTTGCCGATCTCCACGCACCCACCCCTTGCGTGGGCTGGAACCTGGCCGAACTGCTCGCTCACATGACCGCCCAGCATCGTGGCTTCGCCGCCGCTGCAAGGGGATTCGGAGCGCGATCCGACGTGTGGCGAGCCGACGCCGTGGCGGGTGCGATCACTGTCGACCCCGGCGGCACGTACGCGGAGGCGGCCCGCGACGTCCTGGCCGCCTTCGACGACGACGGGATACTCGAGGCGTCGTTTGCGCTTCCCGAATTCGGGCCGAACGCGACGTTCCCCGGAGCCCTCGCCATCGGTTTCCACTTCGTCGACTACGTGGTACATGGCTGGGACGTCGCCGAAGCGCTGGGCGTGGCCTACAGCCTCCCCGATGACGTGGTTGACGCCGCGTTGCCCTTGGCCCTTGCCGTACCCGAGGGCGACTACCGCGAGACAACCGACGCACCGTTTACGCATGCCGTTGATGCGCCCAGCTCGACGAATCTCGACCGCATTCTGCACCATCTCGGCCGCACTCCCGAATGGCTTCAGGCGCGGTCGCGGCTTGCGAACTAGGGTGAACTTCCCTGGCCTGTCGATGTAGAACTCGCTCACCACCGCGCCACGGCTATCGTTGTCCAGCGGCGAAGCCGACCTAATCGACTGCCGAGCAATGCAATAGGCATTTCGTGGTTCCGTTGGGCGGTGCCGGGGTACAGACTGGTGCAATGGATGAAAGTGTCCAGGAATCGACGTGTGGGGGGCAGACGTGACGGCGCCCGAAACGCGCCGGACGTTGAACGGCCTCTCGGACATCCGCGCGTTCTTTCACACGAACAAGGTGCCGCTCTACTTCATCTCGCCCACCCCGTTCAACCTGCTCGGCGTTGACCGCTGGATACGAAACTTCTTCTACCTGACCTACTTTGACTCTTTCGAGGGCACCCACTCGCGGGTGTTCGTGCCGCGGCGGCGCGACCGTCGTGACTTCGAGTCGATGGACGAGGTGTGCAGCCACCTGCTGTCCGATCCCGAAACGGTCGAGTTCATCGCCGGTAAAGGACCGGGCGGCAAGTGCTGCTTTGTGATGCTCAACGAGGAAATCCAGGCTCTGGCGCGGTCGGCGGGCCTCGAGGTGATGCATCCGCCGATCGAGGTGCGTCAGCGCTTGGGCTCCAAGATCGTCATGACGCGCCTGGCCAACGAGGCGGGTATACCGAGCGTGCCACACACGATCGGACGGGCCGGCTCCTACGACGAGCTTCTGCAGCTCGCGCAGAGCGCCGGATTAGGCGATGACCTGGTCATCTCGGTGGCCTACGGCAACGCCGGCAGCGGGACCTTCTTTGTGCACGGTCAGCGCGACTGGGATGAGCACGCCGGTGACCTGACCTCGCAGCAGGAAATCAAGGTCATGAATCGCATACGCAACGTCGAAGTGTGCCTCGAGGGCGCCGTGACCCGTCACGGTACGGTCGTCGGTCCCGCCATGACGAGCCTCGTCGGTTATTCGGAACTGACCCCGAGCCGGGGTAGCTGGTGTGGAAACGACATCTGGCGCGAGGTGTTGCCGCCCGCCCAGACTCACGCCGCCCGAGAGATGGTGGCAAAGCTGGGTGACGTGATGCGCCGCGAGGGTTACCGCGGCTACTTCGAGGTGGACCTTCTGCACGACCTCGACTCCGACCAGCTCTACCTCGGCGAGGTGAACCCGCGCCTGAGCGGGGCCAGCCCGATGACGAACTTGACCACCGAGGCGTACGCGGACATGCCGTTGTTCCTCTTTCATCTGCTCGAGTACATGGACGTGGACTACGAGCTCGATATCGATGAGATCAACTCCCGCTGGGAGCGGGGTTACGGCGAAGACGAAGTCTGGGGTCAGGTGATCATCACGGAGACTTCGCCGGATATCGAGCTGTTCACCGCGACGCCACGCACCGGCGTGTGGCGCATCGACGACGACGGTCGGGTCTCCTTTTCGCGGACCGCCAACGACTGGGCCACGCTGCTCGACGGCTCTGAGGCCTTTTACATGCGGGTCGCGGCGCCCGGCGACTTGCGTTCGCAGGGCGCCCAACTCGGCGTGCTCGTCACTCGCTCACACCTGCAGACGGACGACTACCGGCTCAGCGAGCGCTGCCAGCGCTGGGTCAAGGGTATGAAGGCGAAGTTCGTCTCGACTCCCCTGACACCGGCCGCGCCGATCGTTTCCCGGCTCGTCGCACGAGCGTGAAAGGCGCCCCGGCCGGTCTCGCTTTGGACAACTGGCTCTCGGCGCCCTACGCGCATTGGTCCTTCCAGCACGTCGAGGACTTCGTGCCCACTGAGGTGATCTCGCGCGGGACCGGACCGGTCGCGGCGTTGCCGGCAGCCACTTCTCCCGTGTCCGCCATCCCCGTGACGGGCACCGGTGGCGCGGCCACCACGGTGGGGGCGGTGATGGCCGGCACCGCCACCGACGGATGGGCCGTCGCCCACCGCGGTGAGATGGTGGCCGAGGAGTATTTCGGTGGCATGGGACCGCAGACCCGGCACCTGCTGTTCTCGGTGAGCAAGTCACTGGTGGGAGCGGTGGTCGGCGCGCTGCACGGGGCCGGCGCGATCGCACTCGATGCGCCGGTGACGGATTACGTTCCCGCACTGGCGAAGTGCGGCTATGCGGGCGCGACGGTGCGTCATCTGCTGGACATGAGGTCGGGCGTCGCCTTTTCGGAGAGCTACGACGACCCAGCCGCGGAGATACATCTGCTCGACCAGGCGATGGGCTGGGCACCCAAGCGCAGTGCGGATGCTCCCGCCACGCTGCAAGAGTTCCTGTTGACTCTGCGCCAGAAGTCCGCTCATGGCGGCCCGTTCGAATACCGTTCGTGTGAAACCGATGTACTGGGCTGGATCTGCGAAGTCGCCGGCGGCCGGCGAATGCCCCAGCTGATGTCGGAATTGCTGTGGAGCCGCATCGGGGCCCAACGAGACGCGACGATCGGTGTAGATGCTTGCGGCACAGGGTTTTTCGATGGTGGTATCAGCGCGTGTCTCACCGACATGATCCGGTTCGGTTCGCTGTTCCTGCGCGACGGTGTCTCGATGACCGGCCAACAAGTCGTGCCGACGACGTGGATCGCGGACACTCTGGACGGCGGTCCCGACTCGCGTCAGGCGTTCGCCGCCAGCCCCGACGACAACGAAATGCCCGGCGGGATGTACCGCAACCAGATGTGGATTCCCTATCCCGGCAAGGACGTCGTGCTGTGTCAGGGCATGTGCGGTCAGATGATCTACGTCAATCGCCGCGCGGAGCTGGTCGTCGCCAAGTTGTCCACCCACATGGCCTCTCATGAGCCGCACATGTTCGACACGTTGCTCGCATTCGATGCGGTAGCACGCGACTTGGCGTGAATCACGGGCCAGTGCGCCGGCGCATGCGGAGAATTGGGCGAGCCGCTTTTGAACATTGGGCTATTCTGCTGTCTGTCTTGCTTTGCAGCGGCACAGTTTTGACGGGTCTCTCGCGCCGCAGGGATTGGAAGGGAATCAAATGCCTTCACCTCGCAGGCTGGCGACAATCGCCGCCCCGGTCATCGTTGCCGCGACAGTTGTGGGCAGCCCAGGCAATGCGGCCGCGACCCCCCAAGACGACGCGTACCTCGCGCAGTTGCGCGCCGTCGGCCTCACGTGGCCGCCGAAGACGGAAGAGGCTTTGATCGCGGAGGCGCACGACGTCTGCTACGACCTCACTTGGGGCTGGACGCCGCAACAGATCGCCGACGACCTGCATGCCCGCTTGGACACGAAGGGCGTGTCGTTGCTCGACGTCGGAAGCCTGGTCAACGCCGCTCACTCGGTTTATTGCCCTGGCAATGTGTGCGACGCCCCCAGCCTGTGCACCTGAGAAGCCAGGGCAGGACCTATCGGTGGGCAATGCCAGAACTGGCTGTAGCGTGTCGGCCGTGAAGTCCTTCCGGATGTACTCCTCCGTCGCGCTTGCGGCTTCTGTCGCAGCAACCGCCATGACGCTCGCTGCCGCGGGACCGGCCACCGCGGCCGGCTCCTGCCCTACCACGGCACCGCAGAACGGCGGAACGCCCGACTGGACGCTGAGCGGCACCACGGGCAGCGTTGCGGTCACCGGGTCCACGGATACGACCGCTCCGCTGGTGAACGTCACCGCACCGTTCAGCGTGAGCCAAACCCAGGTGCACACACTGCATGCCGGAGATGGGCCGGTGGTCTCCAGCACCGCGCGGGTCTCCGTCTGCTACATGGGCGTCAACGGACGTGACGGGTCCGTCTTCGACAGCAGCTATCAGCGCGGCGCACCGGTCGACTTCCCGCTCACCGGAGTCGTTCCGGGCTTCCAGAAGGCCATCGCGGGGCAAAAAGGCGGGTCCACGGTCGCCGTCGCGATGGTCCCCGCCGATGGCTACCCCGAAGGTCAGCCCAGCGCCGGGATCCAGCCCGGCGACTCGCTTGTCTTTGCCATCAAGATCCTCAACGCCGCGGGATAACGCCGCCGTCAAACCCGTTGTGCCGTAGCTCATTCGCTCAACGGCGCGAACATGAGCGCGGGATCTATCCGGAGTTGTTGCGCGACGTGAGTGGTGTCCCAATACTCGCGCCAGTGCGTGATCGCGCCGTCGCGAAGCTCGAACAGCGCTGTGACGTGGAATGTGACCGCGACGCCGTTCATGGCGTTCACGTCCATGCTCGACGATGACGGTGTCGTCATCGGACACGATCGTGCGGATCTCACTCCCCTCGATCATGCCCGTCGACAGGGTGTTGTGCTTCTCGAGTTCGGCTCGCGCCGCGTCGCGTCCACGAACTACCGGTGATAGTGGCACGTGAAGTCGCCAGACGAAGTCGTCGGCCATGAGTGCGGTCATGGCGTCGATGTCCATGCTCTGGCCGTAAGCGGCATGTATGAAATCGACGACAATCTTCTCGTTGTCGTTTTTGGGCGCAACACTTTTCGCCATCTCACGTCCTTGGTGGTTGCGGTTCGCTAGGTTTCGAACTGTAGATGACCGCGACCGGTTTGGGCACCGATACACGAAGCGCTTAACGAGAGCTCAGGGGCGGCGCAGCGTGATGATGGTGACGTCGTCGTCGGTATGGCCCGATGCCATCGCCGTCCAGATCTGGGTCGCCGCCGAATCATGCGCGCGGCCGAGGATTTCGGCCAGAAGATCGAGCCCGTCGTCGATCGATTCGCCCCGGCGTTCCACGAGTCCGTCGGAGAACAGGACCAAGCCGTGTCCGGGTTCGATGGTGAAAGCGCTGGGGGCGTAGCTGACACCTTTGACGCCGATGGGCGGCGAGAGCTTGATCGGTGCCGGGACCGCCGGCGCGCGGGAGTTCGTCAGGTAAGGCATCAGGTGACCGGCGGACGCCGCCTCCACCCGACCCGAGCCGAGATCGACCCGCGCGGCAATGACGGTGGCGAAGGCTCCGCGCAGCATGTGCACGCAGAAGTCGTTGAGCTGTTGTAGCGCCTCGGCAGGTGTGGCGCCGGCGAACAACTGGGCGCGTAGGGCGTTGCGCAGCGCCGCCATGGTGCCGGCCGCGGCGATGCCATGCCCTGCCACGTCGCCGATCAACACGATCAGCCGGCCGTCGCGCAGCTCGAACGCGTCGTACCAGTCGCCCCCGACGTTGTCCCCTGAGGCGGGCTCGTAGTGGGCGGACAGTTCCCAATTTTCGAGTGCCGGGATGGACTCGGGCAGCAGGCTGCGCTGCAGCGTCTCGGCCACGCGCAGCGCTCCCCGCGTGCGGCGGTACAGCGACTCGACCAGGTGGCGCCGCAACGACACCGCGGAATCGGTCTCGCTCTGCGACCACGGCTCGCTGCGCTGGTGGACGATCTCGCGCCAGCGGTCGAACGATTTGCGCGGGCTGAGCCGAAGTTGGTCATCCTCGCTGCCCGCGATCGCCTTGTTGTATGGGTCGCCGCCCCAATCGACCGAGCGCAGCACTTCCCGCCGGAACCAGATGGCGTATTGCCCGTCAGGCAGGTTGAGCACCAGCGCCCCGGCGGCCACCTGGGGATCGAGATCGAGTTCGGGCAGCGCGCCCGACAGGCACTCGCTGCTCGCGATGTCGTCGTCCACGTCACGCGCCCAGGCGGCGACGGCCGCCACGATGTCCGGTGGTGGAACCGAGCCACGCATCCGCAGATCGCCCCCGATGTCGATGACCACGCCGTCGGCGGGCACGAGGTCGAGCAGGTCGGGCGCGCCGAGCAGCGCCTCCGACAGCGGTTCGCCATCGTCCAGCGTGGCGGCGAGGAGCTTGGCGACGACGGCCTGCGCGGCCAGCCGCTTGTGTAGTTGTTCGTCCTCGAATCGGTCGACGAGTCGCAGCGACAGGGTCGAGCCGAGGAACTCGGCCGCCACCCGCGTGCCGAACGGCGGCAGGTGCGGACCTGCGTAATGGTGACAGGCGATCAGCCCCCACAGCCGCCCCTGCCGCAGCAACGAGATCGACATCGATGCGTGCACGCCCATGTTCTGCAGATACTCGATGTGAATAGGCGAAACGCTGCGCAACGTGGCATACGTCAGGTCCAGCGGCGCGTCGGTCACCGGGTCGACGCTCGGCACCAGCGGTGCCGGCGTGTAGCCGACGTCGGAAATCAGCCGTATCCAGTTCTTCTCGTACAGTGCGCGCGCCTGCGCCGGAATATCGGTCGACGGGTAGTGCAGGCCGAGGAAGGAGTTGAGGTCGTCGCGCTTGGACTCGGCCACGACCTCGCCGTTGTTCTCCTCGTCATAGCGGTAGACCATCACCCGGTCGAAGCCGGTCAGGTCGCGGACGGCGCGCGCGGCGGTGGCGTACAGCTCGGTCAGCGTGGCGGCCCGATTCAACTCCTCCACCGCACCGCGGACCGCCTGATACGTGTTCGGGAACGAGAACGGCCGCTCCCCGTAAGCGATCTCGAGTTCCACCAACAGCACGCCGCCCGGCTCACGGTGCAGGATCGCGTCGAAGGCCCGCGACTCCCCGGCGACCTCGATCGTCAACTCGTGCGGGTTGTGCTGGCGCAGACTGCCGAAGGTCGCCGCGGCCTGCTCGACGCGGGCCGCTTGCTCGGAACCGATCAGTTCGGACAGGTGCCGGCCCAGCACGGTCTCGACGGGACGGCCGAGCAGGTCGACGACGTTGGCGCTGACCTGACGCACCTCGAACGCCGGCTCGTGCACCACCGCGAGCACACCGCGCGGCTGGATGCTGCCGGGGATGTGGATCGGCTCACGCGCACAGTTGTCCAGGTCGATCGGGGTGCCGACCGGCACGAGACCCTCGATCGGCTGATTCGCGGGCACCGATGGCCGGACGAGCCGCTCGTCGCTGGTCACGCGAGCGGCTTGATCGGATTTGCGAGGGGTGGCAGCCAGACCTCCACGCTATCAATGTGTGTCGCGATTGTGGCGCGCGCCGATTCGCATCCGCCGCTGTAACCGCCGCCGCCGCGATCACCAATGTAATCTGGGCAGGTCATGCGCTCGATCGCCGTCCCAACAAGCCGCCGCCTGTCGGTCGCGATGAAGGAGGGCTCGGCGGCCGAACACGACGCCGCCGAGCAGAGCCCGTTCATGTCCGAACTACTCGCCGGCCGGATCGCCGCGGCGGGATATTCCGACTACTTGCTGCGATTGCGCGTGGTGTACGCGGCCCTGGAGGAAGCCGTGCGGGCCCGCCGCGAGGATTCCATGGTGGCCGCCGTGTACGACCCGGCCTTGGAGCGCCTGACGGCTCTCGATGCCGACCTCGAACACTGGCTGCCCCAAGGTGCCGAACAGGAAGTCGACTCGCCCGCTGCGGTGGCCTACGCCGAGCGGCTCGGTGCTCTCACGTGGGGCGGTGCGCTGGTCGCACACCACTACACGCGCTATCTCGGGGACCTCTCCGGAGGCCGGGGTATCGGCAAAATCCTGGACCGGACGTTCGGGCTGCGCGGCGCCGGCCTGGCGTTCTACGAATTTCCGGTGCGGCCCAAACCGTATAAGGACGCTTACCGGGCTCGCCTCGACGCACTCAGCACCGACGCCGCCGAAATCGATCGCATCGTCGCCGAGGTGAAGTTCGCCTTCGGCCTGAACCAGGCGCTCTTCGATGAATTGGCCGGCGCCATCGTGGACCATCAGCGCTGACGCACGTCGATGCGCGAGCCCAGCGGACGCATCAAACTTGATTGAACCCGCCGTCGGCGGTCACGGTTGATCCAGTGCTGAAGCTGGACAGATCGCTGGCCAAAAACACTGCGGCATTGGCGATCTCGGTCGGATCGGCGAAGCGGCCCAGCGGAATCGTGGCGATGCGCCCGGCGCGGAATTCTTCGACCGACGCCTCGGGATCGGTCTGCGCTGCCAGTGCGTCGCTTCCGGGGGTGGCGGTGGACCCGGCCACGATGACGTTGACCCGGATGCTGCGGTCGGCGAGTTCGTTGGCCCAGGCACGCGCCAGTGACCGCACGGCCGCCTTCGTGGCGGCGTAGATACTCAGTCCGGCGCGGCCGCGATCGGCGGTGGTAGAGCCGGTCAGGATGACGGAGGCGCCGTCGTTGAGCAGTGGCAGCGCCTTCTGGACGGTGTAGACGACTCCCTTGACGTTGGTGGTCAACAGCGCGTCGAGGTCGTCGTCGGTGATCTCCCCCAGCCGCGCCACCCTCGTCGAACCGGCGTTGGCCATCACGATGTCGAGGCCCTTACCGGCGGCCGCAACCTCGGCGTACAGCCGATCGAGATCTTCCGGCGATCCGACATCACCGGTCACTGCGGTGGCGCGCGGCCCCAATTGCTTTGCCGCATCATTGAGTTCGGGCTCGCGTCGGCCCGTGATGAAAACCCGATCGGCGCCTTCGGCGAGAAACCGCCGAGCGGTGGCCAGGCCGATGCCCGAGTTGGCACCGGTGATGACCGCGGTCTTGTGGTCGAGCAATCCCATTCAGTTCTCCTGAGCTCGGCGCGACGGGCGGCGTTCGGTCATCCGAAGCCTGCTTACTTTACTTACCCGCCAGGCTATTTGGCCGGCTTCGCGCGCCCGCGCCCCGCCATCTTGTGATGTCACCGCTTGACTGCGAACGGGCAGCCTCAGCGGGCGACTCCTCACTCGAACTAGAGTCTGCACCATGATCGCCGCTTCGATCTCGTGGTCAGCGAGCGGCCGGTTGCCGGCCGCCGGGGAATCCGCAGGCTAGGGCCGGTACAGACGCGTGGCGGCTCTGGCATTGGCACTTGCCGGATTGGCGCTTCTCGACTCGCTGAACGTGCTCAACCTGGGAGTGGTCTCGGCCGTCATCTTCGACAGCCGACTGGGTCGTCGGTCACCAATTCCCGGCGCCCTGAGTTACATCGCGGGCGTGTTCGCGGTGACGACCGCGTTCGGCATGTGCACCGTGCTGGGCATCGGCTTCATCACCGAGATGCTTGACTTTCACCTGACACCGGCGATTCGCTTCCGTGGCGAACTGCTGCTGGGGATCGTGTTGATCGGATTGGCCTATTTCCCGCTGACCGCCCAATCCTCGGCACCGGGGTGGGCGCTGGCCGCAATGCGGCAACGGCCGTGGCTGCTGGGATTTTTGGGGTTAGCGGTGGGTAGCGGCCAAGCACCGACCGCGGTGCCCTACCTCACCGGGCTGGCAATGATCGCCGCGCTGCACCCCAGACCGCCGCTCTGGCCGCTGGTCGTCATCGCCTATTGGGCGATCGCCTTATCGCCGCCGCTGCTGATCCTCATCCTGTCGATGAGAAAAACCATGCGAGCCAAGCGTATTCAGCGCGCGATCGTGCGTGGCCTCACCCGCTATGGCCCGATGTCGGTGCGGCTGTTGTTCCTGGTGTTCGGAACCGGGCTCATCGCCGATGCGCTGGTCAATCACAGCGCGCTCTGGTGACGCACGGCGACTTCTGATGTCTCACAGAGCGATTCTTCTTCCGCCGTAAACCCGATCAAGCTCCACTTCGGGATGACAGGCAAGTTCCTCTGAGGCGAGTCATAGCGCTCCAACACCTCTTCTGGTCCTGCACGCTGTCAAGTAGTGCGATGATGCACCGAGGCCAAGAGCGCGCGGGAGGTGGATGTGTCGTGGCGGTCGATGTTGGAGGTGCAGTCTCGACGGCTTCGGTCGTTGTCGCCGCAGCGGTGGCCGTGCTCGGCGTGGTCGGTTACCAGAACCGTAGGGCGAAGCTGTCGGCCATCCGTTCTGCGTTCACTCACGTCATCGGTCTTCTCGCTGCCCAGGATGCAGAGCGCCGACTTGCCGGTGCCATTTTCCTACGCCGGTTCTTGGACCCGTCGAGCGAATTCGGTATCCGGGACGGCCTGTTCCGGCGCCGCGCACCGTACGCCAGGGAGGCCCAGAACGTCATGGCGGCGGTCCTTCGCGGTGTCCCACGAGGCAATCTGCAGAAGCTCCTAGCCGATGGGCTGGCCCACGCCAAAACGCTCGATGAGGAGGACTTACAGCGGACGAACCTGCAAGATGCATACCTGGGAGAGGGCGGCCCTCTTAAGCCAAAGGGACACGGCGGCTCACTCAAGGGGGCAGACTTTTACCGTGCTGATCTCAGCGAAGCATCGCTGAGGGGCGTTAAGGCCCAAGGCGCCAAGTTTTATCAGGCGCGGCTTCAAGGAACCGTGCTTCGGGACGCGGAGCTTCAAGGCGCGACCTTTTTCGAAGCGGACCTTTTTGGCGCGAATTTCAAGGGTGCTTTACTGCACGGTGCATCTTTTGCCGGTGCCCGCAACATCCCCGAAGAGCTGATGCCTTACCTCGCAAACGAAGAAACGAAATTCGACTCGAAGGAACCGGCACCAGCGCCTGCAAAACCCGCAGCCAAGCGTCCGCATGTTTTTCTTAGCGCGCCATCGGACCGAAACCCGGCGCAAGTTTCGGTGTGCGAGCGCCTCGCCGAGCTATTCGCCCGCGAGGGTCTGCTCCTCGAGGCCCTGCCACGTCACGACTACCCACCGTCGTCAGCCCTAGCCGAGATCGCCCGCCGCTTGGATGGGTGCGCCGGCATGGTGGTGCTTGGACTCCGGCACAGTGGCGCCGATCCTGATGGGGCATCAGCGGGCACCACCCCATGGACACACGTGGAAGCGGGTATGGCTTACGGCAAGGGATTGCCGCTCCTGCTGCTACGCGAACCTGGTGTTAGCACAGGTGTATTCGACCATGCGGTCGACGGCCATCACACTCACGTCGTCGATCTTGAGGATCGCTGGAGCGAGGAGAGCATGCGGAGCGCATTGCGGCCGTGGATCTTTGAGGTTTCGAAATCCCTGGATCCCGACCGTCCCAACGACTCAGGCCTTCTTGAGGCTGACTAAGTTTGGCGAAGCTGCAATTCCTAGCGCTCGATGACGAGTCACCACGGCATAGGCGAGATGTGATCCAAAGTTGCGATCATGGTCGCCGGCAACGTCGGCAACTCGACGTACCTGCGGACGAGAATCGTCTGGGCGCAGATGTGCCGCCTCAGGCCTGCGGTCCCTCCGGCGGCCAGTGTGTCCCGGGCGAAGCGTCGCCGGGGCTCTCGAAATCGCCGCGGGACAGCGGCACCCACCGCTCGCTGGGTGCGGGCTGTTCTGACGAGGGGAAGTCGCGCAGGCTGCCGCTGGGCTTGGCGTCCCACTTGGCGAACGTCAACGGGGTCTGCAGCCACGCATGCAGCAGGTGGTACGCCGCCTCCAGCGAATCGATGTGGGTCCGTTCCCAACCATGGCTGCCGTCGACGCCGAAGCCCACCAGCGCGGCCCGGGTATTGGCCCCGGCCTCGATAGCCGCCGCGGCGTCGGACCGGTAGTAGCGAAAAACGTCGCGGGCGAACGGAATTCCCCGCTCATGTGCGAGCCGGCAGAGTTTTCGGGTCAGGTGATAGTCGAACGGGCCGTGCATGTCGGCCATCGGGATCGTCACGCCGTCCTCAAGCGAGTGCTGGCCGGGCGCGCACACCGCGTTGTCCACCGAGACGAGCTCGGCGACATCCGCGGGCAGGCCGTGGCTGGCTCCGTGACCGACCTCTTCGGTGATGGTGACCATGATCGTGGTGCGGTGCGGCAGCACCACTTTGTTCTCGGAGAAGTTCTTGGCCAAGGCGAGCGCGATCGCGACGCCCGCCTTCCCGTCGAGGTGGCGAGAGACGATGAAGCCGTCGGCGGTGAGCTCGGGGCTGGTGATCAGCGCCACGAAGTCACCGATTTGCAGGCCGAGCCGAACCAGATCTTCGCGCGTGGACACCTTGCGGTCGATACGGACCTCGACGTGCTCCCAGTTCGTGGGTTGCGTGTCGATCTCGTCGCCGAACGCATGCCCACTCGCCTTGAGCGGCAGGACCGTGCCGGTGATGAACTCGTCGGGGTCGTCGATGAAGATGCGCACCCGGGCGCCGGCGGCGAAGCGCGCCGAAAAGGTGCCGACCGGGACCAATTCGAGGCGGCCGTTGTCCTTGAGCTCGCTGACCATGCAGCCGATGGTGTCGGAGTGCACGACGAGTGCCCGGTCGATCGTCGCCGACTCGCCCGGCAGTTCGGCGGTCAGTGCGCCGCGCCGGGTCAGCGTGAACGGCACCCCGAAGTCATCGAAGATGTCGCCGATCACCTGCATCACCGCGTCCGTGCGTCCCGCGGGACTCGGGGTCTGCAGTAGCGCGAGCAGCGTGTCGATCATCCACGCGCGGTCGGCCTCGGCCATGGCCACGGACTGGCCCACGTCATCTCCTCTCGAGTCGTCGGGACGCGTTCAACCTACCGTGTGGCCGGCCCCGAATGCCCGTCGCGGGCTGCCGTCACCCACCCGTAGTGACGCATCCGACATGTGCATCGCGCTAGGAGGCGGCTTCCAGCTCGGAGATCAGATCCGCGAGGGTGAGGATTCGCTGGGCGTCGCGCACGTGCAGGCTCTCGATCATGCGGCCATCCACCGTGATCACGCTCGTTCCGGCGGCCTGCGCCTGCTCGTAGGCCGAGACGACCTTGCGGGCGTCGCCCACCTCCGTAGCGGACGGACCGAAGAGCTCGTTGGCGGGGCCGATCTGCGACGGGTGGATCAGGGTCTTGCCGTCGAATCCCATCTCGCGCCCCTGCCGGGCCTCGGCCCGGAATGCGGCCTCGTCGGTGATGTCGTTGAACACCCCGTCCAGGATCACCTTTCGGGCCGCCCTGGCTCCCAACAAGGCCAGGCCGAGGGCGGGCACGGCGGGAGCGCGCCCGGGGACGTGCAGGCCGTGCAGCTCGTTGACCAGGTCGTTGGTGCCCACCACCAATCCGGCCAGGCGATCGCTGGCCGACGCGACCTCCTCGGCCCGCAGAAAGGCCCGGGGTGTTTCGATCATCACCCACAGCTGCAACGACTTCCGCGCCCCCAGGGCGTCGAGCGCATCAGCCAGCACTTGAACCTGTTGACCTGTCTCGACTTTCGGCACCAGCACGCCGTCGGCCGTCGACGCGGCCACGGCGGCCAGGTCGTCGTCATGCCAATCGGTGTCCAAGGCGTTGATACGCACGAGGACCTCGCGGGGCCGGTAGCTCTCCGACGAGATCGCCTCGCACACCGTTGTCCGCGACTCGGCTTTCGCGTCTGGTCCCACCGCGTCCTCGAGGTCGAAGATCAGCACGTCCGCCGGCAGCGATCTGCCCTTCTCCAGCGCGCGGGGCTTGTTGCCGGGCAGGTACAGGGCGGATCGGCGCGGGCGCAGGGTAGGTGTCATTGGTGCGCGTGGCATAGCCAGAAAGTACCCTTCGGTACCGGTGGTGTAGTTGCCGGTGGTGAGCGGCGTCGAGGGCGAATTGGTCGACGCGGCGGGTGAATTGCGGAAGGGGAAGCGGATGTCATCGTTTGGCTCGGCGCGCAGCGAGGGCGACAGCTGGGACCTGGCCTCCAGCGTGGGGGCGACCGCGACGATGGTGGCGGCCTCCCGGGCGCTGGCGTCCCGAGAGCCGGACGCCCTGCTTGACGACCGGTTCGCCGAGCCGTTGGTGCGGGCGGTCGGGCATCCGTTCTTCACCCGCATGCTGGATGGCCAGATCCCGCTCGACACCGACGACATGCCGATGACGCTGCAGCAGCGACGCGAGCAGATTACGGTGCGGACCAGATTCTTCGATGACTTCTTCGGCGCCGCCACCGCCGCCGGAATCCGGCAGGCCGTCATTTTGGCCGCCGGGCTGGACGCGCGGGCCTATCGGTTGCCATGGCCTTCCGGCACCGTGGTGTTCGAGGTAGACCAGCCCGAGGTCATCGCCTTCAAGTCCGACACACTTGCCCAGATCGGTGCCGAACCGACCGCCGAGCGCCGGACCGTCGCTGTCGATCTTCGCGATGACTGGCCAACGGCGCTGCGCGACAGCGGCTTTGACGCCAACACCCCTACCGCCTGGATCGCCGAGGGCTTGCTGCCCTATTTGCCGCCCGAAGCCCAGGACCGCTTGCTGGACAACATCACCGCGCTCAGTGCCCCGGGCAGCCGGCTGGCCACCGAGAACATCACCGACATGAGCGTCTTCACCGACGAACGAGCACGGGCGATGCGCAGCGCCTGGCGGCAGCACGGACTGGACATCGACGTCGCCGAGCTCGTCTGGCTCGGGGAGCGCCGCCCGGCCGCTGAGCACCTGGCCGCCACCGGCTGGAACGTCACGCGCCGACCGACCGAACAGGTGTACGCCGACTACGGATTCGTGTTGCCCGACAACGAAATCCTGAAGCGATTCCGTCACGCGATCAGTTACCTCAGCGCCGAATCAGCCTGAGGCCGCGGGTCGTCGAGCGCTTTCGCTACGACTTGGCTTCGCGCCACTCGCGCTCGAACGGCAGCCGCCACGCGTTGGGTGCGATCAATTGGTGAATGGCGTTCGGACCCCAGGTACCCGGCTGATACAGCTTGGCCGGCGGCGGGTCGGTGAGCAGATCTTCCGAACGCTCCCACAATGATTCGATGCCTTCCGCGGTGTTGAACAGCGTGTGGTCGCCCCGCATCGCATCGAGAATCAAACGCTCGTAGGCCTCCAGCACGTCCGCGACCGTGTCGATCTCCTGCGAAGAAAACTGCATGGACAGCTTGTCCAGTTTCATGCCCGGCCCGGGCCGCTTGCCATAGAAGGACAGCGAAACCTTCGAGTTGTCGGCAAGGTCGAACGTGAGGTGATCGGGGCCCTGGGTGCCCACGCCGGATCCGGGCGGGAACATCGTTCGCGGGGCCTCCTTGAACGCGATCGAAACGACGCGGATGCCCTCTGCCATCTTCTTGCCGGTGCGCAAGTAGATGGGCACTCCGGCCCATCGCCAGTTGTCGATCCCCACCTTGAGCGCGATGAACGTCTCGGTGTCGGAATCCTTTGCCACGCCGTCCTCGTCGCGGTAACCGCTGTACTGACCGCGCACCACGTTGGAGGGCTTGACCGGCAGCATCGACCGAAAGACCTTGTTCTTCTCCTCGCTGATGGCGAACGGTTCGAGCGCCGTCGGCGGCTCCATCACGGTGAACGCCATCACCTGGAACAGGTGGGTCACCACCATGTCCTTATAGGCGCCGGTCTCTTCGTAAAAGTTCGCCCGCTGATCCAAACCCAGGGCCTCGGGAATGTCGATTTGAATGTGGTCGATGAAGTTGCGGTTCCAGATCGGCTCGAACAGGCCGTTGGCGAAGCGGAACGCCAGAATGTTCTGCGCGGCTTCCTTGCCCAAGAAGTGGTCGATACGGAAGATCTGGGATTCTTCGAATGTCTCGTGGACGAAGTCGTTCAGCGCCACCGCGCTGGCCAGGTCGGTGCCGAAGGGCTTCTCCATCACCACCCGGGAGCGTTCGACGAGCTTGGCGTCGCGCAGCATGGTGATCACGTCGCGCGCCGCTTTGGGGGGGACCGACAAGTAGTGCAGCCGCCGCACATCGTGGCCCAGATTGTCTTCGGCTTCGGCGACCGCCTCGGCGAGGGCTTCCGGTCCCGCGCCCTGCGGCACGTAACAGATGATCTTTGCGAAGCTGGCCCACTGCTCAGACGTGAGCTTGTGCGTGCCGAACTCGTCAATCGCGTTCTTGGCGAGCTCGCGGAATTCGTCGCTGCTGATGTCTTCAAGCGACGTCGCGATGATTTGGATGTCGGGCGCCAACTCGGATTGATTCAGGTAGGCCAGCCCGGGGATCAGCTTTCGCTTCGCCAGATCGCCCGTCGCACCGAAAAGGACAATGACGTGCGGGTCGAGCCGATCGGGCTGGTGACGACGTTTGCGGGCGTCGGCAGCGGGATAAGCGATGGTCTGAGGTTTCTCGGTAGCCACTCTTGCGATGATTCCACCGCGGCGGCGCTGTGTCTCGTATGTTCTGACTGCTCCCGCATCTGGTTAGCGAACGCGTGATCGGGTATGGAATAGCGGGGGCGCCCGGCGCCGGAGCCCATCCCCCACCCAGGCCAATGGAAAGCGACATGACCAAACCCGACAAAGACCCGCTGAGCCGCGCTCAGGAGCTGGAAAACATCGTCGATGAGCTCGAGGAGAAGGTTACCGAGGAAAGCGAAGCCGAAGGTGTTCCCGGCAACCGCAGCGACCGGGAACAAGCGGCTACCCACGGCACCACCAGCGAGCCGCCGGACTAGCGGGTCGCAGACCCGGCTCCCATGCACATCGTCATTCGCTCGCTAGGTCGATGGCGTGGGCCTTCAGCGTCGCCAGCATCTCGGCCTTCGGCCATTCGTCGGCCCGGTAGCGGACCGGGTTGATTCCCGCGACGGGAAGAATGCCCACTGCATCGACCACGGTCGGGAACGGCACGGTGAACTTGTCGGACACATTCGACGGGTCACCGACCAAAAACGTCACGTAATCGGTTTGCGGCAGCTCCCACGGAATGCCCTGGCCCCACACCGCCGTGGTGCGCCGGCCCCACGCCGTCTCGATGATCTGCGCGTCGCCGACGTACCGCGGGAACAACTCGCGCTCATAATGCTCCCGCAAGAACTCGGTCTGGTGGTTGTATTCCTTTGCGGCCAAGAGGGTTCGAGCTCTCAACGCCAGATCGCGCAACGGGTGCGGGCCGGCCTGGTCGAATGGCGCGATGACGCTGCCCTCGATCGTGTAGCCCTGCGGCGAGATGGGCTGCTCGGCGTCGAGGTACATCTGCTCGGCGACCTCGAAGAGATCCGCGGCATTGTCGGGCGCGTCGGTGCCCAGTATCAACACGCCGTCGCCCGGGAAAAAGACCAGTGGACGGGGGCCGTCCGCCACCGCGAGTGACGCCAGCCAACCGGTCGCCAGGATCATCGAATCGACATACGTGCCGCCGTCGGCGTCTTTCAACAGGAACTTCTCGCCCGGCTGCAAGGCCTGCCGATGCGCGGAAAGGTTCTCCCTGGCCGCCGCGAAGGCCTGATCGCCGCTGATGCCCCACGCGTCCGTCTCCGCCGGGGTCACCATGGCCCGCACCGTAGGCAGGTCGACCACGACCATCTCGTTGATGAAGGGGAACACAGGCCGGACCCAGGGCAGCGCCCCGGTGTTGACCAAATGGTTGACGTAGCTTTGCGGACGCAGTACCGGCCGCAGCAAGGGACCGGCCTCGGCCCAATCCATGGGCGGGGTCGGCGGTTGGTCGGTTGCCATGTTCAGCTGCTTCCTGATCTCGAACAGCGAACACGCACGTTACACGCTGCGTCGGCCGATACAAGTCACCGTTTCCGCTGTGAAAGTTGGCCATGCGTCGGGGCGCCTGCCCCGACCCAGGTGGCAAGCGCGTCGCGCAGCGGCGGGTCGGTGTCGGCGCCGACCCAGGCGACGTGGCCGTCCGGCCGGATCAACACGGCGGGCGGCTCGCTGACCGCGCCAAGCACCGGAAGCACGTATGGGGCAATGCTTTTCCCGGATACGACCCGGATCCGGTCGCCCCAGGGCTCGATGTCGATGCCGTCGGTGTTCCCGAAGTCCAGCAGCAGCGCGCGGGCGTCTCGCAGCAGCTCGAATACGCGCAGCGGCCCGTCGGCGGTGACCAGGTCCAGGTCGGGCATCCTGCGGCCCACCAGTGGGTGTCCCCCACCCAGGTCGTAAGCGATATCCAGGCCGGACATCATCGCGGCGAAGCATGCGCGCGGTTCGTCCATGCCGAGAAGGTCGGACACGGTGTCGCGCAGTGCCTTGGTGCGTTCGTCGGGGCGAAGAAGCGTCATCTGCGCCAACGCATTGCGCAGCACGCGCTGGGCAACCGGGTGCCGTTCGGCGTGGTAGCTGTCCGGTTGAAAGTGGCGGGGAAAACAATCACCAACGGTCGCGCACCGCGTCGATTGCGCGGTGAATCCGCTGCTCGCTGACCGGACGCGGCGTGCCCAGTTGCTGGGCCCACAGGCTCACCCGGAGTTCCTCGATCTGCCGGGCGATATCGCGAACATCTGCGGCAGCCTTCGCCGGCTGCGGCAACTCCCGCACCAGTTCGTCGTAGGCGACCTGCACGGCGTGCACCCGTTGCATGCGCTCCCGATCGGCCCCGAGGGCGTGGGGCAGCCCCTCGAGGCGGCGACGGATCCCAAGTAGGTAGCGGTGGAGGTCGGCGAGGTGCGCGGGCCCCGTGGCGGTGACGAAACCGGCCGGCAACAGCCGATCCAGCTGCGCACGGATGTCGGCGACCGCGTCGATCTGGGCGGGCGAAGGATTCGCGGGCATCAACAGTTGCACCTCCTGAGCGGCGGCGAGCACCTTTTCGACGCGGCCCACGATCTCGAGGGTGGTGGGCAGCAGGGACTTTCCGGCCCGCTGCTGCAGCGCGACGAACTCCGCGCGCGTCCACACCGGCGCCGAGACGATAGCGTCGGTCGCCGCGTCGGCGCAGTCGTCCAACAGCGCGGACAGGTCACCATCCGGATTGCCGCCGAGAGCCAGCCGGGTACGTGGATCAAGCTGCCGCGCAATGGCTTTCACCGGTGAGGCGACGCTGAGCCGCATCAGCCGCCGGATGCCGGGTCCCATCGCCTCGTCCTGCTCGGCCGGCGTGGCGAACACGCGAAGGTCGACGGCGCCGCCCACGTCGACGAATGCGGGATAGCCCCGCACGGTGCGTCCGTCAATCGAGCGTTCGACGACGCGGGGAAGTTCGTCGACGTCGTCGGGCCAGCCGCGCACGCCCGCCCGCTCCAGCTCGCCCGCGACCGCGTGCGCGACGGCTCGGCGGGTCGGGGCGGTGAGCCGTTCCTGCAGCGCCCGCAGATCCTTGCCGCGGGCCACCTCGGTGCCGTCCCCGGCCTCGATCGCGAACGTCACCCGCAGGTGCGGCGGCAGCTTGTCCAGTTCGAAGGCGTCGGTCGGCACCAGAATTCCACTGCGACGGCGCAATTCGCGTTGCAGTGCCGGCAGCACCGGCTCACCGGTCGGGTCGATTGCCGCCAGCACCGCACGGGCAGTGTCGGGTGCGGGAACGAAGTTGCGGCGCAAGTCTTTCGGCAGTGACCGGATGAGCGCGGTGACCAGCTCCTCGCGCAGCGCCGGCACCTGCCAGGCGAACTCGTCGCCGCCCAACCGCGCCAGCACGTCGATCGGCACGTGGACCGTGACCCCGTCGTCGGCGGCACCGGGCTCAAACCGGTAGGTCAGGGGCAGCGCGACATCGCCCGTTCGCCACGTGTTCGGTCGATCCCTGCCTGCGGTGTCGTCGGTACGCAGCAAGTCGGCACGGGTGAAGGTCAGCAGGTCTGGTGTCTTGTGTCGCTGCTTTTTCCACCACGCGTCGAAGTGCCGGGTGGAAACGACATCGGCGGGAATGCGGGCGTCATAGAGCGCGTAAACCTCGTCGTCGCCGATCAGCAGGTCGCGGCGGCGGGCTCGCTCCTCCAACTCCTCGAGTTCGGCCCGCAGCCTCGCGTTGTCGCGAAAGAAATGGTGGCGGGTCTGCCAGTCGCCCTCGACGAGCGCGTGCCTGATGAACAGGTCGCGCGCCACCGCCGGTTCGACTCGGGCGTATCCCACCCGGCGACGCGCGACCAGCGGCAGCCCGTACAGCGTCACCCGCTCGTAGGCCAGCACCTCGCCGCGTTTGGCGTCCCAGTGCGGTTCGCTGTAGGTGCGCTGCACCAACTCGCCGGCGACCCGCTCGACGACCTCGGGCTGAATGCGGGCGGCGGTTCGCCCGTACAGCCGGCTGGTCTCGACCAGCTCCGCCACAACTACCCAGCGAGGCGGCCGTTTGGTGAGAACCGAGCCGGGCGCCAGCACGAAATGCGAGTTGCGCGCGCCGAGATACTCGCGGGTGTCTTCGCGGCGCATGCCGACATGCGACAAGAGCCCGGCGAGTACTGCCGCGTGCACCCGACCGGGATCCGCCGGCTCCTTCGACGCGGCGTCTTCGACGATGCCCAAGTCACGCGCGACGCTGCGCAGCTGCCCCACCAGATCCTGCCATTCGCGGATCCGCAGATAGTGCAGGAATTCAGAACGGCACATCCTGCGAAAGGCATTGCCGGACAGCGACTTGCGCTGCTCGCGCAGATAACGCCATAGATTGAGGTAGGACATGAAATCGGAGTGCTCGTCGGCGAACCGGGCGTGCTTGGCGCGCGCCGCCTCCTCGCGGTCGCTGGGCCGTTCCCTCGGGTCTGGAATCGTCAGCGCCGCGGCCAACACCAGCATCTCGCGCACGCACCCTTCGGCCTGGGCCTGCAGAATCATCCGGCCCAGCCTCGGGTCGACGGGCAGCCGCGCCAGGCGACGGCCCAGGTCGGTGATGGCGCCATGCCGGTCGAACGCGCCGAGTTCGACCAGCAGCTGGACGCCGTCGCGGACGTTGCGGCGGTCCGGCGGGTCGAGGAACGGGAACTCCTCGATGTCACCCAGCTGCAGGGCCGCCATCTGCAACAGGACGGCGGCCAGGTTCGTCCGCAGGATCTCGGGCTCGGTGTAGCGCGGACGCGCCGCGAAATCCTGTTCGGAGTAGAGCCGGATGCACACGCCGGGCGCGACTCGGCCGCACCGGCCGGCGCGCTGCGCGGCCGACGCCTGCGAGATGGGCTCGATCGGCAGCCGCTGCACCTTCAGGCGCCGGCTGTAGCGGGATATGCGGGCGTTGCCAGGGTCGATGACGTAGCGGATCCCGGGCACCGTCAGCGACGTTTCGGCGACGTTGGTCGCCAGCACGACGCGGCGCCCGGCATGAGGCGCGAACACCTTCTGCTGCTTCGCGGTGGGTAGCCGCGCGTACAGCGGGAGCACCTCGGTGTGCTCGAGCCCACCCAAAGCCTCTGCGGTATCGCGGATTTCGCGTTCCCCCGACAGGAAGACGAGGACGTCGCCCGGCGGCTCGGCCTCGAGTTCGGCGATGGCGTCGACGATCGCCTCGACCTCGTCGCGGGTCTCGGTCCGCACGATCTCGTGGTCCGGGTCGTCGGGGTCGTCATCGGCGGCCGAAAGCACGACAACCTCCAGCGGCCGATAGCGCACCTCGACCGGATACGTCCGCCCGGACACCTCGATGATCGGAGCGTTGCAGAAGTGCGCCGCGAAGCGCTGCGGCTCGATCGTCGCCGAGGTGATGATCACCTTCAAATCGGGGCGTCGAGGCAGCAACTCCCGCAGGTAGCCGAGCAGGAAGTCGATGTTGAGACTGCGCTCGTGGGCCTCGTCGAGGATCAGCGTGTCGTAGCGCAGCAGGCGGCGGTCGCGCTGGATCTCGGCGAGCAGGATGCCGTCGGTCATCAGCTTGATCAGCGTGCGGTCGCTGACCTGATCGGTGAACCGCACGGCATAGCCGACTATGTCGCCCAGCGGGGCGCCCAGCTCGTCGGCGATGCGCTGGGCCACCGTGCGGGCGGCCAGCCGCCGGGGCTGGGTATGCCCGATGGTTCCGCGGATCCCGCGGCCGGCCTCGAGACAGATCTTGGGCAGCTGGGTGGTCTTTCCCGAACCGGTTTCCCCGGCGATCACCACCACCTGATGCGCCCGTATCGCCTCGGCGATTTCCTGCCGCCGTTCGCTGACCGGCAGGTCGGGATAGCTGATGGTCGGCACGGCGGCTTGACGGGCGGCGACCACGTCCTGCGCCGCGGCGATCTGGTCGGCCAGCAGCCGCAGTTTCTCGGGTGAGGCGCCTCGCAGGTTCTTCAGGCGCCGGCCGAATCGGGCGGCATCGCGCAGCGTCACTCCGTCGAGCTGTGTGCGCAACTGCGCCGCAGACGGTTCGGCCACTCCGCACAGAATAGGCATCCACTCGGCCGTATACCGCAACGCGTCGCCTCACGGGCCGGGTTGATGGCAGCCGAATACGGGTATCAGGTGGCGAGTGCATCGAATTGGATGCCGGCTTGCGGGGGAAGTGATCGGCGATGGTCGGTTGGCTGGACAGGCTGCAGCGACGGAATCGAGTCGTCGGCGTGATCGTCGGTGTCGTCTACAAATACAACGACGATCAGGGCGGTTACCTCGCCGCCCTGATCACCTACTACGGGCTGGTGTCGCTGTTTCCGCTGTTGCTGCTGTTGACCACCGGTTTGGGGGTGGTGCTGGCCGGCCGGCCGGATCTGCAGGCACAGGTGCTGCGCAGCACCCTGAGTCAGTTCCCGGTAATCGGCGACCAGCTGCACCACCCCCAGGGCCTCAGCGGCGGAGTGGTGGGCGTGGCCGTGGGCCTACTCGGCGCGCTCTACGGCGGTCTGGGCGTCGGACAGGCGGTGCAAAACGCGATGGACACGGTGTGGGCGGTGCCGAAGCACAAGCGCCCCAACCCTATTCGATCCCGGTTGCGCAGCCTGCTGTTGCTGCTGGTGCTGGGCTCGGCCGCGATCGCGGCGACCGTGTTGGCTGCGGCGGGCCACGCCACCACAGCGCTGGGAGTCTTCAGCAAGATCGGCCTGGTATTGGCCGCGGTGGCGATCAACGCAGTGATCTGCCTCGTTGCCTTCCGCGTGACGACCGCGCGCGCCCTGACGTACCGGCAAGTGCTGCCGGGAGCGGTTGCCGCAGCGCTCATTTGGCAGATGCTGCAGTGGTTCGGGGCCGGCTATGTGGCGCACACCGTGAAAAGGGCCAGCGCCACCAACAGTGTGTTCGCACTGGTGTTGGGGGCGTTGGCGTTCCTGTTCCTCGCGTCGGTGGCGCTGGTGATGTGCGCCGAGGTCAATGTCGTCTTGGTGGAGCGGCTCTACCCGCGCGCGCTGCTCGGGGCGTTCAGCGACGACGCGGATCTGACGACGGCGGATCGGCGGACCTACACCAAAAAGGTCAAAGCCGAGCGCGTCAAAGCCTTCGAGCGGGTCAGCGTGCGGTTCGACGATATCAGGCGGGTGCCCGCGAAAACCGTTGAGCGCCTTGAGGCATTCCACGACTCTCACCGCCCCCGCACACCCTGAGAACGGGTTTTTCACCGGCTTACGGAGTAGGCCGTGGGCACGGCGCAATAGTCTGCAGTGATGAGTCTGGTCACCTATGAGCTGCAAGACCACGTTGCCACCATCACCCTGAACCGCCCCGAGGCGCGCAACGCCATCAACGGCGCGCTTCGCCAAGACCTGAACGCCGCCTGGGATCGCTTCCGCGACGACCTGGACGCGTGGGTGGGGATCCTGACGGCCAACGGCGGCGTCTTCTGTGCCGGCGGTGACCTCAAGGACGGCGAAGGATCGGTTGGCACGTTCGGCGGCACCTTTTGGGAGAAGCCGACCATCAACTCCTTCGAATCCGGCATGGAGCTGTTCAAGCCGACCATCGCCGCCGTGCACGGTCCGTGCATCGGCTACGGAGTGACCGGGGTGCTGTTCTGCGACTTCGTCATCGCCAGCACCGAGGCCACGTTCTGCTTCCCCGAGGTATCGATCGGGGTGCCCACCATCGTCGGAGCCATCCGTCTGCCGCGTCGGGTGGGCTGGGCCAACGCCATGGAGTTGCTGCTGACCGGAAAGCCCATGAGCGCCGAACGGGCCAAGGAAATCGGTCTGGTGTGGAAGCTGGTCGAGCCCGACCAACTGCAGGGCGAAGCCCAAGCGTGGGCCCGCACCCTCACCGAGGCCGCACCGCTGGCGCAGCGGGCGACCAAAGAAGTGGCGTGGCGAACCGCCGACATGGGCTGGATCGAATCCGTGCGCTTCGGCGAGACCATGCGCAAGGTCGCCGGCGCGACCGAAGACGTCGCCGAGGGGCTTCGGGCCTGGGCCGAGAAGCGCAAACCGCAATGGCGCGGCCGGTGACGGCCGATCGGAGTGTCAGAACGCGTAGCGCAGCCGGCAGCCCGGCAGCGTGACCGCGAGCAGGTCGGTCAGGTCCTGCACCCAGCGGCCCTTCCACGGGCTCTTGTAGCGCACGTTCCACTGTCCGCTCTGGCTTCGCTTGAGCTGTTGCAGATCCGGCCGCCAGAGCAACTCCTCCCCCTTCGGGTGCCAGCCGAGGTTCACGTCGTGCAGGCCCTGGTTGTGCGTCAGGAAGATGACCTCGGCCGCGAGTTGCCGCTTGGTGCGCTCGCTGGTGTTGTCGGCCACCTGCTGCAGCAGCTCGGCCCAGTCGTCGCGCCAGCCGTCGTAGACGATGACCGGGCTGAGGTTCAGATGCACTTCGTAGCCGGCCTCGACGAAGTCGTCGATGGCGGCGATGCGGTCGGCGACCTTGGAGGTGCGGATGTCGACCAGCCGCGACGCCTCCGCCGGCATCAGGCTGAAGCGCACGCGAGTGCCGCCCTGCGGGTCGTAGTTCAGCAGGTCGCGGTTGACCAGCTTGGTCGCGAAGCTGGCCTTGGCATTGGGGATGCGTGCGAACAGCTCGACGAGGTCGCGCACGTTGTCGGACACCATCGCATCGACCGAGCAATCGCTGTTCTCGCCGATGTCGTAGACCCAGTCGACCGGGTCGCACTGATTGGGTTCGGTTTTGACCCCCTGTCGGGCGGCGTGCCGTTCGAGGTATCCGGTGATCTTCTCGATGTTCGCGAACACGGTGATCGGGTTGGCGTAGCCCTTACGGCGCGGCACATAGCAGTAAGAGCACGCCATCGCGCAGCCGTTGGCCGTCGACGGCGCGATCCAATCGCTGGACCGCTCGTTGCGTCGCGCCGAGAGACTCTTCTTCTCACCCAGGACGAGCACTTCCCGTTTGATGCGAACCCAGTCCTCCACGTTTCCCTCGTTGCCGTACAGGCCAGGTATCGCCTGGTGCGAGGCGACCTGGATGCGTTCGGCGTCGGGGAATCGGTCCAGCACCTGACGCGCGCGGGCAAACCGGTCGATGTCGGGCTCGTGGTAGATCCGCTTGATGTCGAGGAGCCGATCGGCGAGATCGGCCGGCACTCGGTGCGCCGGATGCGCGTCATTTGCAAGAGTGGGCGGCATGCTCATTCAACGACTGCGCGCCGGGCGCGGTTCCAAGTGGCGAACCGGCGGCGCCGTGGCCTTCACTGGTGGGGTGGGCGAACGATTGCGTGCCGAGTTGGGGCGGGTGTCAAGCGGTGGCGGCCGAGGCGCCGAGCATGCCGAGATCGCCCTCGGCGACGGGCCGATGAGACAGCGGCTCGAGTCGTCGATCCGCGCGCTGGTCGAGCATCGTGGCCCGAAGAGCAGCATCTGCCCGTCGGACGCCGCCCGTGCGGTAGGCGGCGACAATTGGCGCGAACTGATGGACGACGCGCGGCAGGCCGCCCGCCGGCTCGCCCGATCGGGCGACGTGGAGATCACGCAACGCGGCAACGTCGTCGACCCCGACGGCGAATGGACTGGCGCCATTCGCATCCGGCGCGCCGGGCCTTGACTATGACTGGTTGCGCCAACCGCCGGGACCGCCGCCGCCGACGATATGACAGGATCTCGGCATGAGTGCACGCAGATTTGCTCGCTGGGTTGGTATGTCGGTTGCGACGACGTGGGCGCTGCTGAGTGCACCCTTCGCGATCCCCACCGCCGTCGCCGATGGGTGCTCGGATGTGTCGGTGGTTTTCGCCCGCGGCACCCATCAGGAGCCCGGCCTCGGCAACATCGGACAGGCGTTCGTCGACTCGCTGACGTCGCAGCTCCCCGGTAAGTCCGTCGATGTGTACGCGGTCAACTACCCCGCCAACGACGACTACCACAACAGCGCCAACGCCGGGTCCGCCGACGCGAGCGCGCACATCCAGAACGTCGTGGCCACCTGCCCGAATTCGCGAATCGTGCTCGGCGGCTACTCGCAGGGCTCGACGGTGATCGACCTGGCCACCAACGCGATGCCGCCCTCGGTGGCCGATCATGTCGCCGCCGTCGCCCTCTTCGGAGAGCCGACCAGCCAGTTCTCCAGCATGCTCTGGGGCGGCCAGCCGCTGCCGACGATCAACCCGGCCTATGGCGCCAAGGTCACCAGCGTGTGCGCCCCCGACGATCCGATCTGCTCGGGCGGCGGCAACATCATCGCGCATGTGACTTACATCGACACCGGGATGACCGCGCAGGCCGCGACATTTGCGGCCGACAAGGTCAACCAGGGTGCGCCGCGCGCCTGACAGCGCTCGCTCCTCTCGCCGTTGCCGCTCTCCCCTTCGGCTAACGTCGACCGTATGTCCAAAGCCTCCGGCAATGACCCGATCGACGACGTCGCCCCCGGCGACATCATTTCCGTGGACCGCGGCTTCGGTGAACGGCCCTACAAAGTCGTCTTCAAGGATCCCAGCGACGCGGGGTATCTCATCACGTTCGAGACCGACGGCGGCGAGACCTTTCAGCTCGAGCTGGCGGCCGGTACCCCGGTGAAACGATCACTCGAGGCGAAGTGGGAATCTGCGCAAAGCCCTACGCCGAACTCGGAGAACTAGCGGCGCCGCCGTAGGCGCCGAGCCGGAAGTCGTTGACGCACAACGCTTTCGATGGCCAGCGCATCCGTCGCCCCGAACAGACCCCGGCGAACCGGTTGCTGACACCGCTGATTCCGCGAATGGCGACGTCAACCTCCTTGCCCAGCTGCCGTTTGGGTGGCATGTAGGCGGGTACCGCAATGCTCCAACGGAGGGAGCGTGCGGTGAGCTATGTGAAGACCGCGAAGAACCAAGTGCTGGGCGTGGTGAACAAGATCATCGACATGCCGCCCCGCAACGTCGGGGCACAAACGGTGACCATCGCTTGTCCTTTGGAGCGGATCGAGCAGTTCTGGCGCGATCCCGGCCAGCTATCCGTGGTCCTCGGTGACATCGCGAAAATCGACGCCGACGGACGCGGCCGCTATCGCTGGCGGCTATCGGCGGAACCCGATGTGGCCTGGGACTCGACGTTGGTCGCAGAGGCCGACGGGGTTCGCTTCGTCGGCGACGGCAACGAAATCGTCGTCCGCTATCGGCCCGCTCCGCACGACCTCGGCACCGAGGTCACCCTGTGCCTGAAATCGCCCGCGCCCGCGCTGTTGTCCGGCGCGGCGGCCTTCAAGATCCTTTACCGGTCACGCGCCCTGCTGCAAACCGGCGAGGTTCCGACCATCCAGTCCAACCCGAGCGCGCGGAATTGCGCGCGGTAAGCGAAAGGCCGAGCATGCGCGCACTGTGCTGGAACGGCGTCAACGACCTCTCCGTGGAAACCGTCGACGACCCCAAGATCCTCAATCCGCACGACGTCATCGTCGAAGTCCGGCTCACCACCACCTGCGGCTCGGACTTGCACTTCATCGACGGGTATTTGCCCGGCATGCGGGCCGGTGATGTGTTCGGCCACGAATTCATGGGTGTGGTGGCGGAGACGGGTCCGCAGGTGCGGGAGATCCACGCCGGCGACCGAGTCGTGGTGCCGTCCTTCATCGCCTGCGACCGGTGCTGGTATTGCGACCATGAGTTGTACTCATGCTGCGACACAACGAATCCCAACGCCGAATTGCAACAACCGTTGTTAGGATATCCGTCCGGCGGTATCTACGGTTATACGCATCCGTTCGGCGGCTACGCGGGTTCGCACGCCCAATACGTTCGGGTGCCCTTCGCCGACACGAATTGCTTTGTGATTCCGGGTGATATCACCGATGAGCAGGCACTGTTCTTATCCGACGCGGTGCCCACCGGCTTCATGGGTGCCGATTTCTGCGACATCGCCGGCGGCGACACGGTCGCGGTCTGGGGGGCCGGCGGTGTCGGGTTGATGGCTGCGCGCAGCGCCCTGCTGCTGGGCGCCGAGCGGGCCGTTGTCGTCGACCGCATACCGGAGCGGTTAGCGTTGGCGCGCAATGAGTTCGGACTGGAAACGATCGACTACAAGGCCGTCGACAGCGTGCACGAGTCGCTGAGGGAGATGACCGGCGGGCGGGGGCCCGACGCCTGCATCGACGCGGTCGGCATGGAGGGCCACGGCACCGGAGTGCAGCAACTCTACGACCGGGCCAAGCAACTGCTGCGAATGGAGACAGATCGCGCCACCGCGCTACGACAGGCGATTCTGGCTTGCCGCAAGGGCGGAGTGGTGTCGGTACTCGGGGTGTACGGCTTGACCGACAAGTTCCCGACTGGCGTATTGACCAACAAGGGTTTGACCCTGAAAACGGCTCAGCAACACGGACAACGCTACATAACACGGCTCTTCGACTACGTCCAGCAGGGCGATCTCGATCCCGCCAAGTTGATCACCCACGATGTGTCCCTCGAGGAGGGAGTGCGGGCCTACGACCTATTCAAGAACAAGAAGGACGACTGCATCCGGGTGGCGATGCGACCGAATGCTTCCACCGTCGCCCGCGACGAACAGGCCGGTGTCGATTATGACCGCGCAACCTCCCGATCCTGATCCGATACAAACTCCCGGGCTGGAGCCCGGAGGAGGTGCCGCACCGGGCACCACTCCCCCGGCCGCGCCCCAAACCTCCGGTGTGTCTGAGCCACAACCGCCGAATACTCGGCGGTTCACTCCCAGTTCCGCCCTCACGGTCCTCGCGGTGTGCATTTTCGCCGTCGCGTTCATCGCGGTGGCAGTCCTATTGGTGATGAAGATCGTCGGGGTGGGTGGCTGACATGCCGGAACCATCACTTGCTGATTATGTTGGCTCGGTTGTGGGCATAGCCACATGCATGGTCGACGATGCCGCGCAGGCGCCACAGGAGAATCCGGAGAAGGACACGTCGCAGTGGGTGACGGGCGACGAGCCCATGACCGGCCCGCAGCGTAGCTACCTGAACACGCTGGCGCAGGAAGCGGGCCAGGAGATCCCGGAGAATCTGACGAAGGCCCAGGCCTCCCGGCTAATCGATGAGTTGCAACAACGAACCGGGCGGGGTGGCTCGTGACCATCGGCGCCGAGGACGTGCGACAGTTGCTGGCCAGCCCGGAGCCGGACGCCGCGCTGGTGGTGATTCAGGGGCGCGCCGCGGTCGTCACGCCGGCGGATCTAAACTCAGACGAATACCGAGGCGCCCTGCAGCTTGCGACGCGCCAGGAATTGGTGCAGCGGGTTGGACATGCGGAGTTGTCCGACCGCGAGTTGGCCGAGCAAGCGGAAGACCTCGACACGGCGGTGCGCAATCTGGGTGGGTGACGCTGCTTCGATGCGTTGCCGCGGAAGCGGTTACGGTCCGACGGTGACCTGGTCACCGACCCGGATGACGCCCTTGGTGACCACCGCGAGGTAGACGCCGGCGCAGGGTTGCGCACCGTGACCGCCTGTGTTCAAGCGGTTTTCGGCCGCCGGTATGCGAAGGGCCTGCGGAGCCCGCGGCAGCGGGCCATGTTCGAGGGTGGGAACCACGCAGCGTGACGTCGCCGTGAGGACGCGCAGCCGCGTCTCACCGATGACGAGTTCGCCGCCCACCCAATCGTTTTCGGCATACGGGGGGTGGCCGGGTGGTGTCGTGATCACCAGATTCGGCCGGTACCGCAGCGCCTCCACGCCGATGTGCTCCAGGGTGGCCGTCGTGATCGCGTGCAATGGAGCTTCGTCGGTGAACGAGTCGCCGGGGGTGGCCGCAGCGATCCGCAGAATGCGACCGTCCACCTCGGTGTCCAGACCCAATTCCAGCAGCTTCTCCGGATCGGGACGCACCAGTGTCGCCCCCTCGGGGCGTTGAGTGACCAACCTGACCCGTCGACCGGTCAGCCGCGACATCAGCTCGTCGACGCCGGGATCATCGGCGGCCACGTCGGCTCCGTCGGGCATGCTGATCCGCACCCCCTGGGCATCGGCGTGGGCGGTGCAGGTCAACAGGTAGCGCCACAGCCGGGGATTCTTGGCGCTGGCCACGTGCCCGGTTTCAGCGTCGAGGAGCGCGAGCCGCCGGTCGCCCTCGGCGCCGCGCTCGTCGACCGGCAGGCGATCGAGGGTTTCGCCGAGCATCGACTTCACCGGATACCGAAGCAGCGCCTGCACCCGCATCGGCACGGGCGCGGGAGTATGGGCGGTCGAGTTGTCCATGCGGCGCCTTCACTGCAGAGTTCGTCAATAAGTGTGCCCTGTCGAGCCCACACGGATCAGCTTGGCAGCAGGCGCTTCTTCTGCTCTTCGAATTCCTGCTGCGTCAGAATTCCGGCGTCGCGCAGCGACGCCAGTTCGCGCAGCTCGGCGGCGATGCTCGTGATCGGCCCACCCGCGGCGACCTGCGGCGGTGTCGCCGGCTCTTTCGTCGGCTCCTTTGGCGCCTCGCGCGTCGCCTTCTCGATCTCGCCGGCCCGGGCGCGCTCGCGCCCCAAGGCGCCACCGGTGCCGGCCATCGCGCGCCCCGCCATGCTCGCCACGGCCATCTCGCCGAACAGACTCCCGGAGCCGCTGGGAGCGGCGGCGGCCGCGGCCGCGGCGACTTCGGCGCCCGCCCCCGCGCTGGTGGCCGGCAGCACCAAGGCGGCCGGGCGGATCGCCGGAGCGGCCGCCGCCCATCCCGGCGGCACCGATAAGCCACCCACGGTGTTCGCTTGACCCAGCCCCGCCGACAGCAGGGGTCCGAATCCCCCCGCCGGGTTGGTGATCACCGGGAATGGCGAGGGCGGCACCGCGCCGGTGCCCGGCCAGGACTGCACCCCGGCCCAACCGCTGACGATGTCGTCGGTGTGGAAACCGGTCAGCGCGCCGGCGATGTCGAAGGGAAGGGCGATCGAGGCCGAAGGCGAGTCGACGGTGAGGCCGGCGATGCTGGCCGGCGCGTCGAGGAAGATGGCGATGAGGTCGCTCTCCAGGCCCAGAAGGTCCGTCAACGACGTCGGATCGGCGGCCGCGGCCGGGTTCACCGCCGCATTGGTCAGCAGGTTGGGTACCGCCGATAACGGTTGCTGGGCCACGGTGTTGCGCGTGCTTCCGGCGGCGGTAGCGGCGGCCTTGGTCACCGATTCGGATTGACCGGCGTCGGAGGTGGTGGTCGGGTCGGGCTGGGTGAACGGTGTCACCCGGGTGGCCGAGGCCGTCGCACCGGCGTAGCCGATCATGGCCGCGGTGTCTCGCGCCCACATCTCGGCGTACTCCGCCTCGGTGGTGGCGATCGCCGGCGTGTTCTGCCCGAGGATGTTGGTCGCGACAAGCGTCGCCAGCAGGGTGCGGTTGGCCGTGACCACCGGCGGCGGCACCGTCTCGGCGAACGCCGTCTCGTAGGCGAACGCGGCGGCCCTGGCCTTGTTGGCCGTTTCTTCAGCCTGGGCGCCGGTCGTCCTCATCCATTCCAAGTAAGGGGTGATCGCTGCGACCATGGACGCCGACGACGGCCCAACCCAGGGACCGGAAGTCAAGGCCGTGATCTCGCCCTGGTACGAGGTCGCCGTCGATTGCAACGCGGCGGCCAACTCGTCCCAGGCCATCGCGGCGGCCAGCATCGGTCCCGACCCAGGACCGGCGTACATCCGCGCGGAGTTGATCTCCGGCGGCAGTGCGAAGTCCATGTCGTTCTCCTCCGATCGCGTTTCAGGGCCGCGAGGGCATCGACGGCCCCGATGCGCGTGGTGTGGGGGTAGCCAACCGAGCAGCAAACAAATCGCATTCCCTCCGGTGCCGCCAGTGCCGCGGAAGTAGACAGCCGAATAGGGCCGTCCCCAGTGCTAGCGGACCGGTCTCCACGTTTGCAGGTGCTCCCACGTCAACCAATACAGCGAAATTGTTGCCGAGGGTTAACGATAGGTTACCTGCACATGACGAGGGAAACTCGCAAGGGTTAGGCGCGTATTGCGCAAATCACCCTCAGCCCGCTCTCAACGGGGCGCAACGCGCATAGCTCGACTTCCCCGGTCCGATTTCCAGTCGCCTGGCACCGGCAAAGGCCAGGTCAGCTCGATGAGATGGCTTCCCAGCGGGTCGCGCGACGTCCTTTCTGCTTGGATTTGTGGGATCCCTGCGAATGAGGTCTGCTGATGAAAATCGTGCTGGTCGCCTACGGGGGCCGCGGCGACGTCGAGCCTTGCGCCGCGGTCGGCCGCGCGCTGATGAACCGAGGGCACCAGGTGAGCCTGGCGGTCCCCCCCAACCTGACCGCCTTCGTCGAGTCGACGGGGCTCGCCGCCGTCGGGTACGGGCCGGATACGCAACGTGGGATGACTGCGGCTCAGGAATTGCTTGGATCGCTCCAGTCCGGCGTCAGCGGACTGTCGCACGTTGTCGAGCGCGTGACGCGGATCTGGATGGATAAAAGCGCGACGTTGTCGTCCTTGGCAACGGGCGCCGATCTGCTGGTGGCGCACATGAACGATCAGGCGCTGGCCGGCAATGTCGCCGAACAGCAAGGCATCCCGCTCGCCGCGTTACACGTTTTCCCGGCACGGATCATGCCGTCGAGCGCCCTGTATTCGGGCATGACGAAGGATGCCGAAGCCGTCCAACGTCGCGCGCTTGGCTTGCCCGAAACCGATTCGACGGCGCGTCCGGCGAGTGAGGTGTTGGAAATCCAGACTTACGACGAGCTCTGCCTGCCCGGGCCCGCCGCCGAATGGCTGGAACCGGGTGGCCGGCGTCCTTTTGTCGGTTCGCTGACGCTGGAGTTGCCGACTGACAGCGACGACGAGGTCTTGTCCTGGATAGCGGGTGGGACGCCCCCCATCTACTTCGGGTTCGGCAGCACGCCCGTCAGCTCTCCCGCCGAGACTGTCGCGGTGATCAGCGCGGCCTGCGGGCGGTTGGGTGAGCGGGCGTTGATTTGCAGCGGTGCCAATGACTTCACCGATGTCCCGCCGTTCGACCACGTCAAAGTGGTGAGGTCGATGAATTATGCGGCCGTCTTCCCGGCCTGCCGGGCCGTGGTCCACCACGGTGGATCGGGCACCACCGCCGCGGGCCTGCGCGCCGGAGTCCCCACCCTCATCCTGTGGACGGTATGGGACCAGCCGATGTGGGCGGCCGCCGTCGAACAAATGAAAGTTGGTTCGGGACGCGCCTTTTCGGAAAGCACTTTGGACTCGCTGGTCGCCGATCTACGCACCATCCTCACTCCGCAATGCGCCGCTCGCGCCCACGAGGTCGCCGCGCAGATGAGTAAACCCGCCGACAGCGTTGCCTACGCCGCCGATCTCCTCGAAGAGGCTGCCCGCACGGCACGCTCGGTTTGATCGGGCGGCGCGAACCGCCCGTCCGCCGCGGCGGTGGTGCAAACTCCGCCGGTCGTGTAGAAGGTTCTGGTGCAGGATCCGCCGAATAGATCGTTCGATCCGTCGATGCTGCGCGAAGCGATGATCAGGCGGTTGTACCGCCGATTGTCGGCCGAGGGTCAGATCAGGGTGCCGGCGGTGCCGGCCCTGATCGACGAGTACGTCCTGTTGTGCGGCAACATCTGCGCCACCCTGGGTGTCTGGTACACCCCCGAACAGTCCGCACACCTGCGGGCCGCGCTGGAAGTGGAGCTGGCGAAGGCTTTCCGGGCATCCCATCGTTCCGACGTCCTCATCTCGTATCACGCTCCTTTCGGGGAGGGCGTGAATTTCCGCGTCCAGGCCGACTGGCGCACGGTTGAGGCCGACTACCAGCAGTGGATGGACATCCGCCCGCCGCCGCTGTTCGGCACCGAGCCGGACGCACGGGTGCTGGCGCTGGCCGCCGAGGCGGACGACCCTTCGACCTATCGGGTGCTGGACGTCGGCGCGGGAACAGGGCGTAATGCGCTGGCGCTGGCGCGCCGCGGACATCCGGTCGATGCGGTCGAGCTGACCGCGAAGTTCGCCGAGGTGATGGTTTCGGAAGCCACCGGGGAATCGTTGCGCGTGAACGTCATTCAAGACGACGTCTTCACCGCGATGGAGGACGTACGCGAGCAGTACCAGCTGATGGTGCTTTCGGAAGTGGTGTCTGACTTCCGCACGACGCACGAGTTGCGCGGCATGTTCGACCTCGCCACCGATTGCCTGGCGCCCGGTGGGCGTTTGGTGTTCAACACCTTCCTGGCGCGCGACGGCTATGTTCCCGACGACGTCGCGGTGCAACTGAGCCAGCAGTGCAACAGCATGATCTTCACCCGCGACGAGGTGACGGCCGCCGCCGCCGGCCTGCCTCTCGAGCAAATCGCCGACGACCCCGCCTACGAGTACGAGAAGGCGCGGGTCCCGGCGGAGGCCTGGCCGCCGACGGGTTGGTTCGAAGGTTGGGCCGGCGGCCTCGATGTGTTCGACCTCGAGCGCGACGATTCCCCAATAGAGCTGCGCTGGCTCGTGTTTCAAAAAGCCGGCTGACCCGCAGGTCTAGGCGGTGAGGTCGCGGGTGGCCGGCCCTTCCAGCAGGGTGCCGTCGGGCGCGAACCGTGACCCGTGCAGCGGACACTCCCACGCGTTGTCGGCGTCGTTCCAGTTCACGATCCCGCCCAGGTGCGGGCAGACAGGTGAGACGCGGTGCTCGGTCCCGTCGACGCGGCAGCGGGCCTCCAGACGCCACGGCGGGCCACTCACCAACCCGCCTTCGCCGTCGACCGGGCTGCGGCGGTGAGTGCGGATCGCCGGGGTGATCCACCCTTTCGTCAGGTTGAAGCCGACCTCGAGGTTGGCCTGCAGGGCCGTCGTCAGGCCCGTCAGCTCGTGCGGACTCCAGCTGGCGAACGCGCGGGCCCAATCCATCCGCCCACCCAGGATGCGACTCGACAGCGCCAACGCCGCAGCGGGGCCGTTGGTCATCCCCCACTTGTTGAAACCCGTTGCGATGAAGATGCTTTCGTTGTTCGGCAGGATGGGGCCCACATAGGGCAGATGGTCGATGGGCGTGTAGTCCTGCGCCGACCAGAAATGGGTCTGCACCGCACCCGGGTAATGCTTGCGGGTCCACGTCGACAGCTCGTTTAGCGCCTCGGACGGACTCTTCTCCCGGCCCACGGTGTGGCCGGCGCCGCCCACGATCAGCCGCTCCCCGTCCGCGACCGGCGCGTAGCGCACCGAACGCGTCGGCGAGTCGGTGGAGATCATCATCGGCCGGGTGATGTTGCCCGGAACCTTGAACGCCAAGCAGTAGGACCGGCTCGGCTTCACCCGCGCGAAATAGCCGCCGCGATCCAGGATCGGGATGCCCGTCGCGAGCACCAGCTGGCCGGCCTGAAGTTCGACGTCTCGCTGGGCGGCGTCGTTGACGTGCACGCGCACCTTCTTGCCGCGCCAAGAGACCCGCCGCACCCGCGTGTGCTCGATTAGCCGCCCACCGCGACCGAGCAGCTCGACGACCAACGAGTCGAGGAATGACATCGGGTCGAACTGCGCCTGGTCGGCCAGCCGCACACCGCCGTGATAGGCGAACGGCACGTCGGCATCGTCGTCCCACACCGCTGGCAGACCGACCGCCTGACACGCCGCGAGTTCGGCTCGCGCCCTCGGGACTCCCCGCACCGACTGGGCGTAGGTGTAGGCATCCTCGCGCTGCACGGCCACGCCGTTCGCCTCGCAGTGGTCCAGCACCCACTCCTGGCCCTCACGATTGCCGTCGACGTATGCGCGTGCCACGTCCTTGCCGTGCCGCGGCAGCACCTTGGAGAGCTGGCTGCCCTGCAGCAGGCTGATCTTGGCGGTGGTGTTGCCGGTCGCGCACGCCCCCACCGTGCGCGCCTCCAGCACCAGCACGTCCTTGCCCGCGCGGGCCAGCAGGACCGCTGTCATCAGGCCGGTGATGCCGGCGCCCACGACGATGACATCGGCGGACCCGGACTCTTGGTCAAGCTGGCTTGAGGCCCAAGGCTGTTCGGTTCGTTCAGTCATCCATAAAGAAGTCACGGCTTTGCTGATACCCCGGCCGGGCGCGGGGAAACGCTTAGCCGGATTCAGGCCCGTTTCAACCGGTTCGTTGCCTCGGTCACAGCTTTCGTAGCGGCCCGACGGGCTTGCTGGGCCTTGGCATAGTCCCTTTCGGCGCCCTTGAGGTCCTGCTCGGCCGCCCGCAGTGCCCTTGCCGCGGCGTCGCGGCGCTGTTGGGCGGCATCCCGCTCGGCTTGTCGCTCGGCCACCAGGTCGTCGGCCTCTGCTTTGGCGCGCTCCGCGGTGGCAAGGGCCGCGCTCAGTTTTTCGCGCCGTCGCTGCCCCGGCGTGCTCCGCCGCTTCGCCGGTTCGCTGGATGAGTCCCCCGCTTCCGGCGCCGCGTCGCCGAAGGCGCCGAAGCCCGACCACTGCTCGGGCCGGGTCAGCCTCCCGAGCCGTTCGCCGATCCGCGGGTCGGCGATGGCGGCTTGCAGCGTGCCGGTCAGGCCTTCGCGCACGGTCGCCGACGGTTGCGTCAGGTCGGCCGCCTGCAGCGCCTTGCGGGTGAGTTCGTCGATGAGTTTGTGTTGCTCGGCTGACAAGTCCCGGATGCGGCCGCCGTCCATCGCCGAGTGCGCGGCGCGCAATCGCTTACCGAGATCGGCCAGCCGCTGCCGAGTGTCGGCGTGCCGCAGAGCCAGCCGGTTGATGACCCACGCCGCCGTCGTCGGCTTGTTAATGCCGGAAATCCGTTTGGCGGCCGCGTCGTCGCCGCGTTCCTTCGCCGCGGCGGCCAACCGGGCGCGTTCCGCGGTGAACTCCTTCGGCGGCACGTCATAGAGGCCGTCGAGTTCCTCATCGACCATGCAGCCATGATCTCTCGCGGAAGCCGGTTGCAGGCCCGCGTCATCCCGGGCGGTTTAAAAACCGCATGTCGCGGGATACCTCATCTACAACATCGACTTCGCCGGGGCAGGATTCTCAGGCCTGCGAGAACCAGAAAGCAGGGATTCGGCAGCTTCATGATGTCCAAGAACAGCGATCAGCTCGCCGGCCGAATCCTGCGGGTCAGTCGGCCTCGCCGACTCTTGCTTGCGGTCTGCGTGATCGTCGCTGCGGTGGCCGCGATATACGTTGCGACCTCACATTGCCTGGGCGGTCACTGCGGGCAGGGCGGCGCGCCCGCGAAAACCGCTGGGCCAGCCCAAATAACGATCACTCCTAGCGCCGACGCGCATGACGTCGACCCGGTCGCCCCGGTCACGGTCAAAGCCGACAACGGGACGCTGACAAGCGTCGACATGGTCAACGAGAGCGGCAAACCGATCGATGGCGTCATGACGCCGGACAACACGGTGTGGAAGCCCACCGTCCCACTGGGCTACGGGCGCACCTACACGCTGACGGTCACCAGCAGCGGTGTCGGCGGTGTTGCGGCCAAACAGGTTTCGTCGTTCTCCACGCTGAAACCGTCCAACCAGACCAAGGTGTCGTTCACCACCACGTCGGAAGCCGCGTTGCGCGACGGCGGCACCTACGGTGTCGGAACGGTGATCGTGGCGCACTTCGATGAGAAGATCGCCGATCGTGCCGCCGCCGAGCGGCAGCTGTCGGTGACCACCGACCCCAAAGTAGAGGGTTCCTGGTATTGGGTCGACGATCAGAACGCGCACTGGCGGCCCGAGCATTACTACGCGCCGGGCACAAACGTCACCGCCGAGGCGAAGATCTACGGAATAGCCCTGGGCGATGGCCTATTCGGGCAAGACGACACCAAGGTGTCGTTCCGTATCGGCGATGCGCACGTCTCGATCGCCGACGACGCGACCCATCAGGTCAGCGTCTTCAGCAACGGGAACCTGCAACGCACGATGCCTACGTCCATGGGAATGGGCGGCACCGAAAACGTCGGCGGCAAGGCGATCTCGCTGTGGACCCCCTCCGGGATCTACACGGTCCTGGACAAGGGCAATCCCGTCATCATGGACTCCTCGACCTTCGGCCTGCCCAAGAATTCCAGACTCGGATACCGCGAGACCATCAACTGGGCCACCAAGATCAGCAGCGACGGCATATATTTGCACGAGCTCGACGCGACGGTATGGGCTCAGGGACACCGCGACACGTCGCACGGCTGCCTGAACCTCAATGCCGACAACGCGAAATGGTTCTTCGACTTTTCGGTACCCGGGGACGTCGTCGAGGTTCGCAACAGCGGCGGACCTCCTCTGACGTTGGCGCAGAACGGCGACTGGACGCTCAGCTGGGACCAGTGGCGCAAAGGCAGCGCGCTGAAGCCGACCTGACGTTCGCGTGAGCTAGCTCATTCGTAACCCGAAGTTGTGCCCCACTTCACAATAAAGTCTTGACTCGTTCCAGATAAGTGCGTCATATTGGTGGCGTGTCGTCGACGGCCGATTACGCGGATAGGTTGCGAATGGCCGATTTGCGGGTGACGCGGCCCAGGGTTGCCGTGCTGGAAGTCGTCGACGCCAATCCGCACGCCGACACCGAATCGATCTTTTCGGCCGTCAGAGTCGGCCTCCCCGAGGTCTCGCGCCAAGCCGTCTATGACGTTCTCAACGCGCTGACCACCGTGGGCCTGGTTCGGCGCATCCAGCCCCTGGGCATGGTGGCGCGCTACGAATCGCGCGTCGGCGACAACCACCACCACGTCGTCTGCCGCTCCTGCGGGATCATCGCCGACATCGACTGCGCCGTCGGCGACGCTCCGTGTCTGACGCCCTCGGACGACGACAACGTTCTTGATGGCTTCGTACTCGACGAGGCCGAAGTCATCTACTGGGGCCTGTGTGCCGACTGCTCGGCCACAGGTTCTTAGATCACAGCCCGTGATCGCAGCCCGATTCACCCACCCTCGAAAGGAATGCTGTGTCATCTGATACATCCGCAAGCCGCCCACCAAACCCCGACGCCGGGTCGGCAAGCACAAGCGAAAGCGAAAACCCAGCAATCCCTTCGCCGCAACCGAAGTCGAACGCTCCACGGACGAACCAGGACTGGTGGCCCAACCAGGTCGACGTGTCACGCCTGCATCCGCATGTCGCGCAGTCCAATCCGCTCGGTGAGGACTTCGACTATGCCGAGGAGTTCGCCAAGCTCGATGTCGAGGCGCTCAAGGCCGACATGATCAAGCTGCTGACGACCTCGCAGGATTGGTGGCCCGCCGACTACGGCCACTACGGGGGCCTGTTCATCCGGATGAGCTGGCACGCCGCCGGCACCTACCGCATCTATGACGGTCGCGGTGGTGGCGGCCAGGGCATGCAGCGCTTCGCCCCGCTCAACAGCTGGCCCGACAACGCGAGCCTGGATAAGGCGCGCAGGCTCCTGTGGCCGTTGAAGAAGAAGTACGGCAACAAGATCTCCTGGGCGGATCTGCTGCTCTTCGCCGGAAACACGGCGCTGGAATCGATGGGATTCAAGACGTTTGGCTTCGCCTTCGGCCGCGAAGACGTGTGGGAGCCCGAAGAGATCCTCTTCGGTGAAGAGGAAGAATGGTTGGGCACCGACAAGCGTTACTCGGGCGAGCGCGACCTCGCGCAGCCCTACGGTGCCACCACCATGGGTCTGATCTACGTGAATCCCGAAGGCCCCGAAGGCAAGCCGGACCCGATCGCGGCCGCGATCGACATCCGCGAGACCTTTGGCCGGATGGCGATGAACGACGAGGAGACCGCCGCTCTGATCGTCGGCGGCCACAGCTTCGGCAAAACCCACGGCGCCGGTGACGCCGACCTGGTCGGCCCCGAGCCGGAAGCCGCCCCGATCGAACAGCAGGGGCTGGGCTGGAAGAGCTCGTTCGGAAGCGGCAAGGGCAAGGACGCCATCACCAGCGGCCTCGAGGTGGTCTGGACGCCGACGCCTACCAAGTGGGACAACTCCTTCTTGGAGACGCTGTACGGCTACGAGTGGGAGCTGACCAAGAGCCCCGCCGGGGCCTGGCAGTTCACCGCCAAGGACGGCGCCGGCGCGGGGACCATCCCCGACCCATTCGGTGGGCCGGGGCGCGCCCCGACGATGCTGGTCACCGACATCTCGTTGCGGGAGAGCCCGATTTACCGCGACATCACGCGGCGCTGGCTCGACCACCCCGAGGAGCTGGCCGACGCGTTCGCCAAGGCGTGGTACAAGCTGCTGCATCGCGACATGGGGCCGGTCTCCCGCTTCCTGGGGCCCTGGATTCCCGAGCCGCAGCTGTGGCAGGACCCGGTGCCGGCCGTCGAGCACAAGCTCGTGGACGAGAAGGACATCGCCGACCTGAAGAGCAAGGTGCTCGCGTCCGGTCTCTCCATCCCACAGCTGGTCAAGACGTCCTGGTCCGCGGCGATCAGCTACCGCAACACCGACAAGCGCGGCGGTCCCAACGGCGGGCGGCTTCGTCTCGAGCCGCAGCGGAGCTGGGAGGTCAACGAGCCGTCCGAACTGGACAAGGTGCTGCCCGTCCTGGAGCAGATCCAGCAGGACTTCAACGCCTCGGCCTCCGACGGCAAGAAGATCTCGATCGCCGACCTGATCGTGCTGGCGGGTTCCGCGGCGGTCGAGAAGGCCGCCAAGGACGCGGGCTACGAGATCGCGGTGCACTTCGCCCCCGGGCGAACCGACGCCTCTCAGGAGGCCACCGACGTGGAAGCCGCCGCGGTGCTCGAACCACGGGCCGACGGGTTCCGCAACTACGCGCGGCCGGGTGAAAAGGCCCCGCTCGAGCAGCTGTTGCTGGACCGGGCGTACCTGTTGGGTGTGACCGGCCCCGAGTTGACGGTCCTGGTCGGCGGACTGCGTGCCCTGGGCGCCAACCACGGCGGCAGCAAGCACGGTGTGTTCACCGACCGGCCGGGCGCGTTGACGAACGACTTCTTCGTCAACCTGCTCGACATGAACACCGAGTGGAAGGCGTCGGAGACCGCGGAGAACGTCTACGAAGGGCACGACCGGGCCTCCGGGGCGCTCAAGTGGACCGCGACCCCGACTGACCTTGTCTTCGGCTCGAACTCGGTGTTGCGCGCATTGGCCGAGGTCTATGCCCAGGACGACGCGCACGGCAAGTTCGTCGAGGACTTCGTCGCCGCGTGGGTGAAGGTCATGAACAACGACCGGTTCGACCTCAAGTAATTTCCCGGATACCGAGCGACGCCCCGCGGGTCATCGGCCCCGCGGGGTGTCGCTTCGTTCGGCGTCGCGACACTTAAACCACGCACACGACACGCCGCAATCGGTCGCAGTGGTTTATTTCTCGTGTAGAAGGGGGACGTCGGGTCAGCGGGCGAGATCCCACTGGCCGAAGTCGGCGGCGAGGACGTCGTCGACATCGACATTGATGCCACCCAGCAGCGGGCCCGGATTCCCCGGGCTGTTGACGACCGTTTGGTAGAGCACCGCCGCGGGTTCGCGATCGCCGTGCGACCAGGCCCTCGTCTGCCACGCCCATTGGTGTCCGGCGCTCGTGGACGGGCCGATGACGCCGTCTCTGATCGCCCACCCGCACACCTGGGCATCCCCGTAGATGCCGGTGCGGCCCACGCCCAACACCGAGTTGATTCCCCGAAACCATTGCACCGCAAGCGTATTCCATGTGTTGGCATCGATCGCGTCGTCGACGCTGAAAAAGATGGGGGCCGAGTTCGGGCCTCCCGCCGCGGAGTGCAACTGCATGGCGCTATGGGCGTCGGCCACGCCGCCGTCGTACCCGCGCGTGAGATCCGACGGGTCCGGCCAGCCGGGCTTGCCGTACTGGAAGTTGCTGACGATATGCAGCCCCGCCGCGCGCAGCGCGTCGGCGTAGTCCTTTGTCAGCGGTTTGGCCTCGAAGTTGGCGCCCGGGCGCGACAGCGACACGTAATTCACCACGCCGTCGTAGCCTGCCGACTTGATCTCGTCCGGGGCGATCCTGCGCTCGGCGAAATCGATCAGCTGCATGCCCGCGGCTGACGCCGTGGGGGCGCCGGGGCCCGGGACCAGCGCGCCCAGGCTCAGCAGGGCCGGGGTCAACGCGGCGTATCTGAGGACGTCGCGCCGCGAAGGCGATCGCTGATCGCCCCCCACCCGTCCGGCCGAATCCCGCACCGCGCGATGGTAACAAAAGCCCGCACGTCTTTCGGCCGATCTTCGCCGGTCAACCCGCCGGCACCGCGCGTTCGAAGCCGACCGCCCGAGAGGATAGCGGCCGCTGACCAGTGGCATGATCTTTGCGTGTCGGACATCCCGGAGGTCGCCTGCTCGCGGGACGGCGGATCTCGGCCTCGTTGCGCTCGATTAGGTGATCGAACTATAGTCTGGACACATGTCCAATTTGCTGTCACGGAGTTCGGGAGCCCGTTGACCGCGATGTATTCGGCGCCAATCCGCGGTCATTTTCCAGCAAAGAAGAGTTGAGTATGCGAATTGCCCTGCTGTCCTACCGTAGTAAGACCCATTGCGGCGGACAGGGCGTGTACGTGCGCCATCTCAGCCACGGCCTGGTCGAACTCGGTCACGACGTCGAGGTGTTTTCCGGGCAGCCGTATCCTGACCTGCTCGATCCGCGGGTCCGGCTCACCGAGGTGCCGAGCCTTGATCTGTACCGGGAACCGGACCCTTTCCGGGTGCCGCGGCCCAGCGAGATTAGAGACTCCATCGACCTCCTGGAATTGCTCACCACCTGGACCGCGGGATTTCCCGAACCGCGGACGTTCACGATGCGGGCCGCGCGGTTACTTGCCCAGCGGACAACGGATTTCGACGTCGTACACGACAATCAGAGCCTGGGCACCGGACTGCTCAGCATCGCCGAGGCGGGGCTTCCCGTCGTCGCCACCGTGCACCACCCGATCACCCGCGATCGGGTGCTGGACCTGGCCGCCGCACGATGGTGGCGAAAGCCGTTGGTGCGCCGTTGGTATGGGTTCTTGGACATGCAGCAGGAGGTCGCCCGGCACATCCCCGACCTGTTGACCGTCTCGTCATCGTCGGCCGCGGACATCATCGCCGACTTCGGCGTCGAACCGGAGCAACTCCATGTCGTCCCGCTGGGGGTCAACACCGAGCTGTTCAAACCGGGTTCCGGTCCCCGCGAGCCCGGGCGCATCATCGCGATCGCCAGCGCGGATACCCCGCTGAAGGGCGTCCGCACCCTGCTGCAGGCGGTCGCCCGGTTGCGCACTGTCCGGGACCTCGAGTTGCGGTTGGTCGCCAAGGTGGAGCCGAATGGCCCGACCCACAAACTCATCGCCGAACTCGGGATCTCCGACATCGTGCACATCACCAGCGGGCTGTCCGACGCCGAGTTGGCCGCCTTGTTCGCGTCCGCGGAAGTGGCCTGCATTCCCTCGCTTTACGAGGGGTTTTCGCTGCCCGCGGTGGAAGCCATGGCCAGTGGCACCCCGATCGTCGCCAGCCGGGTCGGAGCGCTGCCGGAAGTCCTTGGGACGGACGGTGCCTGCGCCGAACTGGTACCGCCCGCCGACGTGGATGCGCTGACCAGCGCGCTCGGTGAACTGCTCGACTCCCCGGAAAAGCGCCGCAGCCTCGGCAAGGCGGGCCGCGCTCGTGCCGTCAACGTCTTCAGCTGGGAAGCCGTGGCCGCTCAGACCGTGCGGGTCTACGAGCGGGCGATCGCACGCAGCGCGCAGAGCGGAGCGTCATGCTGACCGTCGATTTCGACCGGCTCGGGATCGGACCGTCGACCAAGGTCATCGACGTCGGATGCGGAGCCGGCCGGCATGCCTTCGAGGCGTATCGGCGTGGCGCCGACGTCGTCGCCTTCGATCATGACGAGGCCGAATTGCGTTCGGTGGACACCATCCTGCGCGCGATGGCCGAAACCGGCGAGGCACCCGCTGGGGCGTCTGCGACGGTGGTCGTCGGTGACGCGCTGAAGTTGCCCTACGCCGACCAGACGTTCGACTGCGTCATCGCGTCGGAGATCCTGGAGCACATTCCTCAGGATGACGTGGCGATCGCCGAGCTCATCAGGGTGCTCAAAGTCGGTGGCACGCTGGCCGTCAGCGTACCGCGGTGGCTGCCCGAGCAGGTGTGCTGGATGCTGTCCGACGAGTACCACAGCAACGAGGGCGGCCACGTACGCATCTACCGTGCCAGTGAATTGCGCGGCAAGATCTCCGACGGCGGAATGGAATTGACGCACACCCACCACGCCCACGCGCTGCACTCCCCCTTCTGGTGGCTCAAATGCGCTGTCGGTGTGCGGAACGCCGACCACCGTGCGGTCACCGCCTACCACAAGCTGCTGGTGTGGGACCTGATGCAGCGGCCAAAGGTCACCCAGCTGGCGGAGTCGCTACTCAATCCGCTGGTGGGCAAGAGCGTAGCCATGTACTTCGTCAAACGGCAGGAGGCGAAAAGCCAAGTGACTGAAGAGTATTCAGTTGCATCGGTCTAACCCGCCCGCAGTTCCGGGTGTCCTGACTCCCGAACAATGCCGACAGACCGCGCGTTCTATCGCCGCCGCACAAGAACCATCGGGCGCCATTCCCTGGTTCGAGGGCGGGCACACCGATCCATGGGACCACATCGAGTGCGCCATGGCGCTCACTACCGCCGGACTGCTGGAGCCGGCGCGCGCGGCCTTCGAGTGGAGCCGCCACACGCAGCGTCCCGATGGCTCGTGGCCCATCCAGTTTCGCGCCGGCGCCGTCGAAGACGCCAACAGCGACAGCAACTTCTGCGCGTACATCGGCGCCGGTGTGTGGCATCACGTGCTGGTTACCGGTGATGAGTCGTTCGGGATCGAGATGTGGCCGGTGGTGCACAAAGCGATCGACTTCGTCATCGACATGCAAGTCGGCTATGGCGAGATCGGTTGGGCGCGCAGCGAATCCGGTGTGCTGCCGGAAGCGTTGCTGACCGGATGCTCCAGCATTTTCCACAGCATCCGATGCGCGCTCGCCTTGGCAGCTCTGGTCGGAGACCCGCAGCCGGAGTGGGAGTTGGCGCTGGGCCGCCTGGGTCATGCCATCTCCGCGCACCCCGAGGCGTTCACCGAAAAGGACCGCTACTCGATGGACTGGTACTACCCCATCCTCGGTAGCGCACTGCGCGGGCCGGCGGCGGCCGCGCGCATCAGGCAGCGGTGGGAAGCGTTCGTGGTCGACGGCCTGGGCATCCGGTGTGTCGGCGATCGTCCGTGGGTGACCGGTGCCGAAACCTGCGAGCTGGTGATGGCGCTGGACGCGATCGGACACCACGCAGATGCGCACCGGCAGTTCGCCGCGATGCAGCATCTTCGCGAAGACGACGGATCGTATTGGACGGGACTGGTTTTCGCCGACGGCAAGCGCTGGCCCGAGGAGCGCACCACCTGGACTGGCGCGGCGATGATCCTGGCGGCGGACGCCCTGTCGAACACGACTGGCGGCGCGGGAATCTTCCGCGGCGACGAGCTGCCGTTGGGCCTGCAGACCGACTTCGATTGCGAATGCGTCGGCACCGGCCCAGGCCGGTGACTCGCTAGACCTGTCCCCCCGGCCGGCCGCTGACACGTTCGAGCAACCTCAGCGATCCCGTCGCTGATACCTCCCGGAACTGCCCGGAATCGAGTGCGCGACAGTAGATGTAATACGGTGGCCGCCCGCCGTCCTTCGGGTCGGGAAACACGTCGTGGATGACCAGTGCCCCACCGGTGTCGACCCACTTGGCCCAGCCGTCGAAGTCCTGGTTCGCGGCCGCTTCGCTGTGGCCGCCGTCGATGAACAGAAACTGCAGCGGTGCGCGCCATGCCCGCGCCACCAGCGGTGACTTGCCGACGATCGCGACGACGTGGTCGTCCAGTCGGGCGGTGTCGAGCGCACGACGAAACGTCGGCAACGTGTCGAACAATCCCGTCACGTCGTCCACCATCGACGCGTCGTGATATTCCCACCCGGCCTGGTGCTCCTCGGAGCCGTGATGGTGGTCGACCGTGTAGAGCACGCTGCCGGTTTGTTGCGCCGCTGCGCCCAGCAAAAGGGTGGATTTGCCGCAGTACGTGCCGATCTCGACGCCGATTCCGCCCCCGAGGTACTGCAGCGCCGCGTCGTACAGCGCCTGCCCCTCGTCGGCCGGCATGAAACCTTGGACCTGTTCGGCCAGCGCGAACAAGCGCTCGGGCGCATTCGCGTCGACGTGACTCATCAGCTGAACCTATCGTCTCGCCGGACACCGCCGGCGCCGTGGTCGGTGTTCGCGGTGAGCGATCACCTGCGGTCTGTGCACCGGCTCCCCAGCGCGCGGAGCGGGTTCGCTCTACCATCATCTGCGTGCGCGCCTTGCTTCTCCGCAACTTTGCTGATGTTGGCCTCGCCGCGGTCACGGCCGCGGCCGCCCTGATGCTGCCCGCCGCGGTGCTTCCCCCCGGGGTGCCGGGGCCGGTCCCATCGGCCGCGGCCGCCAACTGCCCGCCGGTCCAGATCGTGTTCGCCCGCGGCCGTAACGAATCACCCGGCCCAGGCGTGCTGGGGAACGCGTTCATCAGCGATGTGCGCAACAAGGTGAACCGGACCGTTGGCGTGTACGCCGTGCAGTATCCGGCCGACACCGAGGTCGCCCAGGGTGCCAACAACATGAGCCACCACGTCCAGGAAATGATCAACAGTTGCCCCGACACCCGACTGGTGCTGGGCGGATACTCGCTGGGCGCGGCCGTCACCGACGTCGTGCTGGCGGCGCCCATCGGCGCGTTCGGGTTCGACAGCCCGTTGCCGCCCGGCGCCGATCAGCACATCGCCGCCGTCGCGCTGTTCGGCAACGGAAGCCAGTGGGTCGGTCCGATCACCAACTTCAACCCGACCTACAACGACCGGACCATCGAGTTGTGCCACGGCGCGGATCCCGTCTGCAACCCGGCCGACCCGAACACCTGGAAGGAAAACTGGCCACAGCACCTCGCGGGCGCCTACATCGACGCGGGCATGGCCAACCAGGCGGCGGACTTCGTCGCCAGCAAGCTCTGAGCGAGTTGGGCAACGCTTGCACGATCTCGCCGCCAGCCGAGAGGAGACGCAATGCCGCGTCTGAAGCCGATCCCGCGGAGTGACGTCGGCGACGAATTCACGCTGAAGATGTATGACTTCATGTTCGGCGATCGTGATCCGGTGGCCGAGCCGGGCACCATCGGTGGCACCCCCGGCAATTGGTGGACGGTGATGGCGCAGTCACCCGCCGCCCTGCGCCATGCCGTCCGCGGCTTCCGCCTCTATCGCGAAGAGGTCTCCATCCGGGCCGATCACCGGGAATTGGGCCAGATCCGGGCGGGCTGGGTGGTCGGCAGTCAATTCGTGTTCTCGCAGCACTGCAAAGCGTGCCGGTCGGCGGGATTGTCCGAGGAGAAAATTGCGGCAATACCGTCGTGGGAGACCGCCGACTGTTTCGATCACACCGAGAGGTTATTGCTGGCGTACGCGGATTGCCTTGCGGGCCAACATGGTCGGGTACCCGAGCGGTTGTTCGCTCAGTTACGTGAGGTCTTCACCGACACCGAGATACTCGAATTCACTTACACCACCACCATGTACGTAATGCACGCCATCATGTCCCGCGCATTGCGGCTGGAATTCGACGATGTCGACGACCCGGTCGTCGAGATCGACGACCCGAATGGCGGCGGTGTCCTTGACATCGGCGCCGCGACATCCGGAAGTGACTGACATGGGCGGGTCGGCCGCCGTGCGGAGCTGACACAGCTCGACATCGAGCCCGCTAGATATTCGAGGCCTATCCGGCCGGCGATCCGTTGATTGCTCGCGAGTGGGGGTAAGTGCGGCGGGATTGTGGACCGCCGCAATTTAGTGGCGAATTCAGGCGGGCGTATTGCCGCTGGAGTAAACCTTCAAATTGCGGACCATCGGAACGACCGGGTTACCAGAGGCTGCGGCGCGCTGACGGGCGCGAAATGAAGGATGACGCCGCACTGCGTCATTACGTTCGCGTTCCCGCCGCTGCGCGGCGATCCAGGCCGGATGGGAGTGAAGGAATATAACCGTGCCTTCTGGTGTATTTGCCACGATCGTCACTCCTCTCAGTACCACCCGCAAAAGCTACAACAGTGTGGTTATCGGATCGTGATTCCAGAATGCCCGCCGTATCCTGAGACCAAACCATCTGTCAAGATGAGAATTGGCCGTGAATTTGCGAGCGTAATCCGTTGCCACTGCCGTGCTGTCGTCCCTGCTGGTCCGACCGCAATCAGAACCATAGCGACGGGCACCGACAGAATTCCCGTTTTAACCTCAGGCAGGGTTGGCTGCTAGGGTCCCTTGCTTATGCCGGAGATCGATCGCCGCCGCATGATCCTGACAACCGGGATCGGAGTGCTGGCGGCCGCGCTGCCAGGGCCGAAGGCCTGGGCCTACCCGTCCCGACAGGATGAGCCTGCCGGGCGGATACCGCCCCCCGCCGCCCCCAGCGGCCAGGCCGGGTCCTACATCTTTTCCGACGAGTTCGACGGTCCGGCCGGCTCGGCGCCCGACGCTTCCAAGTGGGCGGTGGCCAAAGCCCGCGAGACGATCAAAGATCCCACCTACTGGGAGCTGCCAGAGCACATCGGGCAGTACCGCGACGATCGCCGCAACGTGTTCCTGGACGGCAATTCCAACCTCGTCCTGCGCGCGGCCAAGGATGGCCCCACCTACTTCAGCGGCAAGGTGCAGAGCCTGTGGCGCGGCGGCGTCGGCCACACCTGGGAAACCCGGATCAAGCTGAACTGCCTCACCGCCGGCGCGTGGCCGGCCTACTGGCTGGGCAATGACGATCAGGGCGAGATCGACGTCATGGAGTGGTACGGCAACGGCAGTTGGCCGTCGGCAACCACCGTGCACGCCAAAGCCAACGGCGGCGAGTGGAAGACCCACAACATCGCGGTGGACAGTGCCTGGCACACCTGGCGCTGCCAATGGGATCAGGCCGGCATCCGCTTCTGGAAGGACTATGTCGACGGCGCCGCGCCCTACTTCGACGTGCCGGCGAGCTCGCTGCCGGATTGGCCCTTCAACGGAGCGGGTTACACGGTGTACCCGGTGTTCAACTTGGCGGTGGCCGGTTCCGGCGGCGGCGATCCCGGGTCGGGCAGCTACCCCGCCGACATGCTCGTTGACTGGATCCGCGTCTGGTAGGTATCGCTGCGGGGTAAGCGCGTAAGCCTCTAGTGGGTCAGCAGGGCGACCGCAGACGTGGGTTTGCGGCCTGGCCGGCGCAAATCCGATCGTCGCCACGTGAGTGGCCGCATCAAGACGGGTAAGCGGTGGAGCTTGTTGGCGGTCTCGAGCACCGATTCGGCTTCGACGGTCCGCCAGCCCAGGTCTTCGAAGAAGGCCAGCCCGTTCTCGGGAGCGAATTTGAACGGCGCGTTCTGCGAAATTCCCGCGACGTTCTTGTTGATTCTCCTTTTCAGCCCGGGAAAGGCGAAATCGAGCATCCACCAGGTGACCTCGGGTCGCTGGATCGCACCCGAAAGCGCCGCGATGTCGGAGGTCTCCAGGTACATCGACAATCCCTCGGTCAGCACGAAGGCCTTCGTCGCGCCGTCCAGCGCGTCGTTGAGAAACGCGTCTCGGGCCTGCGGGTCGGCGAGGTCGACGGCAGTCCGGGTCAGTCGGCAGTGGGGGGTTTGGTCGGTGAGCGCTTGCGTCTTCTCCGCGAGCAGCTTGGGCAGATCGGCCTCGATCCAGGTGAGCTCGGACGGGAGCTCTAGGCGGTAGGGCCTGGTGTCCAGGCCGGCGGCCAGATTCAGCACGCGATCGCAGCCGTGCGCGAGAGCGTCGGCGATGGCGTCGTCGATCAGCTTGGTGCGTGCGACCAGCCACCAGCCGTTGCGATCGGATCGGGGAAAGTTGTCGACGATCGCGCGGCCGTGTTCACCGGCGAGGCGTTCCGCGAGCGGGTCACGGAACAGCGCATCGGGGCGGGCCGATTCGGTTGCCCTGTGTAACGCCGTCCACCGGGCCGTATCGGAAACATGGGTAATGGTGTGCGATGGACCAGACATACGTTGCGTTATAGCAGTACCGGCGCCGCCCTACTGCCCGGCCCTGCCGCCGGCGAACCAGGCGGCCGTTACCGCGCGGGTTGCAGGCGGTGCAAGGACGGCGTCGGGCGCGCCCAGGCGACCGACTTTGACGGTCCACACCGGCGATGAGCGGTCGATGCAGGTTCCTGCGCCCTGGCTGGGCAGCCACAACACGGCAGGGTCGCTCCCGCCGCTGCCGCCGCAACCGTAGACGCCGACGTATCCGTCGGCACGCCCACCCCACGCGCCGCCGTTGCGCAGCAGGCAGTGCGTCCCGTCGTCGAGGGCGAGCGCGAACGGGTCCGGATTGGCCGTCGGATGCACGGGCGGAAGCTGGCCGTCGAACATCACCCGGTGCATCCGCATGTCCCACGGATCGTCAACGCACAGAAGAGATCCCGGGGTTGAGGGCCAGCAGGTGCCGGCTCCGGCCGCGCTCGGCGAACAGTAGTAGACGTTGTCTTCAACCGCCGACGGCGACGGTTGCGAGCAGTTGTCGGCCCGCCCGACGTTGCCCGGTCCGGATGCGACCTTGTAGCCGTTCATCGCTTCGCCGCCAGGCCCGACGGCCATCACGGTGATCACCTCGGTGGACGGCGGGTCGGCGCCCGCGGGGCCGCCCGACGAGGTTGCGATCAGCGCAGTCAGCAGGGCGACCCAGATTAGGGCCACGCGGGGCATGTTCATCGAGGCAACCCTTCTCCAGGCCCCCTGTGCAGCGTAGAGCGCACGCGAGGGTTGCGGCGCGGAATCGGCGGTGCGGTCGGCGGCAGCCGATTGGGATCGGTAGCCGCCTTGCGGCTCTGTACTTACCGCAACGACGCCGCCACTCAAGGCGGCGCCCCAGGAAAGGAAGACAGCAATGAACATCGTGCCGACCAGCATCCAAGAACAGATCAACCGCGTCGATCGCCAACGGAGCCTGTACATCGGGATCAGCACCGGCCTACTGGCGGTCTGGAGCTTTTACCGGGTGATCTGGATGCTTTATATCGGAATGACTTTCGGCTGGTTTTTCGGCGCGATGGCCTTCCAGCTGGTGCTGTGGGCCGTGATCGGCACCGTCGCCGCGGTGGCCTCCGTCGGGTTCCTCACTCGCTACCGCAAGGGATCTTGACACGTCCGACGGGCATCGGAGCAGTCCCGGACCTGGTCGGTCCGGGACTTTCCTTGTGCGACAACAGGTTTAGAGCTGGGCCCACACCGACTTCGTCTTCAGGTAGATCTCGAGGCCCTCTTTACCGAACTCGTGACCCCAGCCGGACTGCTTGTACCCGCCGAACGGCACATCGTGGTCGAAGACCAGCTGGCAGTTGACCTGGACGCTGCCGGCCTGCAGTCGCCGCATGATGCGGTGGGCCCGGCCGAGGTTCTCCGTCCATGCGGTGGCGGCCAGGCCGTAGGTGGTGTCGTTGGCCAGCGCCACGGCCTCGTCCTCGTCGTCGAACGGCAGGATGGTGACCACCGGACCGAAGATCTCCTGTTGGTACAGCCGCATGCTGGTGTCGACGTTGGTAAGCACCGTCGGGTGGACGAAGTAGCCCTTGCGGTCCAGCCGGTGGCCGCCGGTGACCACCTCCACGCCGTCTTTCTTGCCCTCGTCGATGAAGCCCATGACCCGGGTCAGCTGCTTCTGACTGATCAGCGGCCCGCTGACGCAGCCCTCCTCGCTGGGGGCGCCCAGCTTGAACGAATTCGCCATCATCGCAATGCCTTCCACGACCCGGTCGTAGACACCGCGCTGGGCGAAGATGCGCGACCCGCACACGCAGCCCTGGCCGGAGTGCACGAAGATGCCCAGCGACGCCATCATGATGGCGTTGTCCAGGTTCGCGTCGTCGAAGATCAGCACCGGCGATTTCCCGCCGAGTTCGAGCGTGACCTTCTTCAGGTTGTCCGCCGAAGCCCGCACGATCTCCTTGCCGACCTCGGTCGAGCCGGTGAAGGCGACCTTCTGCACATCGGGGTGTGCGGTGATCGCGGCGCCCGCGGTGTGGCCGTAGCCGGTCAACAGGTTGACCACCCCCTCGGGCACGCCGGCCTCGTGGACGAGTCGGTCCAACAGCAGCGCCGACAGCGGCGTCTCCTCGGCCGGTTTGACGAGCAGGCTGCCGCCCGCGGCCAGGGCCGGGGCAAGCTTCGCGCTGGCGTTGAAGATCGGGCCGTTCCACGGGAAGATCAGGCCGACCACGCTGTACGGCTCTTTGAGCGTGTAGGCGTGCATGTTGACGTAGTTGTCGGTCGCGATGCCGTCGGTCTTGACGTCGTACGCGACACCGTTGATCTTCGAACACCAGCCGGCGTAGTAGCGGAAGAACTCCGAACAGGTCGACATCTGCAACTGTGCCTGCAGCAGCGGCATGCCGGTGTTGAGCGAGTCGAGCTGGGCGAACTCCTCGGCGTGTTCGTCGATCAACTCCCCGATCCGCCACAGGATCTTGGCTCGCTCGCGGCCCGGAAGCTCTGACCAGATCCCCGACTCGAACGTCGCCTTCGCCCGCGCGGCGGCCTCGTCGACCGCCTCTTGCCCGCAGTCGGTGAATTCGGTGATGGTCTCCTCGGTGGCGGGATCGATGACCGAGATGACGTCACCCGTTCCGGGGCGCTTGCGAATGTCGTCCAGTACCGCCTGCACCGTCATCTGATCCCTTTCGTATTGCCAGTCGTGGCGCCCCGGCGCCCCATGCGCTCAGTGCTGAGCACTTGCTTAGCATTGTGCACACGGCTGGTCAAGCACGATCGGCTCGGCCGCCGAACGTCGAGTCGTCGGGGACTACTTCAAGAAATCGGCAACACAAGTCGATGGTCGGCGCGTCTATGCGACGAGCTCCGGGTGAAATTTCGCCGCCATGCGGCGGATTCCGTCGCGCCAGTCGACCGAGGTGCCGCCGATGAGTTCGTGCATACGGTCGATCGTGGTGGGGTTGCCGCGCAGCGCTTGTTCGCTCGCCTCGAAGATCGGCTCCTTGCCGACGAGTGAGCCGAGGTAGTCGCACCACTCCTGCAGGCTGACCGTCTGGTCGCCGCACCAATTGACCGTGGTCGCTGGAACGGACGCGACCTCGAGCAGCTTGGGAATGGTCGCGATGATGTCGTCCTCGTGAATCGGGTTGTAGCGGGCGGGCTCACCGGGTGGGACGGGAATCGGGATGTCGCCCAGCATCATCTCCATGTGATAGAACGGCCATCCGCCGTTGTCGCCGTAGGGGACGTTGAGCCGGGCAATCGTGGTGGGCACGCCGACGATGCGCGCCACCGATCGCGCGACCACCTCGCCGGCGATCTTGGAGATCGAGTAGGTGGGAAACAGCGGCTTGTGGTTGTCGCCGAGGGCGGACCGCTCGCTGCGGGGGTCGTCGCCCGGCGGGTCGTACACGGCGGCCGACGAGCAATGCAGGAAGGCTTTTGCGTTGCGGCAGTGGGCCATCAGCAGGCCGACCGACTCGGCGTTGGCCGCCAGGTCCTTGTCCCAGCTTCCGCTCTTGGCCACCGCCAAGTTGAGGACATAGTCGAAATCCGTTGGCAGGGCCGTGAAGTCGCCGGCCGCGAGATTCACCTTCTCGCAGCGAATCCCGGCCTTTTCGAGGCCTTCCCGCGCGGCGGGGTCGGTGAAACGGGCGATTCCCCAGACCTCGTTGTCGGCGGCGAGCGCCCGGGCGATGGGGGTGGCGATTTGACCGGTCGGGCCGGTGATCAGGATTTTTGAGCCACGCATGCGCGCAATGGTAGCCAGTACCTACAGCCCGGGCTGGTCTTCGATGATGCCCAGCCAGATCTGCGCGACGTCGATGGCGACTTTCTCGCTGATGAAGGCGTGCTGGGTTCCGGTGTAGATGTCCCGGAAGGCGCGTTCCAGCCGGCTGCCTTCGCGGATCGAACTGGTCCCGGCGGCCAGATGCGCCCACTCGGCGCAGCCACGGGCCGTGTCGGTGGCGTAGACGGCGGCCACCCGCATGTCCGCACGCAGCGCCGGTGTCAGGTCCTCCCCCGACTCCACCGCGGCCTCGGCGGTGGTGAACGCGTCGAGGACCAGGAGCCGAGCCGCGCGCCAGGCGGCGCGGTGATGCGCCAAGGCCTTCTGGAAGGTGGGGCGGCTGGCCAGCGACGCCATGTCGCTCATGCGGAACTTCGTCGCGGCCAACTCTTGGACGTCGTCGAGCATGCTCTTGGCCACGCCCAGCGCCCACGACGCGTGCCCGGCGGCGGTCACCGGCATCAGCCCCATCCGGGTGGCCGGCGACGTCCCCCGGTAGGGCTGACGCACGAACAGTTCGAACGTGCGGCTCTCGGGAACGAACACCTCCTGCGCGCTGTAGTCATAGGAACCGGTTCCCTTCAGCCCCTGCACGAACCAGCCGTCGTTGAAACTGATCTCCGCCCGCGGAATCACGGCCACCCGCATCTCGGGGAAACCCTCGCTGATCCAGCGCATCTGGCCGTCGTCCATCGGCATGAAGCCGGCCGCAATGTATTCGGAGTGACCGATGCCCGAACCGAAGTTCCACGCGCCGGTCACCAGGTAGCCGCCGTCGACGGCGGCGCCTTGTCCGTTGGGGAAGAACTGGCCGCCCATCGTGACCCGGTTGTCGTGCGCGGTGAACACTTCGGCGAAGCCCTCGTCGGGCAGATACGCCGCCGCGGCGAAGGACGACGGCAGATTGGCGATCCCTATCCAGCCGAACGACCCGTCCTGCCATGCCATTTCGATCCAGGTCTCGATCATCTCGGTGAACGACGGCTCGACACCCCCGGCCACGACCGGGTTGAACGCCGACATCAGCCCGCTGGACCACATCGCATCGACGATCGCCGGCGTGAGGGTGCGCATCCGCTCGGATTGGGCGGCTTCGGCGCGCACCAGCTCTCGCATACCGCGGGCCAGCGCGACAACCCGGTCTGCGGTGCCGGCGATCGAGGTCATGAGGGTGACCGTATCAACCACCGACGGCTTTAAGAATGGAAATCACCTGCCGCGCCGCGTCGTTTACGGTGTGGTGGTGCGGTGGATTGTCGACGGCATGAATGTGATCGGAAGTCGTCCCGATGGCTGGTGGAAGGACCGCAACGGTGCCATGGTCGCATTGGTGGAAAGACTGGATCGATGGGCGTCGGGCCAAGGAGAAACCGTGACAGTGGTTTTTGAGCGACCCCCGTCGACGGCCATCACATCATCGGTGGTCGAGGTCGCGCACGCACCCAGGGCGGCCGCGAATTCGGCCGACGACGAGATCGTCCGCCTCGTCGCGGCCGCCGCTGCGCCGCACGACATTCGGGTCGTGACATCCGACAGAGCGTTGACCGAACGGGTGCGGAGTTTCGGCGCCTCCGTCCACCCGTCGGAAAGCTTCCGCGACCTCATCGATCCGCGGCACCGATGACCGCCGGCAGCCCTGGCGGCGCACCCAACCGGGTCTGCGCGCTTGCACAGATCGACATCCCGATCATCCAGGCGCCGATGACGTATATCGCCGGGGCCCGGCTGGCCGCTGCGGTGTCGAACGCCGGTGCGTTGGGCGTCATCGAGACCACCTCGGACCAGGGGCGAGCCGACCTGCGGCGGGTGCGCGAGCTGACCGACGGGGCGGTCGGCGCGAACATCGCCTTGCTGTTCAACCGTGACCCGGCAATGGTGGAATTGCTTGTCGCCAACGGCATTCGGTTCGTGACCACGTCGGCGGGCAGCCCATCGGTGTTCACCGAGCGGCTCCACGACGCGGGCATCACGGTGTTTCACGTGGTGGGCACCCTGGCCGCGGCCAAGAAGGCCGTCGACGCCGGCGTGGACGGGCTGGTGGTCGAGGGCGTCGAAGGAGGCGGGTTCAAGAACCGGTTCGGGGCGTCCACCATGGTGCTGCTGCCGTTGGTGGCGGCCCACGTCGACATCCCGATCGTGGCCGCCGGAGGGATCTGCGACGCGCGGTCCATGGCGGCCGCTTTTGTTCTCGGCGCCGAAGGGGTGCAGATGGGCACCCGGCTGCTCGCGTCGGCGGACTCGCCGGTGCACGGCAACCTCAAGCAGGCGGTCGTCGACGCCGACGAGACCGGCACGGTGATGCTCCCCCTCGACGGCACCCGGATGATGCGTGTCATCCGTACGCCCGCCGCCGAGCGGCTTGACGCCGCGACGTCTGCCGCAGAGGGCGCCGCGGCACTACAACGCGTGCAGCGGCTCTACTTCGACGGCGACCTGGACGCCAGTGTCGCCAACACCGGTCAGGTGGCCGGCCGCATTCGAGATCTGCCGCCGGCCGCCGACATCATCAAGGAGATGTGGACCGGCTGCCGCGAGGTGCTGGCGGCCACCTCAACGCGAGTGGGCCAGCCCTAGCTCAGGCCGCCCAGGGGGCGATCAGCTCGCCGCCGCCAGCGCCGCGTCGTAGTTGGGCTCCTGCGCGATCTCGGGCACCAGTTCGGTGTAGGAGACATTGCCGTCGGCGCCGATCACCACGATGGCCCGGGCGAGCAAGCCCGCCATCGGACCGTCCGTGATGGTGACCCCGTAGTCCTCGCCGAAGCTGTCGCGGAATGCCGAACCGCTCTTGACGTTCTCGATGCCCTCGGCGCCACAGAAGCGCGCCTGCGCGAACGGCAGGTCCTTCGAGACGTTCACCACGGTCGCCCCGCCACCCGCGGCGCGCTCGTTGAAGGTGCGCACGCTGGTGGCGCACACCGGTGTGTCGATAGACGGAAAGATGTTGAGCACCAAGGGCTTACCGCCGAATTGCTCGCTGCTCACCGGGGCCAGATCGCCGCCGACCAGACTGAAGGCCGGGGCTTTGGATCCGACGGCAGGCAGCTCGCCGACAGTGTTGATCGGGTTTCCACGCAACGTTATCTGTGCCATGGGCAACAGTCTGCCAAGGCCGCCGCGACCGCGGTGGGGCAGGTCCCATGTCCTAATTGGTGGGATACATGGCGTAGACGACGCACCCCGGCGTGCCCAACACTGAATCCATGGCGCGCAAAGTCGTGATCGTCGGCTTTCCCGGCGTGCAGGCGCTCGACGTGGTGGGACCTTATGACGTCTTCACGGGCGCATCGCTGCTGACGGGCGGCGGCTACGAGGTCGTGATGGCGTCGGTCGCCGGGCAGCCGGTGCGGACGGCCACCGGCCTGTCCTTCGTGGCCTCCCCGTTACCGGAGCCGGACGACCGGATCGACACGGTCGTGCTGCCCGGGGGCGCCGGTGTCGACGCCGCCCGTGCCGACGCCGAGCTGGTCGCCTGGATCAAGACCGTCGCCACACACGCCCGGCGCATCGTGACGGTATGCACCGGCGCGTTTCTCGCGGCCGAGGCGGGCCTGTTGGACGGGCAACGGGTGACCACCCACTGGGCCTTCGCCGACCGGTTGGCCGATGAATTCCCCGCCATCGACGTCGATGCCGATCCGATCTTCGTGCGGAGTTCGGAGACCGTATGGACCGCCGCGGGCGTCACCGCGGGCATCGACCTCACGCTCGCGCTGATCGAGGACGATCATGACACCGAGCTCGCGCAGACGGTCGCGCGCTGGCTCGTGCTGTATCTGCGCCGGCCGGGCGGGCAGACGCAGTTCGCGGCGCCGGTCTGGATGCCGCGGGCCAGGAGGGACTCGATCCGCGACGTGCAGGAGACCATCGAGGCCGAGCCGGGCGGCCCGCACAGCGTCGAGGATCTGGCTCGCCGTGCCGCGATGAGCCCGCGCCACTTCACCCGGGTGTTCACCGCCGAAATCGGCGAGGCGCCCGGCCAATACGTCGAACGCATCCGCACCGAAGCCGCCCGCCGGCAACTCGAGGAGACCGACGACACCGTCGTCGCGATCGCGGCCCGGTGTGGCTTCGGCACGGCGGAAACCATGCGACGCAATTTCCTTCGCCGCGTAGGCATCTCGCCCGACCAATACCGCAAGGCCTTCGCCTGACACCGAAAGGACTCTCAATGACCCAAATCGCCATCGTGGCCTATCCGGGATTCACCGCGCTGGACATGATCGGTCCGTACGAGGTGCTGCGCAATTTGCCCGGTGCCGACGTGCGCTTCGTGTGGCACGAAGCCGGGCCGATCACCGCCGATTCCGGCGTGCTGGTCATCGGCGCGACGCACTCACTGGCCGAAACCCCTTCCCCCGACGTGATTCTCGTCCCAGGGGGTCCATCGACGCCGGTTCACGCCCGCGACGAGGCGCTGCTCGACTGGTTGCGGCGGGCCCACCAGAGCGCGAGCTGGACGACGTCCGTGTGCTCGGGATCGGTGATCCTGGCGGCGGCCGGCCTGCTCGAGGGCCGCCGTGCGACGTCGCACTGGCTGACCGTTCCCGCGCTGAAGGCATTCGGCGCGGTTCCCGTGGCCGACGAGCGGATCGTGCATCAGGACGACATCGTCACCTGTGCGGGCGTGTCCGCCGGGCTCGACCTCGCGCTGTGGCTGGCCGCACGGATCGGCGGCGAATCCCGCGCGAAGGCGATTCAACTCGCGCTCGAATACGACCCGCAGCCGCCGTTCGACTCGGGTCACACGTCGAAGGCCTCGGCGACCACGAAGGCCGCCGCGACGGCGCTGCTCTCCCGCGACAGTGTGAAACCCGCCAACGTGAAAGCCACGACCCTGCTCGCCTGGGAGCAGGCGCTGGGCAAGGTCCGATCGCGGCGGACGCGCGCGCGTGTCGCTGCCCGCACACCGTAGGTAGTCAGCAGAGCGCTATCGCCGCCAGAGGCGTCAAGCGCCGGGCTGCAGGATCTCCGTCGTGGCGAGCTGCCCGCCGGCCTGCATCCAGGCCGCAACGACGCCGGGAGCGTCGCGGTCGGGGTTGTAGATGTCTTCCTCGCTGGAGAACAGCCCGTCGCCCGCGTAAACCAGCCGGGTCCAATTCGGGAACCAGAACGGTTGACCCTTCGGGTCGGTCGGATGGTCCAGGAGGTTCTTGATCATGACGACGACGGCGTCGTTGTCGTCGTCATGGGCGACCCAGTCATTGGGAAAACGCATGTGCGGGAACGGCGCCATCACCGCGACGATCCAGTCGCGGACCGCTTCGCGCCCGTGAAAGACGCCGTAGTGGTGCTCGGTGTAGACGACGTCCTCGGTGAACAGATCCGCAAACGGTCGCCAGTCGCCCGAGGCGCTGCACCCTTCGACGACTTTGGTGTAGTTATCGACGGCGTTATCGATTTCTGCCCTGCTGAATTTGCCCATAGCGGACACACTAGAACGTGTTTCGGTTTTGGGTCGCTCGTATGAATGGGGATCTCGGATGAACGTCATGGACTTGTTCAGCCTGCGCGGTAAGCGGGCGTTGGTCACCGGGGCGTCCAGCGGTATCGGCAGGAAGGTGGCCCAGGCCTACGCCCAAGCCGGCGCCGACGTGGCCATCGCGGCCCGCAATGTCGGGGCCCTGCACGACGTCGCCGACGGGCTGGCGGCGGACGGTGCCGGGAAGGTGGTGCCGATCCGATGCGACGTGACCCGGCCCGAACAGGTGAGCAGCATGGTGGATCGGGTGGTCGCTGAGCTGGGCGGCATCGACGTCGCCGTGTGCAACGCCGGCATCATCACGGTCGCGCCGATGCTGGAGATGTCGCCCGGGGAATTCCAGCGCATCCAAGACACCAACGTGACCGGCGTGTTCCTGACCGCGCAGGCGGCGGGCCGGGCGATGGTGGCCCAGGGCCGCGGCGGTGTCATCATCAACACCGCCTCGATGTCGGGCAGCATCGTCAACGTGCCACAACAGGTCGGCCACTACTGCACGTCCAAGGCGGCCGTCATCCACATGACCAAGGCGATGGCAGTCGAGTTGGCGCCGCACAACATTCGGGTCAACAGCGTCAGCCCCGGCTACATCCTGACCGAGCTCGTCGAGCCGTTGACGGAGTATCACCGCCAATGGGAGCCGAAGATACCGCTGGGCCGCATCGGCCGGCCCGAAGAGCTCATCGGCTTGTACGTCTATCTGGCCAGCGAGGCGTCCAGCTATATGACGGGTTCTGACGTCGTGATCGACGGCGGATACACCTGCCCGTAGCTCACGCCCTGCGTCGCCTATCGCTCCAGCTCGCCGGAGATCCCGCGCTCGAGGTTCGCCTGCGTCGCGGACGGCAGCACCAGCAGGCCGTCGAGTTCGTTGCGGGCCACATCGTATGCGCGCTGGCGTTCGTGCGCCGCCGCCGCGGGGTCGGCCGCGACTCGTAACAGGCTCTGCGCCCGCGCGATTCGCTGCTGATCCGCCCGGGAGAAATCGTTGCGGCGCCTGCGGATCGCTTCGGCCTCGGCAGCGTTGAATGCCGTGACGTAGTCCTCGACAGCGGCCATGTATTGCGCAGCACCGTCGCGGTCGTCGAGCAGATCCTCGGCCTTGACGGGGCGCAGGAAATCGGCCCGCAGCTTGGCTTTGTGGAACGCGATGGTGTTTGCGTCGCGCATGTCGGTCATCAGCGGAAAGTCCAGCAGCTTGGCGACGTCGAGCTCGTATTCGAGCCAGCGTGCATCGGTGCGGCCGTGCTCGTCGAGCACTCGTCGGACCGAGCGCCACTGGGCCGCCTGACTGACACCGGCACCGTCGGGGGCGGGCGGGTCGGGTGGTCGCGTTCGGCGGACCTCCTGCGATTGCCCGTCGGTGCGCCGTCGGCCGAATGCGCGCACGGCGGCGACGATCGCGCCCGTCAGCGGCAGGAGCACGATCAACAGCTCCGCCAACCGGAATAGCAAGCCCACACGGCCAGGATGCCACCAAGCATCGCGGGCGTTCGGTCAACTCTGTGGGCGTCCCCGAGCCCATCGCGAAACAATGCCCGCCGCAAGGCCGGTTCGCGCGGATCGCTCCAGAGGCGAAAGCCGAGCCGGTTCATCGTTCGGCGTCCAGATCAGCGGACGCCCAGGGTACCGCCGAGGTATTCCGCTCGGCAGGCCCGGCGGGCGAGCTTGCCGCTGGTGGTTCGTGGGATGGCACCGGCGGGCAGCAGGCGCACGTCTGACACGGTCAGACCGTGCCGCTGCGCGACCGCTGCGCGGATTGAGTCGATCGCCGGCTGTGGATCCTGACGGCTGGTGCCCGCGGCGCGTTCGGCGACGACGACGAGCCGGGCGGCATCCGGCGCATCGCCGTCCGGCACGGAAAACGCCGTGACGTATCCGCGCCGCACGATCTCGGACGCTTCGGCGACGGTGGCCTCGATGTGTTGCGGGTAGTGGTTGCGGCCGTCGATCGTCACCAGGTCCGCGAGCCGGCCGGTCACGTACAGCTCACCGTCGAGATACACGCCCAAGTCGCCGGTGCGCAGCCAGGCGCGGTCGGGTCCGGCGGCTTCCGCATGGCTGCCGTCGGCGAGCCGCGATCGCAGCACGGCGCCGAATGCCCGCCGCGTTTCGTCCGGCAGACCCCAGTAGCCGCGGCCGACGTTGTTGCCCTGCAACCAGATTTCGCCGACCTCGCCGTCCGGCAATTCCGACCCGCTTGCGGCGTCGACGATGACGGCCCATTCGCTGCGCGCGACTTGGCCGCACGACACCTGTGCCACGGCGTTGGGGGAATCCGCGTCGACGGGCACCGCGTGCCCAGCGCCCAGCCGTTCCGAGTCGAAGTACACGGCCGTCGCCTCGGCGCTGGGGGCGATGGTGGCGACGAACAACGTTGCCTCGGCGATCCCGTATGAGGGTTTGAACGCGGTCTTGGGCAACCCGTACGGTTCAAATGCCTTGTTGAAGGTCCTGATCGCGTCGATGCTGACGGGTTCGGAGCCGATGATCATCACCACGTTGCGCAGATCGATGTCGTCACCGCGGCTGGGCAGGCCGCGCTGCGCGGCCCACTCGTAAGCGAAGTTCGGCGCGGCGGTGACGACGTTGCCCTGCCGCGACCCATCGGACAGGGCCTGGATCCATCGCTGGGGCCGGCGAACGAACGCGGTCGGCGACATCAGCGTGGAGTGGCCGCCGTAGACGGCCGGGAAGCCGATCATCGACAGGCCCATGTCGTGGTAGAGCGGAAGCCAGCTGACGCCGTGGGTGTTTCGGTCCAGCAGGTCGATGGACAGGATCATCTGCACCAGATTGGTGCCCACCGCGCGGTGGGTGATTTCAACACCGACCGGCGGCCGGGTCGAGCCTGACGTGTACTGCAGATGCGAGACGTCGTCCATGCCGAGCTCGGCAGGCACGAACGACTGCCCGGCCGAGTCGGGTATCGCGTCGATCTCGATCACGCGCGGCCGGCGCAGGTGCGGGTGGCCGTCCAGAAACTTCTGCACCGCCTCTCGCGCGGTTGTCGTCGTGAGTACGAGGGTCGGCGCGGAATCGCGCAGCGCGGTATCGAGCCGTTCGGCGTGCCCCGGCAGCTCAGGAGCGAATAACGGGACCGCGATGGTTCCGGCCTTGATCGCCGCGTAGAAGCCGGCGACGTAGTCGATGCCCTGCGGCGCGAGGACCGCAACGCGCTCACCACGACTGGCGGCTTGCTGGATGCGCGCACCAATGGCTTCCAGCCGGACCCCGAACCGGCTCCACGTCACCTCTTCGGCATCTCCGCCGGCCGAACGGCTGTAGTCGAGATAGCGATACGCCACGGTGTCACCGACGTTCGCGATGTTGCGGTCGATCAGCGATATCAGGTTGACCCCGGGCGGCAGCACGATCCGGCCCGCCGCGTCCAGGCAGTCCTCGATCCGAAGTAGGCCATCCGGGCCGTCGTGCCGGGAATCGCGATCCATAACTGCAGTCTAGGCAGGCCGATGCGACCGTCTCGCTGCGGCGAATCGGCAAATGTCAAGAGCGGCGGGCGCATTCGACGATTCCGTCAGACGTTCGATCAGCCCGGGATGGCGGCGCTTCACCCGGCCCCGCCGACGCCCAGCCCGGGCGGTACCCTACCGGCGAGCGGCGTCCAGGGCCGTCCGTCCGCTACCACCAGGAGTTGTCATGCCGGGCCGCAACTATTCCTTTGAAGTCAACCGCACCAGCAGCGCGCCACCCGCGACGGTGTTCCGGTTGGTGGCCGACGGCGCCAACTGGTCGCAGTGGGCCAAGCCGATCGTCATGCACTCGAGTTGGGCCCGCCAGGGCGATCCCGCGCCGGGCGGCGTCGGGGCGATCCGCAAGGTGGGCATGTGGCCGGTCTACGTGCAGGAGGAGACGCTCGAGTACGAGCCGGACCGTCGCCACGCCTACAAGCTGGTGGGGCCCTCAGCCCCGGTCAAGGACTACACCGGCGAGGTGGTCCTTACGCCTAACGCGACGGGCGGAACCGACATCCGCTGGACCGGCGCGTTCACCGAAGGCGTTCGCGGGACGGGCCCGCTGATGCGCGCCGCCATGGGCGGAGCGGTTCGGTTCTTCGCGAGCCGGCTGGTGAAGGCGGCCGAGCGCGAATCCCAAGGCGGGCGATAGCTTTCCGGCAGGGCGCATGACGGCGGCGCCGAGCGGCCGCCACGCTTCGATCACGCTTACGGGTTGTTGAACTGGTTCTCGTAGGTTTGTTGCTGCTGCATGTCCCGATTGAACTGCTGCTCGGCCTCGTCGTTTTGTTCTTGGGCTTGCTGCATGGACTGCTGCAACTGCTGCTGATTGAGCTGCTGCTGCAGCTGGGCTTGATCGTCGTCGCCATCGGCCGCGAAGCCCCCGGTGCGATCCGGCTGGGGTGAAAGGGCCATGTCCGTCAGCCGCACCGATCCCGATGCCACCGAGGTCTCGGCGGCCAGGGGCTGCGCCACGTACCAAGCCGGCAGGGCCACCGTCGCGGCAGCCGCGAGAATGAGGCACGGTAACAGCCGACGGCGCGCGCCGCCGATCGTGGAATGAGGGAGGTCGGTGGTCACCCTTCAACTATGCGCCACGTCCTTAGCTACCCGCTGGGCCCTGGCTGTCGCCTCGATATGAAGCCGCCGGCGATGTCGATTCAGGCGGGCACCTGAAGGAGAAATTCCCAACCGGAGTGCGCCGACAGATGTTCACCCCGCGCGACATTTGCAACGCCGGCGGGTGGCAACGGATCGCACCGCTGCCGCTGTTGAGCTCGAGCCGCGCGGCGAAGAGCCGCCAGGCGGATGGCCGCCACCGCCTGCAGATCCTTGTCGATGTCACGCATCGCGTGTTGCCTTAACATGAGGCCGGTCCCTCCAGAGCGATGGTCGCCACGCTTTCTCGGGTTTACCCAGCTGGAATGGTTCTTAAGCGCACGGAGCACCGGAATCACCGCAGCGATCCCTTTACGCGCCGACCACATGGTCAAGCGTGGCGTCTCGAGCGCCGGTCCCCTTGACCCTCAGCCGGTTACCGGCGAAGCAACCCGGCACGGCGGGCGCGGCGGCCCCGCACGGTTTCCCAGAGCGCGATGAGGACGATGGCAGCACCGATCCCGATCAGAAATGGAACCCAAGCGATTCCGCCGTTGGCGTTGTGGTAGCCGAACTGGCTGGCCACCCATGAACCGATCAGGCCACCGAGGGCGCCGAGCGCGATGGTCATGATCATGCCGATGTCTTGCTTGCCCGGCATGAGGAGACGCGCAATCAAGCCGATGAGCGCACCCACAACGATGGCGAGAACTATTGACCCGATCATTGCTGGAACTCCTGTCGTAACGGTGCCCGGTGTAGGCCCCACCTTCGACTAGGGGTTCCCTGAACCGGGCGACATATAACACACAGGTTGAACGGGCCGGACTTCGTTACTGGGACGCTTTTTCGCTTTCATACTTCTCGGTCATGTGCGCCACGGCGTCTAACTGCGACTGGGCCAAGGCATCCCGAGCCTGACCGGCACGCGCGGCGGCATCCAGCGTCGGCTGCGCCTGGCCCTGGAAATGTGGCATGACTTCGGCGGCGAACAGTTCGGCCGACCGTCGGGTGGCGGCGGGGTTAGCCCACTCGTGGCCCATCTGCAGCATGCAGCCGAAGCCGCCGGACTGATCCCACAACCGCTGCACCTGTTCGCGCGCTCGCTCCGGCGTACCGATGACGCCCGCCCCGTTCTCATTGATGACGTCGATCATTTCGTCGAGCTGGTCTCCGGGCATCGTCATCTGCGGGAAGGCCGCCACCTTCTGGAAGTAGCGAAACCACGGCTCGATGCCGAACTTGACCTCTTCGCGCGCCTGCTTCTCGGTCTCGGCGAGGTGGAACAAACCGACCAGGCTCCAATTGTTGCGGTCGACCTGCGTGCCGAAGGCCGCGGCGCGCTCCTCGACGATGCCCCAGTGGTAGGACAGCGCATTGAATCCTTCGACGGTCAGGGTCGCCCCGATGGACAGCAGGCCGATGCCGTGCTTGCCGGCCAGCCGCGCACCCGTCGGTGACGCGACCGCGGCGACCGACAGCGGGATCCCGCCGTCGGAGTATGGGGCAAGCTGCAGCTTGGCGTCGAAGAGCTGATGGGTGGCGGTTTTGGCGCTGACCGTCTCGCCGGCCAGCAACCGCACGACGATGTCGAGGTTGGTTTCCAGGAGCTCGCGGGTGTCGGTCGGGGTAAGGCCGATCATGGACGAGTCGCTGGGCAGCGAGCCTGGCCCCACACCGCCGATAATGCGGCCGTGCGTCAGGTGATCCAGCAACATCAGCCGGTCGGCGACCCAGAGCGGATTGTGATACGACAGCGAAATGACCCCCGTGCCGAACCGGATGCGTTTTGCCCGTTCCGCGGCGGCAGCTATGAAAACCTCTGGGGAACTGATGATTTCGCTACCGGCCGAATGGTGTTCACCCAACCAGACTTCGTCGAAACCCAGGGCGTCGAGGTGCTCGATGAACTGCAGATCCCGCTGCAAGGCCAGCGTCGGGTTGGTGCCCGCACGGTGGAACGGGGCGATGAAGTATCCGAATCTGAGCTTCGACATTGACGTCCCCTTGCATCCGAGTTGCGGAGAACCATAACTCGGATAACGGGTTGGGCCCTAGGCCCAGACAAGGGTTCAGCCGATGGGGCCAGGTGATCCCGGCCCCACCGGCTATTCGAACAAGTCTTGAGGTCTTCTAGTGACGCGAGACGCGGTTCGCCCGATCAGTAACCGCCGCAGACGTTGCCGATGCATCCGCCGCCGCCGCCCGGTCCGCCGCCACCGCCGCCGACGCCGGGAATGCTGCCGCCGCCACCGCCGGGGCCACCGCCACCGGTCGGGCCGCCGGGAATGCTGCCACCGCCACCGCCGGGGCCACCGCCACCGGTCGGGCCGCCCGGAATGCTGCCGCCGCCGCCGTTGGGTCCCCCACCGCCGTTCGCGCCGCCGGGTTGACCACCGCCACCGTTCGGGCCGCCCGGTTGACCCCCGCCGCCGGGCGCAGTGGAGGGCGCAACGCTGGACGACGGGGTGGTGGTCGGAGTGGTCGTGGTGCTCGGGCCACCTTTATTGCCGCCGCCGCAGGCAACCGACAACACGAGCATCGCCGCACCGCCGAATAGCGCGGCCGTCGTCCTCGGTCCTGATCTCATCGGATCCCCCAATCTCCACATGCGCCACTTCGCGCCGCCCACCTTTTCTTACCCCACGGCGCGACCGCGCAAACAGATTGAGGAGCCAAGACCGCGGCAGACAAGATGGCCCATTGCGCAGATGCGATGGGCCATTGCGAACGGTCCTTGGCTAGCAATTCGCTCCGGGAATGCAGCCGGTGAGCGTGGCGGCGTGCACGCCCGGCGCTGGCGCGCCAGTCTGCATCGTCGCGACGCCGGAGGATGAATGCGTCGCCGGCGTCGAGGCGCCGCCCGTCGGGCTAACGCCGGTGACACCGAATCCGACCGTCAAACCAACCGCCGCCGTCCCGCCGAACACGGCTAACGCGTTCCTGATTGTGGTCCTCATCAGGCGCTCTTCTCTGTTCGGGGCGTTTGTTAAATCTAAACGCAAGTTTGTTACAAGCTAAATCCTACACTTAAGCAACTATCCGCTAGGTAAATTCTTGGCATCGCGTGTGGAAGCGAACCGAAGCAGGGCGAGCACCCAGCCACAGGCATGGTCGAATCAGGGGCATGGCGACGTGCCGATGCACGGCGACGCCGGTTCTAGGACCGATCAGTGGCGGCCACGCCGGTCGACGGGGCCGGCGCGACCGAGCCGCTGGCTAATCTTCTTTGTTGATCAGCTTGCGCAGCGCGACCCGGTCGGACTGCAGCAGTTCGGCAATGCGGGGCCGGTTCACCTCGGCGACGATGATCTCACCGACCTCCTGATAGACCTCGCTGAAGATGCCGTGCGATTTCATCTTCGCGGTCTGATACTGGTTGTCCTCGGTCGGCGTCACATAGATCACCGCGTCGGCCTTGAAGCGGTGCACCAGCCACAGGTGGATCAGCGTCATCAGCCGCTTCTGTCGTAACTTCTCGGCGAAGGTGTTCTGGTCGCGCACCTGGAGGATGCTGCGACCGTGCCGGTCCTTGATCGGGTCGACGATGACGTTCGCCAGCTGCTCGTCGTCGTTGCCGTAGATGCCGAGTTCGAGCACGTCCGAGCCGGCCCGGCGCGGCCGCAGTTGGACGCGGAGTTTCTCGTCGAGCTTGTAGTTCTCGCTCCACATCGCCAGCCACTCCTCGAGCAGCTTTTTCGGCACCTCGGTCTGCACCAGGTGCTGGTGCTGAGTCGAGCCCTCGCCCATCGCCTTGGTGGTCGCGGTGCGGCCCGAGGAGGCAGTCAACGCCGCATCGCTGCGCGGGCCGCCGACCAGCGTTTGTGGTGTGCGGTAAGGCGATTCGACCAGGCGCATCTTGCGCTGCAGGCGGGCCAGCGCGAGCATGCCGTCCTGTTGCAGCGAGGTCGCGAACTCCTCGGCCGCGACGCCGTCGATCTGGTGCCCGCCGTAGGTGATGAAGTTGAAGACGAAGCCCATCTTGCCCAGGTCCTCAGGGAACTGTTTCATCTGCTCGTCGGTCATGCCGGTGGTGTCCCAGTTGAACGACGGCGACAGGTTGTAGGCCAGCATCTGGTCGGGGAACTCGGCGTGGATGGCGTCGGCGAACTGCTTGGCGTCGGCCAGGTCGGCGGTCTTGGTCTCCATCCACAGGATGTCGGCGAACGGCGCGGCCGCCAGTGATTTCGCGATCGCGTACGGGATGCCGCCGCGGATCTGGTAGTAGCCCTCGGGCGTCTTGGACAGCTCGCAGTCCCAGCCCGGGTCCACACCCAATTCTTTCGCCTTGGCCTTGGCGGAGTACAGGGACGCACGCGCCGCGAAGGCTCGCCATTCGTCGACGCTCATGTCGGCCGGCTCGCCCTCGCTGGCATCGAACTCGAGCACCTCGGCGACGGCCTCGCCGTAGGTCATCAGCCCCGCGTCGTCCTCCCAGGCCGCGACGAACCGGGACTCGACCTGGTCGAACAGGTCATCGATCGAGTGTTGCCCGTTTTTGCGCCAGGCATCGACCGCGTCGGAGATGACGCCGTGGATGCCCTGCCGCTCGAGCCAGGCCCCGGCCTCGGCGTACTCCCCCTCGGGCAGCGCATAGAGAAGGTGGCCGTTGAGGTCTTTGACGCCCAGTTCGTAGAAGCGGCGCACCATCGCCAGGAAGCATGACTTGTACGACGGGATGTTGAGGTTGGTGGCGCCGAGCAGGAACGGCTGGTCGCGCTCGTCGGCCCGGCTGTCGAGCAGGTTGGCCGCCTCGGCATCGGTACGGGCGACGATGATGCCGGGCACCTTCATGATGTCAAGCTGGAAGCGAGCGGCGTTGAGCCGTTTGATCTGCTCATCCGACGGCACCAGCACCTTGCCACCCTGGTGGCCACACTTCTTGGTGCCGGGGCGCTGGTCCTCGATGTGGTACCCCGGCACGCCGACCTCGACGAACCGACGGATCAGGTTGCGCACGTGGGGATCGCCACCGTGGCCGGTGTCCGCGTCGGCGATGATGAACGGCCGGTAGTCGTACTGCGTGGCGGTCGCCCGCTGCTGCTCGCTCATGTTCAGGCGCTGGTATTGCTGGTTGCGGTCGGCAGTCAGCAGGGCGCGCACCAGCACGGCGGCGTCGTCGGGCACCTGACTCAGCGGGTAGCTGGCGAGGTCGGGTCCCGGGTCCTCGGTGGTGGAGCCCTTGGCCGACGTCGCCCAGCCGCCCAGGTAGATCCCCTCGATACCCATGCGCTTCATCGCGACGGCCTGGCCGGGCGAATACGGGCCGAACGTGGTGATGCTCTTCTTCTCGGCGAACAGCTCGCGCAGCCGTTCGTAGAACGCGGCCGCCGCGTTGCGGGCGACGGTGTAGTCGGTGGGGATCGTGCCGCGCTGTTCCGCTACCTGGCGGGCGGTGAAGAGGCGCGTGATGCGGGAAAAGCGCGGGTCGTCGAAGTATTGCTGCGTGGCAGCGACCTCGTCGTCGAACGATGGCCGGACCTGTGTGTCCTTATCAATGATCGCCATGCCTTACGCTCCTCTTCGCACACGATTCCAATGAATGTGAGTCTATCCCCGGCAACGGCAGTTCAATCAGGGGTCGAAGCACTCGAGCCAAAACCTTTGGCGCATCCGGTGGCCGGGGCGCGGGGTCGCATGCGGCGTCAACACCTTGGGGCACAAGGCTTTTCGATACGGCATCGATCACGGGCCGGTAGCACGACGGGCCAGCCAGTCCCGCTGGCGACGGACGAACCCCGCATCGACGGCCTTACCATGGCCGGGGACGTAGATCGCGTCGGGGCCCCCTGCCGCCAGCAGCCGATCCAAAGTCGCGGGCCAGGCCGCGACGTCGGAGTCGGCGTCGATCGCGGGATCGGCGGACTCTTCCACCAAGTCGCCGGTGAACACCACGGTCCGCTCGCCTTGATCGGTCCCGGGTACGACCACGACCAGGTCGGAGGCGGTATGGCCACTCCCGAAGTAGGCGATCTGGACCGCCCGGTTTCCCAGGTCGACGACGGCGTCGTAAGCGCCGCGGCGCGGAGGCCGCAGTGCCGCGATCGCCGCGTCCACCTCGGCGGGGTCGGCGCCGTGACGCAACGCGTCCTCGCGGAGTTGATCGGTGGCACAGGACAGGTGTTCGGCCACCTCGGGGGCGCAGTGTATTTGCGCCCCGGTGAACGCCGACGAACCCAGCACATGGTCGAAGTGCTTGTGCGTCAAGACGATATGGCTCACCGAGCGCCTGGCAAGCAGCCGGGCGTCGGCGTCGATCGCGGCGGCCTCGCGCAAGGTGCTCCCCGTGTCGACGAGCAACGCGCCGGTACGGCCCCCCACCAGCCCGATGGTCACGTCGCAGAACGGGAGCCGGCAGCGGTGCACGGTGCCGGTGAGCCGTTCCCAGGCGAGATGCACACCAGGAACGTAGCCACCCGGGCTTCCGCTCGGCGCGCATTTCTCCGCCATGATACGTCGGAAATGGTTGACATGTCGGGAAGATCCGACATATCTTGCCGGATGTGGGTAGCGTCGATCGCGTCTTTCTCGCCTTGGCCAACCCGGTGCGGCGCGAACTGCTGGAGATCCTGTTCGACCAACCGCTCTCGGCGGGGGAACTCAGTGAACGGTTCGAGCTCAGCCGGCCCGCGGTCGCCGAGCACCTCAAAGTGCTACGCGACGCCGGGCTGGTGGCCGACCAGCCGAAGGGGCGTCATCGCATCTATCGCTTGACCGCGGAGCCGTTGGCGGAACTCGGCGACTGGTTGCATCCTTTCGAAAAGTTCTGGCGCGCCCGACTGGCCGCGCTCGCCGATGTAGCCGAGGAGCTCAAATGACCGAACGGTTCGCGACGATCCGGGTGGATCAATTCGTGGCTGCGCCACCGGCTGCGGTGTGGCGATCACTGACCGAACCCGCGCTGCTGAGGCAGTGGTGGGCCGAGGGTGAAGTGGCCGCGGTGGTGGGCCACCGGTTCACCCTCAACATGCCGGGCTTTGGCAAGCAGCCGTGCACGGTGCTCGAGGTCGACCCGCCGCACCTGTTCGCCTACACGTTCACCGCCGCCTGGACGCTGACCTGGCGGCTGGAAGCCGAGGGAAATGGCACGCGAGTGTTCTTGGAACACAGCGGGTTTGACCTCGACGACCATCGCATGACGCGGGCGTTCGAGCGCATGGGGCCGGGATGGCGCGACGTCGTCCTCCCCCGCCTCGCGGCGCTTGGTGCTCGACCGACTCCCTGACGCGCGGCGCGCCGGGTTTCGGCGCGCATCGCACCGGCTATCTCCCCGGGATGGCTATCACCGATTCCCGCGAAGTCGTCATCGAGGCGACGCCCGACCAAATCATGGACGTGCTGTTCGACATCGAGACGTTGCCCGAGTGGTCGTCGGCGCACAAGGAGGTCGAAGTGCTCGAACGCGACGATCAGAACCACCCGACCCGATCCAGGCAGGTCGTCAAGCTCGTCGGCGTCAGCGATGAACAGGAACTGGCATACACCGTCTACGACGACGGCGTCGGCTGGACCCTGGTCAGCTCCAAACAGCAACGCGCGCAAGAGGGTCGCTACACGCTGACCCCCGAGGGGGACTCCACGAAGGTCCACTTTGAACTGACCGTCGATCTAGTGGTGCCGGTTCCGGGATTCCTGGTCAAGAAGGGCGCCAAAAGCCTGATGGACACCGCCACCGAGGGACTGCGCAAGCGGGTGCTCGAGGTCGAAAAGCGCGGCAGGTAGCGCGCCCCGAATCGCGGTGAAATCGGGACCTTCCCGACCGCGGGCGCGCGAGTCAGACTGTTCTTATGAATTCGACTTGGGCGGGCACATATCGCGGGGGCGCGGCGGCGCTGGGTGCGCTGGCGCTGCTGGGGGCCCTGGTCGGCTGCGGCGGCGACGGGCATAGCCACCCGACGACCTCGTCGGCTCCGAAGGTGACGACCCTCGGGAGAACGGCGCCGAACGCGCCTGCGGACGGACCGTTGGCGATCAGCAGCCCGGCTTTCGCCGACGGTGCGCCGATTCCGGTGCAATACACCTGCAGAGGCGCCGACATCGCGCCGCCATTGGCGTGGTCGGCACCGTCGGGTGGCGCCCTCGTCGTCGACGACCCCGATGCCGTCAACGGCCTGTACGTGCACTGGGTCGTCATCGGAATCGCACCGGGCGGCGGCAGCACGGCCGACGGACAGGCTCCGGCGGGGGCGACCGTCCTGCCGAATACGGCCGGCCAGGCCGGGTACAAAGGCCCCTGTCCCCCAGCGGGAACCGGCACGCATCATTACCGGTTCACCCTCTACCAGCTGCCCAACGACTATCAGCTGCCCGGCGGCCTGGCCGGTGTTCAGGCGGCGCAGACCATCGGGGGTGCCGCGACCGCGCAAGCGCAGCTCACCGGAACGTTCGGCGGCTGAACCGGAGCGGGCCCGCCATGCCAACGCAACCGACGGTAAACGTCACGCAGGCAATACAATTCGCCCAGCTCGTCAATGCCACGTACGCGACGCCGCCCGGCGATCTGACGAACAAGGCGGGTCAGGCGCTGAGCGCCGGCGGCGTCGACTACACCGTGGTCACCACGATCTACGCCAACGATCTGGCGACCGACATGGATCCGAGTCGAGCCGACGACGAAGTATCCATCGGGCTGATCTGCCGGGAGAACACAACAGGCGACATCGCGATCGCGATTCGCGGCACGGAAGGATGGCTGGAATGGATTCACGACGCCGACTTTCTCCAGGTGCCGTGCCCGTTCCTGGCCGGCGCCGGCAACACCGAAGACGGCTTCACCGCCATGTACGAATCCCTGAGGACCGGAGCCACGCCGGGCGCACCGACGGTGGTCGACGCGCTCGCGAAACTTCCGTCCCCGCAACCCGGCTCCGTGACGATCTGCGGGCACAGCCTCGGCGGGGCCCTCGCGACACTGCTCGCCCTTGACGTCGCCGCCAACACAACGTTTACCGACCCGGTCGTTTACACCTACGGCAGCCCACGCACCGGCGACTCCCTCTTTGCGGCCACCTTCGACCAGGTGGTCAAAGACTCCTGGCGCGTCGCAAACCGCCTGGACATCGTCCCTGCGCTGCCCCCGCCGCTGGACTACGAGCATGTGCTCAATCCGGTCGAGCTCATCCCCGTCCGCTTGGTTCCGTGGCCGCCGAAGACATTGGTCAAATACACGGTGTCATGCGAACATTCGCTCGCGACCTACCTGTACCTGCTGTCCCTGCAATCCGGCGGCCCCGAGCTTCCCCTCGAAGCCGCCTGCAAACCCTGACTCAGGCCATGTCGTCGAGCGCCTGATAGGCGGCGTTGTAGCCGGGAGTGAAGGTGATACCCGGTCCGCCATGGCATCCGGCGCCGGCGAGATAAAGGCCGTCGATCCCGATGGGCATATCGAGGAAGCCCTTCGGGCCGGGCCGGTTGGGGCCCATCAGGTCGGGGTGCAGCAACCCGTGGCAGAAGTCGCCCGAGGGCGCGCCGAACATGGTGTTCATGTGATACGGCGCGAACGTGATGTGGCGTATCACGATGTCCTTGAAGTTCGGCGCCAGTCGAGTGATCTTGTCGATAACCCGTTGCGCCATTTCATTTTTGAGATGCCCGTGCTGATCTCGGTTGACCTCGACCGGGAAGGCGTAGGCAAAGACGCTCGCCGCGTGCTTGCCGGGCGGCGCCAGGGCGGGATCGTGCACCGATGGGATCTGCATTCCCATCGACGGGTTGTCCGGAACGATGCCCCGCCGGCAGTTCTCCCAGTGCAGCTGTTGGGATTCGGGTGACCCGAAGATTCCCACCGACTGTTGCATGCCCTCGTCGTTGAGGAACTCGTACGGCGGAGCGAATTCGGGCAGCCCGTCGAGGGCGAAGTGAATCTGGACGAACGATGCCCGGTGGTCGCGGCCGGAGATCCGCGAGATTACCTGCGCTGAAACGTGTTCGGGTGCGATCAGTTCGGCGAGCGTGATATCGGGCGACAGATTGGACACCACGATCGGCGCCGAGATCGTCGACCCGTCTCGCAGCCGCACACCGGTCACCTTGTCGCGCACGACGAGGATCTCTTCGGCCTTGGTCCGGAACCGGATCTCGCCGCCGTGGGCGATGAAGAGCTCACGCAGATGTTCGGTGAGCGCGCCGATGCCCCCCTTGAGCTTGGTCATCATCGCGGTGCTGTCGTCGGGTACCGCCAACGCAAACGCCAAACAGGTTGCGCTGCCCGGCGTGTACGGCCCGCGGTAGGTCGAGTTCACGGCCAGGAAAGCCAGCATCCCGCGCATCACTGCGTGCTTGTCTTTGTCGGGCAGGTAGCGGTCGATCACGTCCATGGCCGAGCCGAACAGCATCTCGTGGATCGCCCGGCGTTCGTCGTCGTTGGCCGCGCAGGCATACATCTCGTCGAGAGTCTTGGGCGGCCGGCGGACGTCGAAGCGGCCCAGCGCTTTTGCCGGTCCCTGACTCCAGCCGATCAGTTCGGCCATGCCGGTGACCGCCTCCAGCCCGTGCTTTTCGCTCAGGTGTGTCATCAGCCGCATCGGGTCGCGGTAGAAGATCATCGGCTCTTCGCCATGCTCGCCGATGTTGGTTGACATCACGTCGGGCTCCACCGCCGGTAGCGTGTCCAGTCCGAGGTCCTTGCTGAGTTGGCTCGCCATCGGAAACTGCACCGAACCGGCGATCTCGTACCGGAAGCCGTCGATCAATTCGACCGTCGCGGCCATGCCGCCCGCGTAGCTGTTGGCTTCCAGGCACACGGTGCGCAGGCCCGCGCGTTGCAGAATCGCCGCGGCGGTCAGCCCGTTGTGTCCGGCGCCCACCACGATGGCGTCGTAATCGGTATCGCCCATGATCTTGACCCTCGCCTCAATCGGGTACCCGCGAGCCAAGGATATGTCAGTACTGACGCAATTGGAAGACGTCAGCCGTGCCCACCCACCTGGGATACGATCACCGCTGAGATGAGCGCCCCGGGCAACCGTCATGAACAACGACGACGATCGACGCATGAGGCACTTCGCCGAGCGGCGCTGAAGAGCTTCGCCCACAAGGGGTTTGCCAACGTCACCGTCACGGAGCTGGCCCGGGAGGCCGGTGTCACCGAGCGCACGTTCTTCCGGCATTTCCCGACCAAGGAAGCCGTGCTTTTTCAGGACTACGAGACGCAATTGGAATGGCTCACCGAGGCGCTTGCCCACCGACCGGCCTCGGAATCGCTGTTCGATGCGGTGCTGGCAGCCGTTGCCGCCTTCCCGCACGACCTCGAAGTGGTGCGCCAAGCCGCGACCGCTCGCGCCGAGCTGATCAGCGCCGAGCGGATCGCCGGTCACCTGCGGGTGGTGCAGTCCTCGTTCGCCCGCGTGCTCACCGATTTCGTCAAAGGACGGAATCCGGATATGGCGAACATCGATCTAGCCGCCGAGGTCGCAGGTTCTGTGGTCGCCGCGGCTCTCGTTGCCGCAGTGGAGAATTGGGGCCGTGGCGGTTGTTCGGGCGACTTGGGCGCAGACGTGACCGCGAGTCTGGATCTGGTGCGCTCCGGTCTGGCGCCGCTCGCCTGACGGCGTGCGCGTCTCGCGCGAGTACATCACAGGCCGGTGGCGGTGTCGACGGCCGCGCCGATGAAGCGGCGAAGTACGGGACTGTTGGCCCGCTTCAGAAACACCAGGACAACGGGGATGTCGGGAGCGCCCCGCAGCGCGACGAATCGCACGCCCGGGTGGATGCTGCGCCTGATGGCGACGTCTGGGATGACTCCGACACCCCGGTCGGCCGCGACGGATTCGATCCATTCATCGAAATTGGTTGTCTCGACGATGGTTTCGGGGCCAGCGCCCGCGGGCCACGACCAGGGGCCGGTAGTGCCGCTGGTGGTGTTGACGACGAGCGGCCAGCGTGGCACCTCGGACCAGTCGAGCTCTGCCCGCTTCGCAAGGGGTGAATGAACGGAACACACCGCCACTCGTGGCTCGTCGAAAAGGTGCACGATTCGGACGGCGGTCGACGTCACGTGCCCGCGCACCACGGCGACGTCGGCCCTCCCCTGCTGGACCGCACCGAGCGCGTCGTCGGTGCGGATCAGGTTGACGGTAGTCCGGGCGGCACGTTCGAATGCCGCGACGGTGTCCTGCGCCCATGGGTCGGGCAACAGCCAGCTGAACCCCAGGCGGATGCTCGCCTGTTGCCGGACGGCGTCGACACCGCCGCCCAACTCGGCGAGCACCCGTTCGACGTACCCGAGGAAAACCCGGCCGGCCTGTGTGGTCGCCACGTGCCGCGAGCTGCGGTCCAGCAGCGTCGCCTCGAGCGCCTCTTCGAGCTGCTGGACGGTGCGACTCAGCGCGGGCTGGGTGATGCTCAGTTCCTTGGCGGCTTGCGTGAATGATGCGAGGCGTGCCACCGCTTCGAATGCGCGCAGATGACGCAACTCGACCCGGCCCGCCTGCACCACGTCCATGCCTGATGAGCATAAATGCTTCACAGAAGGCATTTCACGCGGGATTCCCGCGGGCCTGGCGTCGGTTGCAATGGGGGCGCAACCCGCGCTGTACCTAGGAGGAAAGATGCCGCTGTTGTATGTCGACCTCATCGAGGGTCGTACACCGGTCGAGGTTCGCGCTCTGCTGGACGCGATCCACGAGGCGGTTGTCGAAGCGTTCGGCGTTCCGGAGCGGGACCGATATCAAGTGGTGCGCACCCACCCGGCCCACGAGATCGTCACGCTGGATACCGGTCTCGGCATCGAGCGCTCAGCCCGCCAGGTGGTCTTGCACATGGTGAGCCGGCGACGTCCGCGCGAACTCAAGCAGAAATTCTATGAACTGCTGGCCTTCCGCCTCGCCGACCGGTGCCGGCTCGACCCGGCCGACCTGATCGTTTCGGTCACCGAGAACGACGACGAGGACTGGTCTTTCGGCCACGGTAGGGCGCAGTTCCTGACCGGTGAGCTCACGTGAGCGCCGCGATGGGTTTGACGACACGCCTCACCGAACTGTTCGGGATCGAGCAGCCGATTCTGCTCGCACCGATGGCGTTGATCTCCGGGGGCCGGCTCGCGGCGGCGGTGACGCAGGCGGGCGGCCTGGGCCTCATCGGCGGGGGCTATCCCGACGCCGAATGGCTGCGATCCCAGATCGACCGGGCTCAGGGCGCCCGAGTCGGATACGGCTTCATCACCTGGAGCCTCGCCCAAAACCCAGGGGTCCTCGACATCGCACTGGCCCAGCGGCCGGCGGCGGTGATGCTGTCGTTCGGCGAATTGCAGCCGTTCGCCGACCGCATCCACGCTGCCGGCGTTCCGCTTATCGCGCAGGTGCAAACCCTCGATCAGGCGCGCGGCGCCTTGGCTGCCGGGGCGGAGGTCATCGTCGCGCAGGGCGGCGAGGCAGGCGGCCACGGAATGAGCGTGCGGTCGACCTTCACCTTGGTGCCCGAGGTCGTCGACTTCGTCGCCGAACGTTCGCCCGACACGTTGGTGGTAGCGGCAGGCGGCGTCGGCGACGGTCGCGGATTGGCGGCTGCGCTGGCGCTGGGCGCCGACGGCGTGGTCGTGGGAACCAGGTTCTGGGCGACGCCGGAAGCGCTCGTGTCACCGCGGGCGCAGGATCGCGCAGTGGCGGCAGGCGGAGACGACACCGTGCGTACCCGCGTCTATGACCTTGTGCGCCGCCTCGATTGGCCCGCCGGATACAACGCGCGGGCGCTGGAAAACGCCTTCCTGGACACGTGGCAGGGCAACGAGGCCGAGCTGTCCGCGCGGCTGCCCGAAGCCATCGCTTCCTACGAGAAGGCCGTCGCCGCAGAGGATTTCGATACCGCTGCGATATTGGTCGGCGAAGGGGTAGGACGCGTACGCGAAGTCCGTCCCGCCGCTGACATCGTCGCCGACATGGTCAGCGAAGCGGCGCACATCCTGAATCGGGCGCGACGCTGAGTTGGTGAAGGGAATGTTCCGCGGTGCGCAACAACTGGCTTTCCCATTGATCGCGAAACTTCCGCGCCTCGAACATGTAGCTGCATGGCGCCGGATCTGGTTTGCTCAGCTCAGTACGTCTCTTCACCCGGCAGGAGTTCGCTGATGGCCCGTCTCAATGTGCCGGACGGCCCGGGCGGCGAAGCCGCCATGATCTGGACGCTACGGCCGCAACTCGGTGACATGGTCGAACGCATGATCCGCGGCGCGTACCAGCAGAGCATCCTGCCCGCCGACGAGCGTGAGCTGGCCAGGATGCGCATCGCTCAGATCAACGATTGCGTTGCGTGCTCGGATTTCCGCGCCCGATCGGTGCTCGATGCCGGGGTGGCACCAGAGCTCTACGACAACGTCGCCGCGTACGCCACCTACCCGGGATACAGTCCGCGCCAACGCCTTTGCATCGAGTACGCCGAACGCTTCGCCACCGATCACGCCTCCCTCAACGACGAGTTCTTTCAACGACTTCGGCGGGAATTCACGGACGAGGAGATCCTGGATCTCACGCTGTGCGTTGCGGTCTTTCTTGGCCTCGGACGCTCGTTGAGCGTGCTGGGCGTCGACCAGTCGTGCGCCATCGACCTCTGATCATCCATCCGGAAGGAACACATGGACATCGCCACCGTCGACGAACTGTTGAGCACAACGCGCTCGGTTCGCAAACGCCTCGATCTGACCCGCCCGGTGGGTCGCGAGGTGATCGTGGAGTGCATTCAGCTGGCGATGCAAGCCCCGACGGCCAGCAATACCCAGGACTGGCGGTGGCTGGTGATCACCGATGCGGCCAAGCGGGCCGCCATCGCCGAGATCTACCGCAGCATCGGCGCGCAATACCTGGCGTACGCGGCCGACAACGCGACCGACGCGCAGACGAAGCGGGTGTACCAGAGCGCGATGAGCCTGACCGAGACGCTGGCCGACGTGCCTGTGCACGTCATCCCCTGCCTCAATCAGCGCATCGACACGGCCGAACCCGGCATCGCCGCGGCGGCCTGGGCGTCGATCATCCCGGCGGGCTGGAGCTTTCTGCTGGCGTTGCGCTCCCGCGGCCTGGGATCGGTGTGGACGACGATGCATCTGTTCAAGGAGCGAGAGGTCGCCGAACTGCTCGGCATTCCGCCGACCGTCACTCAGGCCGCGCTCTTTCCGGTCGCGTACACCATCGGCACCGACTTCCGGCCGGCCAAGCGGCCGCCCGCGGAGACCATCACGTTCTGGAACAGTTGGGTACCGGCTGACGGAGAAAGCTGATGCAGTCCTACACCGTGCGATTCCACGTCGATGCGCCGCCGAAACGGGTCTGGCGGGTGCTGCATCCGCCGGTGCCGCCGGACGCGCCCAGGCCGCGGGTTCTCGAGTGGCCGACGGGCAGCATGAAAATCCTCAACGAGGGCAACGAAGCCGGCGAGGGTCTGGTCCGCACCTGCGTCTTTCCGGTGCCTAAGTACCTGCTGTCCGGCGGCAGGGCGCGCTCGTGGGAGACGGTGACCGAAGCCGAGCTCAACAAGCTGTCGCGGTACACCGCGGTCGGTGCCCCGCTGTGGTCCCGCGCCCAGGGCTATCACCAGCTCGAAGAGCAACCCGACGGCACCACGGTGCTGACGTTCCACGAGACCTATCACGCCTACAACCCGGTGCTGCGCTTCTTCCTGGAACGCGCCGTGCACGCGAAGATTTCCCGGGACAATCTCGAGACCTACGAGCACGCGCTCAGTCATGCGGGCAGGGTGCGGCGGCTCCCCTAGGCCTTCTTTGCGGCTCGGGATGTCGCAACGGTGAATTAGGTGCATGATCCCGGTACCCTCGATCTCTATGGGTGGAGTACCTACCGCGGCACGGTTGGTTGCTGCGAGCCTGATGGTCGCGGGCTGGATCGCGTCCACGGTGGTTGCCAGCGCCGATCCGGACGACACACCGGGACCGGCACCCGGGCCGGGCCCGGGGTCACCGGCACCGGCCGCTGCGCCGTCCCCGGGGGCGCCGCCGCCTGCGCCGGCAGGGCCGAAAACGTCCATCGACAAGGACGGCATCTACGCGGTGGGTAGTGACATCGCGCCCGGCATCTACAGCTCTGGCGGCCCCGCCGGCGATGGCACCTGCTACTGGAAGCGGACCAATCCGGACGGCGGCATCATCGACAACGCCATGTCCAAAAAACCGCAGGTCGTCCAGATCGATCCGGGTGACAAAGCGTTCAAGACTTCCGGCTGCCAGCCCTGGCAGCTGACGCCGGGTGCCGCTCTTCCCGCGACCTCACCGCCCGCGGGTGTGCAGGGCACGCTCGGAATCCTCAATAGTTTGCTTGGTGGGGGCGCTCAGCGGGCGCCATCGGCCTCTCCGGCCCCCCAGGCGCCGGCCGTGTCTCCGGCTCCGCAGGCGCCGGCGGTGTCTCCGGCTCCGCAGGCGCCGGCTGGGTCTCGGGCGCCGCAAGCGCCGACCGCTCCTGCGACCTCCCAAGCGGCACATTCCTGACCGTCCTCGCTGACGGTCGACGCCGACGACCCGCGGCGGGCCTGTTTTCGCTACCGTGGCGCCGTGGCACATGCGCGGACAATTGTCGTCGTCGGTGCCGGCGTCAGCGGATTGACGTCGGCCATCTGTCTGGCCGAGGCGGGTCGGCCGGTGCGGGTCTGGGCGGCCGCGACGCTGAAGCAGACCACCTCGGCGGTGGCCGGCGCCGTCTGGGCTCCCCCACGGCCGGCCGAGCGCGCGGCCGAAACGCTGGGCTGGACCGAACACTCGCTGCGAGTGTTCACCGATCTCGCCGCGGACCCAGACTCCGGAGTGCAGCTGGCACCCGCGCTGGCCGTCGGTGAGCTGACCGCGAGCGAGGCGATGTCTTCGGCGGCGTCGCTGATCCCCGATCTGCGGCCGGCCGATCCGGCCGACATTCCCGACGGCTTTGATACCGGGTTTCGCGCGACCGTGCCGATGATCGACATGCCGCGCTACCTCGACTACCTGACTCGGCGGCTCGCAGCGGCCGGCTGCGAAGTCGAGGAGCGTCCGGTGCAATCGCTGTCCGAGGCCGCCGACGCCGCTGAAATCGTCGTCAATTGCGCCGGCCTCGCCGCGGGCGCGCTGAGCGGTGACGACACCGTGCGGCCGCTGTTCGGCCAACACGTGGTGCTCACCAATCCCGGTCTGCGGCAACTGTTTCTGGAACTCAACACCGGACCGCAATGGACCTGTTACTTCCCCCATCCGCAGCGGGTGGTCTGCGGCGGCATCAGCATCCCCGGCCGCTGGGACACCACCGCCGAACCCGAGGTCACCGAGCGAATCCTGCAGCGCTGCCGTCGCATCGAGCCGCGACTCAACGACGCCGAGGTGATCGAGGTCATCACCGGACTGCGCCCCGACCGGCCGTCGGTACGGGTGGAAGCCGAGCCGCTGGGGCGATCGCGGTGCATCCACAATTACGGCCACGGCGGCAACGGCGTCACGTTGTCCTGGGGTTGCGCGCGCGACGTGGTGCGCCTGGTCGACGGCGCCTGACGTCAGGCGCCGGTACGCCGAATCACCAAGGACAGCAACCAACTAACGATCGACAGCACAATCGCGGCCCAGATCGCGGTCCACCAGAAGTGATCGATGTGCAGTCCCCAATGCGTGGTGTGTTCGGTGATCCGCGCGGTGATCCAGAGCATCAGCGCGTTGACGACGACGTGGAACAGGCCGAGCGTCAGAATGTAGAGCGGGATCGACAAGATCTGGACGATCGGCTTGATGAACGCGTTGACCAAACCGAAGATCACCGCGACGACGAAGATGATGCCGACCCGCTCCAGCTTCGTGTCGCCGCCCACGAAGCTCAGGCCGTGCACGAACAGAGTGACGATCCACAGCGCGAGTCCGGTCAATGCGGCGCGCAACAGAAAAGGGCCCATGCCCTCAGATCCTGCCAGCCGGCACTCCGAGGCGTAAGCGGAAGCTCGCTCAGTTCAGGTTGTAGAAGCGCTGTGCGTTCAAGCCGCCGATCTTTTCCCTGGAGGCCTCGCTGATGTCGCTTCTCGTACGCAGGTGCTTGGTGCTCTCCGGCCACTCACCGTCCCAGTGCGGGTAATCACTGGCGAACATGATGAAGTCGTCGCCCAGCACGTCGATCACCCCCGGCAGGATCGGTTCCTCCGGCTCGCACGTCACCCAGATGTTGCCCGCGGCCAGATAGTCGTGCGGATCGCGACGCCAGCCGCGCTGGACCCAGTCGCCGCGCTTCTCGTAATGCTCGTGCAGCCGATCCATGAAGAACGGCACCCAACCCGCGCCCGCCTCGAGGAACGCGACCCGCAACTGCGGGTGCCGCTCGAAGACGCCGCCGGAGACCATCGCGGTCATCGCCGTCATCTGGTCGAACGGAAAGCTGATGCAGTGCACCTGGATGTAATTCGTGAAGCGATCCACACCGATCTTGGGCAGATGGATGCCGGGGGCGCCGTGCACGCCCAACGGCATGCCGAGTTCGACGGCGGCGGCGTAGAAGGGGTCGAGATCGGGATGGTCGAGGTTGCGGTCCTTGAGCGCCGGCGGCACCAAAGTCGCAATCAGCCCAAGCTCTTTGGCTTCGGCCATCACGTCGATAGCCGCTTGGCCGTGCTCGATCGGTGTCACGGCGACGCCGCGCAATCGCCCTCCCGCCGAGGCGCAGTAGTCCGCGATCCACTGGTTGTACAGGCGCGAGAATCCCGCGGCGAATTCCGGATCCTCGAGACTGGGCGCGCACAGCCCCATGCTCGGATAGAGGACCATCGTGTCGATGTGATCGCGATCCGCGTCGCCCAGCACGCCCTCGGGTGAACGGCAATTGATATCGGGCGCCTTGCTGATCCCGTGCTCGGGCGGGCAACCCGCACCCGGGCCGGTGTCCTCGGGGTAGTTGCGGCCTTCGAGCGTCAATCCCGGCCGCCCGTCCGTGCTGAACTTGACGTGCTGCGGCCATCGCTTGATCGCTTCGATTGCCAGCGAGGAATTCTCGGCTACGTGTCCGTCGGCGTCGATGATCCGCATGTATCCGGAACTTACTCCCGGAGTCCACATGGTGGAACAAGTCGCGTTATCGCACCGCGTAAGCCACGATGCTGACGTGACCACACAACGTCCCCGAACGAAGTTGACCGCCGATCAGCGGAACTCCTTCATCGCGGCGCTATTGGGCTGGACGATGGACGCGTTCGACTACTTCATCGTGGTGCTCGTCTACGCCGACATCGCCAAGACGTTCCACCACAGCAAGGCCGAAGTCGCGTTCGTCACGACGGCCACCCTGATCATGCGTCCCGTCGGCGCGCTGCTTTTCGGGCTGTGGGCCGACCGCGTCGGCAGGCGGCTGCCCCTGATGGTTGATGTCATGTTCTATTCCGTGGTGGGTTTCCTGTGCGCCTTCGCACCGAACTTCACCGTGCTGGTCATCCTGCGGCTGCTGTACGGCATCGGGATGGGCGGCGAGTGGGGGCTGGGCGCCGCGCTCGCCATGGAAAAGGTCCCGGTGGAGCGACGCGGGTTCTTCTCCGGACTGCTGCAGGAGGGTTACGCATTCGGCTACCTGCTGGCGAGCGTCGCCTCGCTGGTGGTGATCGACTGGCTGGGGTTGTCGTGGCGGTGGCTGTTCGGCCTGAGCATCGTGCCCGCCCTGATCAGCCTGGTCATCCGCTACCGGGTGGAGGAGTCCGAGGTGTGGGAGGCCGCGCAGGATCAGATGAAGCTCACCAGCACCCGAATCCGCGACGTGCTGCGCAACGGCGCGATCATCCGGCGGTTCGTCTACCTGGCGTTGCTGATGACCGCCTTCAACTGGATGAGCCATGGCACGCAGGACGTCTACCCCACCTTCCTGGGCGCGCACGCCAACCAGGGCGCCAACCTGGCCAGCACGACGGTCAAGTGGATCGTGGTGGTCTACAACGTCGGCGCCATCATCGGCGGCCTGGTCTTCGGCACGCTGTCGCAGCGATTCAGCCGCCGCTACACCGTCGTCTTCTGCGCGGTCCTGGCGCTGCCGATCATCCCGCTCTTCGCGTATTCGCGCAGCGCGGCGATGCTGTGCCTGGGCTCGTTTTTGATGCAGCTGTTCGTGCAGGGCGCGTGGGGCGTGATTCCCGCCCACCTCACCGAGATGTCCCCGGATGCCATCCGCGGCCTCTACCCCGGGGTGACCTATCAACTCGGAAACTTGTTGGCGGCATTCAATTTGCCGATCCAGGAACGCCTCGCCGAATCACACGGCTACCCGTTCGCGCTGGCGGCGACGATCGTACCGGTGCTCATCACGGTCGCGGTGCTGACGCTGATCGGCAAGGACGCCACCGGGGTGCGTTTCGGCACGACCGAAAGCGCCTTCCTGGCAAGCGAAGTGACGTGAGCTGGTCCCCTGCGTTGCCGAGCGTCACGCCAGCGTGGCTCCCAGCCGCCGCCGCCACGCTAGCGTGACGCTATTCGGTGTTGCCTAGTAGGCGGCGCAACAGGTGCATGGCCACGGTGGTCGAGCGCTCCCGGATATCCGAGCGGTTGCCGGGAAGCCGCAGCGTGCGGGTATCGGAGCGGCCGTCGGCCGTGACGCTGAAACAGACTGTGCCCACCGGCTTTTCCTCCGTCCCCCCGCCCGGGCCGGCGATCCCGGTGATCGCGACCGCAGTGTCGGCCCCGAAGCGCTGCAGCGCCCCCGCGGCCATCGCCTCGGCCACCGGTTCGGACACCGCGCCGTGCTCTTCGATCAGCGCCGGGTCAACGCCGAGCAGCTCCGCCTTCGCCTCGTTCGAGTAGGACACGACACCCCCGGCCACATAGTCCGACGAGCCGGGCCGGTCGGTCAGCCGCGCCGCGAGCAGGCCCGCGGTGCAGGACTCGGCCGTCGCGATCCGGTGGCCGGCCAGAAGCTGCGCGACCAGATCGTCGACGCGCGAACCGTCCTCGGAATACAACTGATGCCCGTGCCTCTCCCGAAGCAGCTTGACCAGCCGCGAATACGCGTCGGCGGCCTCCGGCTCATAACGGGTGACCATTTCGATCTCCCCGCGCCGCAGGCAGGTGGTGATCTCGAGTTGCCCGAAGCCGGGCACGGCCTGTTCCGCCTCGCGCAGCGTTTCGGCCAGCCCCGACTCCGGCAACCCGAACATCCGCAGCATCTCCTGCCGGTAAACGGTCCGGCCGGCGATCGCGTCCTGCGCCGCGGGCGTCTCGATGGCCGCATGCCACATCGGCTGCAACTCGCGCGGCGGACCGGGCAACACGATCACCGCCGGATTGCCCGGCACGACGACGCCGGGAGCGGTCCCCACCGGGTCGAGCACCTGCGCCCCGGCCGGCACCATGGCCTGCTTGCGATTGGCGGCCCGCAGCGACTCGAAAGTGCCGGGGTCCAAAGCGGATTGGAATGCGGGGTTGCGCGCCATCAACTTCTTGAGGATGTTGGCGATCTTCTCCTCGACCTCGGCGTCCAACACCAACTCGCGTTCGCAGAACCGGGCCACCACCTCGACGGTCATGTCGTCGGCCGTCGGACCCAGGCCGCCGCTGGTGACGATCAGGTCCACACCCTGATCGGCGAGGAACCGAAGCTGCGCTTCGATGTCCGCGGGCCGGTCGCCGCAGATCGTGATGTGGGCCAACTCGACGCCCAGCTCCAGGAGACGGTCGGCGATCCAGGGGCCGTTCGCATCCTGGACCCGTCCGGTGAGGACCTCTGTTCCGGTGACAACGATTCCTGCGCGTGCGCTCACCGCCCCGAGCCTACTGGCAGTGTCACCCTTGCCGGGCCGCCTCCCCAGCCGGTTGAAGCCGCGATTTCAGCGACGCCCAGCCGTTTCGATCGGCGCTGCCGAGCTAGCTCTCGGCGAGGTAGCGCTCGACGGTGGCGACCTTCTGCGTCATCGCGTCGCTGGTTCCGGCGCGCCAATCCGCCTTGATCACCGTGCTGACCCTGGGCGCGCGGGCGGCCACCGCCTCGACCGCGCGCTGCACCACGGCCATCACCTCCGCCCAGGTTTCGCCCTCGATCACGGTGAACATCGCATCCGTCTTGTTGGGCAGCCCGGCGTCGCGAACCACTCGGACCGCTTCGGCGACAATCTCGCCGACGCCCTCGCCCACCCCCATCGGGGTGACGGAAAACGCGACGAGCACGGACACCCAACGAGCGTACCCAACCTCGGCAGCGCCAATCTGGCACCATCGACGCCCATGCGGGTATTGGTGCAGCGGGTCTCGTCGGCAACGGTCTCGGTCGCGGGCGCTGTGGTCGGCGCCATCCGTCCCGAAGGCCAGGGGCTGGTGGCATTTGTCGGCGTCACCCACAGCGACGATCGCGAAAAGGCGCAACGGATCGCCGAAAAGCTTTGGCAGCTAAGAATTCTCGCCGATGAGCGCTCCGCGTCCGATGTCAATGCTCCCGTTCTGGTCGTCAGTCAGTTCACGTTGTACGCCGACACCGCCAAGGGCCGCCGCCCATCATGGAATGCGGCCGCGCCAGGCGGGGTCGCCGAGCCTCTGGTGGCGGAGTTCGCCGAGGCGCTGCGGCAACTCGGCGCCGAAGTGCAGACCGGTGTGTTCGGCGCGAACATGCAAGTCGAATTGGTGAACGACGGCCCGGTCACGGTTTTGCTGGAGCTCTGAAATCAACTCGGCGGGTACCGTGGAAAGGTCGGCTTCAGCTCCGAGTCGCCGGGAGGGGCAACCATGAACACGACACCCGAATTCGGGTCGCTCCGTTCCGACGACGACACCTGGGACATCGTCAGCAGCGTCGGATATACCGCGCTGCTGGTGGCGGGATGGCGTGCGCTGCATGCCGTGAGCCCGCAGCCATTGGTGCGGGACGAATACGCGAAAGTGTTCATCGAAGCGTCGCGGGACCCGTATTTGGCGGGGGTGCTTGCCAATCCGGGTACCACCGACGACGAGACGGCGTTTCCCCGCCTGTACGGCGTTCAGACCCGCTTCTTCGACGACTTCTTCAATACCGCGGGTGCGGCGGGCATCCGGCAGGCGGTGATCGTGGCCGCCGGGCTGGATTCGCGGGCGTATCGGCTTGCGTGGCCAGATGGCACAAGGGTCTTCGAGGTCGATCTTCCGAAGGTCCTGGAATTCAAGGGTCGGGTCCTCGCAGAACACGGCGCTACCCCCAAGGCCCACCGGATCGAGGTCGGCGCCGATTTGCGCACCGACTGGTCGCGGCCCTTGGAAGTGGCCGGGTTCGACGTGGAGAGTCCGAGCGCCTGGTCGGTGGAAGGGGTGCTGCCCTACCTGACCGACGAGGCACAACACGCACTCTTCACCCGGATCAGCGGGCTCAGCGCACCCGGCAGCCGGATCGCCATCGGTGCGTTGGGATCGCGACTCGACCACGACCAGCTCAACGCTCTGGAGACGAATCACCCAGGGGTCAATATGGCGGGCAACGTGGACTTTTCGGCGCTGACGTACGAACCGCGGTCGGATCCGGCGGAGTGGCTCACGGCCCATGCGTGGGCCGTCGAACCCGTGCGCAACACCCTCGATCTGCAAGCCGGGTACGGCATGACGCCGCCGGATGTCGATGTGAAGATCGACAGTTTCATGCGGTCGCAATACATCACGGCGACCAGATGACGGGCTAGGGCTTCAGCAGAATCTTCACATCGTCGCCGGATCGTGACTCCGCGGTGGCGTAGCCCTTGGCGGCTTCGTCCAAAGGCATTGCGGTGGTGAAGATGCCGTCGACGTCGAGGCGGCCCGACTGCAGTAGCGGAATCAATTCCGGCCACGTGCGCTGCACCGGCGCAGTGGTGAATCGCATCGTCGTGCTGCGGATCAGGCAGCCCAGTGCGTTGAGCGGGAACGGATTCATGTCGTGCACACCGACGACCGAGACGGTGCCGCCGGGCCGTACCGCGTTGAGCGCATCGGTCAGGGAGGCATTTGTGGCGACGGCGTCGATGACCGCGTCCGCGCCACGGCCACCGGTGGCGGCGAGAATGGCCTCGAGCGCCGGGGCCTTCAGGGGTGTCGCACCCCATTTGGCGGCGCGCTCCAGCCGGCCATCGACCTGGTCGACGGCGAAAACCGTTGCCGCGCCGTGGAACAGCGCGCTGCGCAGTGAGCACAGGCCAACCGCGCCCAGGCCGATCACGGCCACCGTGCCGCCGAATGGGATATCGGCCCGCTGCGCCGCGGCCCAGCCGGTGGCCAGGTTGTCGGTGAGCAGCAGCGCCTGCTCGGTGCTGATTCCCTCGGGCATCTTGCGCAGCTGGAAATCCGCGGCGGGCACCGCGAGCAGGTCGGCCTGCGCGCCGCCGAGCACACCGCCGCCGAAGATCTGGAAGCCGGAGTGGCACATCACCGGATCGCGGGTCGCGCATCCGGCGCATGCGCCGCAGCCGGTCACCGACGACACCAGGACCTCGTCGCCGACTTTGACGTTGCGCACTTCCGGCCCGGCTTCGACGACGGTGCCGATGGCTTCGTGGCCGAGCGCGATCGGGTCGGGCATCGGAAAGTCGGCCTCGTAGAAGTGCAGGTCGGATCCGCAGATACCGGCGGCGGTCACCGCGACGACCGCCCCATTGGGTCCGGGCAGGGCCGGATCGGGGCGGGTGTCGACCCGGACGTTGCGCGGCCCATCGACGACTACAGTCCGCATTTCGGTTTGCTCACTTCCCTTGTCGCGCTGAATCTTTCGTTCGCACTACGAACTGTGACCAATCGGGCTCGCGCACCGCGGACCAGTATTCGTTGAGACGCCATGGGCTCACGGTGTGGATCTCCCCGTCGGCATTCTTGAAATACGAGTGCTTGACGGCCGGATGTGACCACACCATCTTCTTGATCTGCGTCTGGGTCCGCCGGTGCCACTCGGTGGCGGCTTCCGGCTTGGGTTCGAGGGAATGCACGTTGGTTTCGGCCAGTCGCGCCAGGCACTGGTCGACATAGCGCATCTGCAGTTCGGACTGGAAGATGAGGCTGCCGCCGTGGGCCAGGTGTGTTCCCGGCCCGTAGACGATGAAGAAGTTCGGGAATTCCGGGACGGTGATCCCGAGGTAGGCATACGGCCTGCTCCCCCACATCTCGTGCAGGTCGGTGCCGTTTCGCCCGGTGACTTTCAGCGGCCACAGCACGTCGGTGTGCCGAAACCCGGTGGCATACACGATGACGTCGACGTCATGGGTCACGCCGTCAACGGTGGCGATGCCCTGCGGCGTGATCTTCTCGATGGCCGTGCGCACCAAATCGACATTGTCGCGCTGCAGCGTTTGTAGCCAGCTGCCGTTGTCCTGCAGCGTCCGTTTGCCGCACGCGGGATAGTCGGGCATCACCTTGGCCAACAGGTCGGCATCTTCGGTGACCTGGCTGGTGATCCATTGCGAAAACATCAGGTGCGCGGCGGCATTGATGTCGCTGACGGCGTGATCCTGGTCGGCGTAGCCGGGGTCCCCTTCGGCGGCGTCCAGACCTTTGTCCGAGCCGGGCCACAGCACCAGGAAGCGGTACCACCTGCCATAGAACGGAAGGTGGCGCATCGCCCAGCGCACACCGTCGGCGACCTCGTCGTGATACATCGGGTTGGGAAACATCCACTGCGCGGTCCGCTGGAACACCGTGAGGTGCTCGACCTCATCGGCGATCGCCGGAGCGATTTGGAAACCACTGGCGCCCGCGCCGACAAGTGCGACCCGCTTGCCTTTCAGGTCTACCGAATGATCCCAGGCAGCCGAGTGAAAAGCCGGTCCCTGGAAGGTGTCGGCTCCGTCAAAACCGGGAAGGTTGGGACGGTTCAGTTGGCCCACCGCGGTGATGAGCGCGCGGGCCTGCACGACGGTCGTTTGGTCGTCGGCAGAGCGCAGCGAAACACTCCACGTACCGGCGTCGTCGTTCCATTCGGCAGCGAGAACCTCGGTGCGCCAACGCACGTGCCCAGCCAGGCCGTGTTTGTCGATGACCTTGGTGAAATAGTCCTGCAGCTCGTATTGCTCGGCGAAGAAGTGCGTCCAGTCGTTGTTGGGTTCGAAGCTGTAGCAGTAGAAGTGGTTGGCCACATCCACCCGTGCGCCGGGATACGTGTTCTCCCACCAAGTTCCGCCGGGGCCCGCGTTCTTCTCTACGATGGTGAAGGGAATGTTGGCCTGCTTGAGACGGACGCCGGCCAGGATGCCGGATTCGCCACACCCGACGACCAGGACCGGAAGCTCAGCGGCGCGCTCGGGCGGCAACGCGACGGGGCGCCGCAGGTCGACGCCGCCCAGGTCCAGCTCTTCGATGACCAGCGACAGATAGTCGTCCGGAACGTGCTCGCACGCCGCCCAATCCATCATTTCCCTGATGAGTTCGGGGCTCAGCGGCTGCGGTTCGGGGCAACCGCGGTCCCGGTACTCGGCGATCACCGACACGGCTTCGCTGCGGGCCCGCGCCTTGTCCTCCTCCGACATGAACCCCTGGACCTCGTTGAGGAAGATGCCCATCTGCTTGAAGTCGCGGATGAACCGTGGGTCGCCGGTGATATGGACAAGCGAGAGCAACAGCGTGGGGATGCTGACATCCTCTAGCGCGGCGGCGATCTCGGCGGTGGATGTGGTGAAGGGATCGCCGGCGTAACGGCTGCGCATCTGATCCTCTCGGTGGCCTGTACGCCAATTACGCTACGCATCGTTTCGTAATTGGCAGCACTACGCTACCCGCTGGCGCGGCCGCGGATCAAGGGATCCGACTCTACGGGCCGTCGTCGTCCTCGTCCGCCAATAGCTTTTCGGGGTGGTGGAAGGTGTTCACACGGGGCTGACCGCGGTCGAGGTGTGCGGGTGGGATCCACTGGGTGTCGCCGTTCGCGCGTTGTCGGGTGGTCCAGCCCTTCTCGAGCAGCCGGTGGTGGGGCCCGCAGGCCATGGCGAGTTGGTCGATGTCGGTGCGGTACGTCCTGGCCCAATCTTCGACATGGTGAATCTCGCATTTATAGCCGGAGACGTCGCAGCCGGGATGAGTACAGCCACGGTCCTTGGCGTACAGAACAATTCGCTGCCCCGGCGACGCGAGGCGCTTGGTGTGATACAGCGCTAACGCCTTGCCCTTGTCGAAGATCGCCAGATAGTGATGTGCGTGGCGAGCCAGCCGGATGACGTCGGACATCGGCAGGATGGTGCCACCGCCGGTCAAACCCTTTCCGGCCGCGGCTTCGAGCTCGGCGAGGGTGGTGGTCACGATGATGCTGGCCGGTAAGCCGTTGTGCTGACCGAGGTTTCCGCTGGCGAGGACGGCGCGTAGGGCGGCGTTGAGGCCGTCGTGGTTGCGCTGCCCGGTGCTGCGGGTGTCGCGGTGAATCGCATCTACCGAGGGGGTGCCGTCGACGACGGGTGTGTCGTCGTCGGGGTTGCACATGCCGGGCGCGGCCAGCTTGGCCAGCACCGCCTCCCAGCTGGCGCGTGCCTCCGGCGTCAGCCATCCACTCAGGCGCGACATGCCGTCGGCCTGCTGATTGCCGAGCACCACACCCCGCATCCGGGCCCGGTCTTCGTCGGTGTAGCTGCCGTCGGGGTTGAGGCAATCCATCAGGCGCCGGGCGAGTTTGGCGAGCTGATCGGGGCGGAATTCGGTGGCCTTGACCGCCAGCTGCTTTTCGGCATGCACACAAGTCTCGAGGTCGACGGACTCGGGCAACTGGTGGAAGAACCGCCGGATCACCGACACGTGGTCGGCACCGATTGCCCCATCGCGCTGGGCCGCCGCGGTCGCGGGCAATACCGGAGCCAACGGCTCCCCGGTCAACGCCCGGCGCGGACCCAGATCCGCCGCCTCGGCGATGCGCCGTCCGGCCTCGGCGCGAGTGATGTGCAGCCGGTCGGCCAACACCCAGGACAGCTTGCCGCCGAGCTCCGCTGAATCGCCTTGCTCACCAAGCTGATTGATGAGCTGATGACTCGGCGTCTGCAGTTTGCGTACCACGCATTCGAATTTCCCCAAGAGAGCCAGGCGTTCCGGGTTGGTCAGCGCCTCATAGGAATGCTCCCGCAAGCGGGAGGCCACAGTGCACAACGCATCAACGTCGCCCTGGATCTGCTCACGGTCCACGAAAGTCACGCGCGCCGCCTCTGAATCACTTTCCAACTTATCGAACGCACGTTCGAATACTACGTTTGCCCGCCGACAGAATCCGCCCAGATGAGAACACCGGGACATAAGTGGCACAAGTGATTTCAGCCCCGGCCACCGCGCCAGCCCTCGTCGGCCTGCCGCCTCTTGCGCTGCCGAGAACAATGGGTCCAAGCGGCCACCGCGCTGCGGCGCGGTTTCCTGGGATGGATCAAGAGGTGGGTGAGCGCCATGGCCTCGTTGCTCATGGCCTGCGGCGGGTTCCTCCTCGCCGTCTTGTGGATGGACTTGATTTTCGACGTTCAAGTTCTTCGATACCGGAAGGCCACGGCCGAACTCCCCGAGGCTGTGCTGGCTTCCCTCGCGGCGTACTACCACCGCGCGGCCACGACGTCTCGGCCGATGAACCGTTTGATCGTGCTCGTGATGCTCGCCCTGTTGGGCACGCTGGTGGTGCAGGCGGCCCGCGGACACGATCCGGGCTGGCTGCTGGTGACCTCTGCCCCGCTAGCGGGCATCCCGATCATGTTGGCCTTGACGCACACGGTCCCGGATGCGGTGCGACTCGGGCATCGCGCCGACAGTCCGTCCGAGCAGACGCGGCTGGCTCGCTCGGTCTGCCGGGACCATCTGCTCTGCGCCGCCTCCATGCTCGTGTTTCTCATCCTGTGGGTGGCGAACAGCATCGCGGCCTGACGGCAGTGACGGGTCGTAGTAATCACATCCAAATCAGGACCCGCTGGCCACGTCAATGAGCTCCGTACTAAACTAGAACACGTTTCAATTCGGCGAGCTCCCAGGAGTTGTAATGCACACCCCTATCTGCGACGAACTCGGCATCGAGTTCCCGATTTTCGCCTTCACCCACTGCCGCGACGTCGTCGTGGCGGTCAGCAAGGCCGGGGGGTTCGGCGTGCTCGGAGCGGTCGGCTTCACGCCCGAGCAGCTGGAGATCGAGCTGAAGTGGATCGACGAGAACATCGGCGACCACCCCTATGGCGTCGACATCGTGATCCCGAACAAATACGAGGGCATGGACTCCCACCTGTCCGCGGACGAGCTGGCCGACACGCTGCGCAAGATGGTGCCGCAGGAGCACCTCGACTTCGGCAAGAAGATCCTCGCCGACCACGGCGTGCCGGTCGAGGACAGCGACGGCGACACCCTGCAACTGCTCGGTTGGACCGAGGCCACGGCCACGCCCCAGGTCGAGGCCGCGCTCAAGCACCCCAAGGTCAAGATGATCGCCAACGCCCTCGGTACCCCGCCGGCGGAAATGATCAAGCACATTCACGACGCCGGACTCAAGGTGGCGGCGCTGTGCGGTTCGCCGTCGCAGGCTCGCAAGCATGCCGACGCGGGTGTCGACATCATCATCGCCCAGGGTGGCGAGGCCGGTGGGCACTGCGGCGAGGTCGGTTCGATCGTGCTGTGGCCCCAGGTCGTCAAGGAGGTCGCGCCGGTTCCGGTGCTGGCCGCCGGCGGCATCGGCAGCGGTGAGCAGATCGCGGCCGCGCTGGCGCTCGGCGCGCAAGGTGCCTGGACCGGGTCGCAATGGCTGATGGTCGAGGAGTCCTCGAACACCCCGGTTCAGCAGGAGGCCTACGTCAAGGCGGGAAGCCGCGACACCGTGCGAAGCCGCTCGTTCACCGGTAAGCCCGCGCGCATGCTGCGAAACGACTGGACCGAGGCATGGGAGGCGCCCGAAAACCCGAAGCCGCTAGGAATGCCGTTGCAGTACATGGTGTCCGGCATGGCCGTGCGGGCAACCAACCGCTACCCCAACGAGTCCGTCGACGTGGCGTTCAACCCGGTTGGTCAGGTCGTCGGGCAATTGACCAAGGTGGAGAAGACCTCAACGGTCATCGAACGCTGGGTGCAGGAGTACCTGGAAGCCACCAACCGGCTCGACGAGCTCAACGAGGCCGCCTCCGTTTAACGCGAAGGGCTCGCGCCTAGACGTCGTCGACTTCGTCGTGGCCGGTGAACGCTTCCTTTGTCCGGTCCAGCGCGTACGTTCCGATGTCGATCGAGTTCCGGACGATGCCGCTGGCGCCGCCGGCGACGTCGCCGCGGAGGATGTCGCTGGCGTGTTCGACGATGTCGGACGCTTTCTCGACGGCGTTGGTCGCGATGTCCCTCGCCGCGTCGACTGCATCTCTGGGATTGAAGGCCATCTGGAATCTCCTTTGTCGCAGGACGGTTGCTACGACTCTAGACGGGGCCGGGCGCCGTTTCTCGTCGGCATCGCGTCTCAGTAATGCACCAGCGTGCGCCAGTAATCTTCGGGAATCTCGGCCCCGGAGCGCATTATTCGGGCCAGCCCGACGGCCATCGCGATGCCCAGCAGCCCAAGCCAAAGCCCGGTCACTGCGATGACGACCCACAGCACGGCGGTGACTGCGGGCCAGGGTGAGAGCACGGCGAGCACGGGGGCGAAGAAAAACCCGGCGCCGATGTACCACGCCGACCCGGCGCGATCGGAGGCCAACACGAAACGCAGCCAGCGCGGCACGACCAGTTGGCCTGGCTCACTACGGTTCATGGCTGCACCAAGTTATCCGCTGGGCGGGAAAAATCCTGCCCCGGTGAACCATCCGGGCTGCCACCCCTGATCTCCCAGGCACAGCATGGGGAGTCCGTCCGGCGTCTGCGCCGCAGCCTGCGAGCCCGGGCATTTCGCGCCGGTCTGCTGGACTCCGTAGAGGGGGTAGGAAATCACCCAGTATCCGGTGGTCGCCGCGGGGAACTGATTCGGAGGCGGGAAATGACAGGCCTCGGCCTGGCCGCTGGTGCCGCGCCCGAAGATGAAGCGCTCGTAGTTGTCGCATGGCGCGCCCAGCGAGGCCTGGTAGTTCATCCCCGGTACGTCGCCGTCGTAACCGGCGGCCGCGCACGGGGCCAAGCCGATGGTGATGCCCGCTATCGAAGCGGCGCTGAGCAGTTCCCGAATCATGTCCTACCCCGCCTGTCGTCGCCGGTGACCTGCACCAAAGCATATCGGTCCGACAGTCGGCCACAAGACCGATTCGGCGTGCGACCGCGATCGCCGGGCGTGGACCCACCGCTAGGCGGCGAACCGCCGGTGAAGAACACGTTCCAATTCGCGCCCGGCGATCTTGCGTCAATGCTTCACAACCAAGGTGTGGCAGTGGTTTCCTTGCACAAAGACGACTAGACCACTTCGTCATCGAGGAGCGGGCAATGCCAACCGTCGAGCCAACCGCCAAGCCAACCGCCCAGCCGGTCCCCAATCTGCCCCCCGGGTTCGACTTCACCGACCCGGACATCCACGCCGAGCGACTGCCCGTGGAAGAACTGGCAGAGCTGCGCCGGACCGCGCCGATCTGGTGGAACGAACAGCCGAACGGCGTGGGCGGCTTCGATGACGGCGGCTTCTGGGTGGTGTCCAAGCACAAGGGCGTCAAAGAGATTTCGCGGCGCAGCGACGTGTTCTCCAGCCTGGAGAACACCGCGCTGCCCCGCTACAAAGAGGGCACCGTGCAAGAGCAGCGCGATACCGGCAAGTTCGTGCTGCTCAACATGGACGCCCCGCAGCACACCCACCTGCGCAAGATCATCTCCCGCGGTTTCACCCCGCGCGCCGTCGAGCGGCTACGCGACGACCTGAACGAGCGCGCCCGGAAGATCGTCGAAAATGCGGCTGCCGCGGGTGCGGGCGACTTCGTCGAGCAGGTTTCCTGCGAGCTGCCGTTGCAGGCCATCGCCGGTTTACTCGGAGTGCCCCAGGAAGACCGCATGAAGCTCTTTCACTGGTCGAATGAAATGGTGGGCGACCAGGATCCCGAGTTCGCGCGCAACGACGCGATGGGCGCCTCGGTCGAATTGATCACCTACGCCATGCAGATGGCCGCCGACCGGGCGAAGAATCCCGGCGAAGACATCGTCACCAAGTTGGTCGAGGCCGACGTCGACGGGCACAAGCTCTCCGACGACGAGTTCGGTTTCTTCGTCATCCTGCTGGCCGTGGCCGGCAACGAGACCACCCGCAACTCGATCACCCAGGGCATGATGGCCTTCACGGACTTCCCCGATCAGTGGGAGCTCTACAAGCGCGAGCGACCGGTCACGACGGCCGACGAGATCGTCCGCTGGGCCACCCCGGTCACTTCGTTCCAGCGGACCGCCCTGCAAGACTACGAGCTGTCCGGCGTTCAGATCAAAAAGGGTCAGCGCGTCGTAATGGTCTACCGCTCCGCCAATTTCGATGAGGAAGTGTTCGACGACCCGTTCACCTTCAACATCCTGCGTGATCCCAACCCCCACGTGGGGTTCGGCGGCACCGGCGCGCACTACTGCATCGGGGCCAACCTGGCGCGGATGACCATCGACCTGATGTTCAACGCGATCGCCGATGCCATGCCCGATCTGGAATCGGTCGGCAAGCCCGAACGCCTCCGATCGGGCTGGCTCAACGGAATCAAGCACTGGCAGGTCGACTACCACACCAACGGGGCCGGGAAATGCCCTGTCGCGCATCAGGCCCAGGGGTGACAAGCTAGGGGCATGCCCACTCATCGAGCCGTTCATGTCCCATCCGCAGGTGCAGCTTTGGAGCTGGTCGACGCCGAAACCACACCGCCGGGGCGCGACGAGGTACGCCTGACGGTCACCGCCTGCGGCATCTGCGGCACCGACGCGCACTTCGTCAACGGCGGGTTCCCCGGGATATCGTGGCCGCTGACTCCGGGACATGAAATCGCCGGCAGAATCGCCGAAATCGGCGACGGCGTACAGGGTTTCGCGGTCGGTGACCGCGTCGCGGTCGGCTGGTTCGGCGGATGCTGCTACCACTGCGACCAATGCCGTAAGGGCCTGTTCATCCACTGCGAGAACGGCAAGGTGCCGAGCTGGCAGTATCCCGGCGGCTACGCGGAGTCGGCGACCGTGCCGGTGAGCGCCCTGGCCCGAATCCCGGACGAGCTCTCCGACGCCGAAGCCGCCCCGATGGGTTGTGCGGGCGTGACTACCTATAACGCCTTGAGGCACACCAAGGCGCTGCCCGGCGATCGCGTCGCGATTCTCGGTGTCGGCGGACTGGGCCATCTCGGAGTGCAATTCGCGCGGGCGATGGGATTCGAGACGATCGCGATCAATCGCGGCACCGGTAAGGCTGACGATGCCCGGAAATTGGGCGCCCATCACTACATCGACTCCACGGCCAACGACCCCGCCGAGGCGCTGAAGGATCTTGGCGGCGCGACGGTTGTCCTGGCCACCGCGGGCAACTCGAAGGCGATGGCGGCCACGGTCGGCGGCATACTCCCCCAGGGTGAACTGGTCACCATCGGCGTCACGCCCGAGCCGCTGCCGATCAGCCCGGTTCAGCTCATCACGCCGGGCGTCAGCATCGTCGGCCATCCCTCCGGGACGGCGAAGGAAGTCGAAGACACAATGCAATTCGCGGTCCTGTCCGGCGTGCGGGCGTGGATCGAGGAATTGCCGTTGGAGCAAGCCGCGGAGGGCTACGCGGCCCTCGAAGAGGGCCGGGCGCACTATCGCACCGTTTTGACTATGTGACGGCCCGTGACTTTAGACAAAGACGCCATGTGGACGATCGGCCCGGCTGACGGTGAATTGTTGCTGCACACGGGTGTTGCCGGCAGGGCCGCTCGCATGGGCCATCGTCTCACCATCGCGATGACAACCTGGCGGGCCACTGTCCGCTGGGCCGGCTCGCGACCCGTCAGCGCGGAGCTTACGGTCGAGACCGATTCACTCGAAGTGCTGCGCGGAGACGGCGGTGTCAAGGGCCTGTCCGGGGCCGAGAAGGCGTTGGCGCGGTCCAACGCCCTGAAGTCGTTGTCGGCCAGCCGATTCCCGCAGATTCGCTACGTCGCAGACGCCATCGAGAAGACCGACGACGGCTACCGCCTCACCGGCGCGCTGCACATCCGGGGAAAGTCGCGCGACCACGTAATCGAGCTGTGCACAGAAGATCTCGAGGACTCGTGGCGAATGTCGGCAGAATCCACCGTCCGCCAGTCCGACTACGGTATCAAGCCCTACTCGTTGCTGATGGGTTCCGTTCAGGTCGCGGACGAGGTGTCGTTGACCTTCTGCGCGGTTCGCGCCCAAGGCGATTGAGCATCACCGCCCGAGCGGTGGCGGCGGATCAGGGCTGCGAGTCGGTCGCGGCGTGAGGGGCTGAATCGACCGCCGCATCGCCGGTGTCGCCGGGTATGTGCTCCAGCACCCGGGTCAAGTAGGGCTGCCTGCTCCCGCCATCCAACTGTCGTGCGCCATCGGTCCCGGGTTGATCTTCCGGAGCCGGCTCCGAAACCGGTTGCCCGGCAGGAGGCTTGGCCGCAGGAGCCACCTTGGGCTGTGGGGCCGCCGGAAGCGGCGCGACGGCGGGCGCCGCCTCGACGATTTGCGGTGGGGGCGAATGGGTCACGTGCGTGGGCGGTGCGGCCGCGCTGGCCGGGCCGACGTGGATCCCCACCGCCAGCGATACGGACCCGACGAAGGTGATGGCACCGGCCGCCAGCGCGGTGACGGCTCCGGCGTAGGACAACTGGCGTCTCTGAATGGGCGCTGGAACGAGTTCGCCGAGGTGCTCCACCAGCTGATCGTCGGTGAATTCGGTGCTACGCGCCGCGGACAGCGCCGCTCCGCGCGCGATGGTCACCTGTGCCATCGATTGCACGAAAACCGGTACCGGCAAAGTTCTTTCGAGTTGCCAGGAGAGCCCGTCGATGTCGTCGTCGGAGCCGACCACGACAACGCCCCCCGGCCGCCAGCCGTTGCGGTCGAACATGCCGGTCAGCCAGCGGGACAGACCGTCGAAGCCGCCGCGCACCTGCTTGGTCGCAATCTGGGCTTCCCCGTCGTGCGTGTCGACCATGACGACGGTTGCCCAGCCATCGTCGAGGACGCAGACCGCCGTCTGCTCATAGCCGATGACGGGCCCGATGGCCTGAGCCAACGTCTCGATGGCCTCCAGAAACCGGATCGGCACGACGTTGTCGAATCCCGCGTCGGTCAACGCCTCCAACACGAGCGCCGCCTGGGCGGATGCTTCGTCGTTCCACGTCACTCCGATGACCCGCAGGCGGTGATCGCTCGCGGCCGCCGCCGATTCGACCCGCGACACCTCTGCCACTACCTGCTCGGCGGTACCCGCGGCGTGCAGGCCGGCAGCTGCGTGCACCGCCAGCTCCCGGTGATCCAGGATGGTGCCGTCCGCGCCATGTCCTTCAGCGAGGACCCAGCCAACGGTGGATCGCGTCACTGACAGGCCAAGAACCGTGTCCAAATCTATGCCCCAATCGGTCCCGCGTCTCCGATGTTCTCAGCCACACCGACGCGCACCATGAAGCCGCAGGTGCGGTGATTCGTGAGGGCCGGAACAGACCCGGGATAGCGTGGTCTTCATCGGCTTGCTTCGAGAGAGCCTACGCGGTCGGCAAAAGTCCGGCCGCCCCGGTCAGGCCTCGCCCCGGAATCGCCAGACGAACGAGGCGGCGCCGCTCACCACGGCTGGTCCGCCGCTCACCACGGCTGGTCCGCCGCTCCCGGACGGTCGGGGCGGCGACCGAGCCGTCCTAGCCCAGGCGCCGATTTCGGCGGTGGTCCCTCGACCACGCAAGCCATAATCGCGATTTATCGGGCGAGAAAATAATTGCGGGCCCGGTCTGGGGGTTTGCCTTACGTGGCGAATCGGATGGGCACCGCGCCCTCGTGGCGCCCAAGGGGGGTCCTGCCTGGCCTTTTCGCACCCCACGGATTGGGTTGTCGCGGAGTGGGTATGCCTCGCCTGTCGCCGCCCTGCCGTGCCGGGTGGCGAAATTATGAAGCGAAAAGCGATGCCAAAAGGAGACGCGTTCGCGTCCTAATCGACATTTGACGGACTCACACGGTAAATTCCTGTGAGATCACGATCACACTGACCACAGCGACAAGGGGCAGGTATGACAGTTCTGAGCGAGAAGATCCGGGCCTGGAGGCGCCGGCTTTTGGTCGGCACAGCGGCGGCAGCCACGCTGCCGGGCCTGATCGGTCTTGCCGGCGGTGCCCCGACGGCGAATGCGTTTTCGCGGCCGGGTCTGCCCGTCGAATACCTGCAGGTGCCGTCCGCCGGCATGGGCCGCAACATCAAGGTCCAGTTCCAGAGCGGCGGCAGCGGATCTCCCGCGGTGTACTTGCTGGACGGTCTGCGGGCTCAAGATGACTACAACGGCTGGGACATCAACACCCCGGCGTTCGAGTGGTACTACCAGTCGGGCCTGTCGGTCGTCATGCCGGTCGGTGGCCAATCCAGCTTCTACAGCGACTGGTACAACCAGGCCTGCGGTAAGGCCGGCTGCCAGACGTACAAATGGGAGACCTTCCTCACCAGCGAGCTGCCGCAGTACCTGCAGTCCAACAAGAGTGTGAAGCCCAACGGAAGCGCCGCGGTCGGCATCTCGATGGCCGGTTCCTCGGCGATGATCCTTGCCGCCTACCACCCCGCGCAGTTCATCTACGCCGGCTCGCTGTCTGCCCTGCTGGACCCGTCGCAGGGAATGGGGCCGAGCCTGATCGGCCTGGCGATGGGCGACGCGGGTGGCTATAAGGCCAACGACATGTGGGGGCCGTCGAGCGACCCGGCGTGGGCGCGCAACGACCCGAGCATCCAGATCCCGAAGCTGGTCGGCAACAACACCCGGCTCTGGGTGTACTGCGGCAATGGCACGCCGTCCGAGCTCGGTGGGGCGAACATGCCGGCCGAATTCCTGGAGAACTTCGTGCGCAGCAGCAACCTGAAGTTCCGGGACGCCTACAACGGCGCCGGCGGGCACAACGCGGTGTTCAACTTCGACGCCAATGGCACCCACAGCTGGGAGTACTGGGGAGCGCAGCTCAACGCGATGAAGCCCGACCTGCAGGGCGCCCTCGGCGCCACTCAGGGCGGCGGCGGATAAGCAGCGCCTCGCACGTTCGGTCACTACTGCGCCTGACGACTCCGTCAGGCGCAGTAGTGCGTCCAGGGGCGATCGTTCGGCGACAACGATGGCTGTGGAGACATCTCGTCGGGGCGCTCTGGCCGGCGCGAGGCCACGGACGCGCCAGAATTGTCGTCATGCACCGCTGGGTCCCGTCGTTAGCCATGGTCTCCTGTGTCGTGGTCGGCGGCCTGGCGGTGCTCGTGGCGCCGGCTCGGGCCGACTCCACTAGTCCGCTAACCGCTTTGGTCGACGCCGCCGCCCAGCGGCTGCAGGTTGCGGAGCCGGTCGCTGCCTACAAATGGACCAAGCACGGCGCCGTTGACGACCCGGCCCGAGTGCAGCAGGAGCTGACGAAGCTGGGCGACGAAGCCGTCGCCGGACAGGTCGACCGCGACTACGTCGTCCGGGTGTTCGGTGACCAGATCAATGCCACTGAGGCCATCGAATACAGCCGGTTCGCGAATTGGAAGCTGAATCCGGCGGGCGCTCCGGGTGATTCGCCGGAGCTGTCGGCGTCGCGATCAACGATCGACACCCTGAACCAGACGATGCTGACTCAGATTTTCAGCAATTGGGGCCTGCTGCACTCGCCGGACTGTGGCGCGCAGCTCGACGCCGCGAGAGGCGGCGTCGCCCAAGGTCGGCAGCTCGACGACCTCTACCGACAGGCCCTGTTATCAGCGACGCAGTCCTATTGCCAGCAATAGCTTAATTTTTCCTCACCAATTTCTAACGGTCCCATTCTGGCCGTCAAAAAGGCGATTTCCGCAGATAGATGGCATATCTCGCGCCATTTTCGAATAGGTAACGCTTTGGCTACACGCGCCGAAATCCCGGGCATGAGAAATCTCTGCAAGCCTCTCGTTAAGGCCGTAATGGTCGGCGGGTTCGTTGCAGCGTCGATGACCTCGTCCACGGGTGTGGCGAACGCGGCCCCGACCCCCAACTGGGACGCGATCGCGCAATGCGAATCCGGTGGCAACTGGCACGCCAACACCGGCAACGGCGAATACGGTGGACTGCAATTCAAACCGGGCACCTGGGCCCAGTACGGTGGCGTCGGCAACCCCGCGGCCGCATCCAGGGAGCAGCAAATCGCTGTGGCCAACCGGGTTTTCGCCGAAGAGGGAGTGGAGCCCTGGCCAAAGTGTGGCGCCAACTCGGGCCTGCCGATCGGTTGGTACTCGCACCCCGCCCAGGGCATCAAGCAGATCATCAATGGGCTGATCCAGGCGGCCGTCCCGCGTTGATGAAACGCGACTGCGGTCTATGACCCAGCGCCGGGCTGTGTTTGGATCAGCCCATGGAAGGTTCGGCGACTGTTCACATGGCGGCTCCTGCGGCCAAGATCTGGGATTTGATCGCAGACGTCCGCAACACGGGGAAATTCTCCCCGGAAGTATTCGAAGCCGAGTGGCTCGGTGATTCGACCGGCCCGGCCCTCGGCGCGAAATTCCGCGGTCACGTCAAGCGCAACGAGATGGGGCCGGTGTACTGGACGACATGCAAGGTCACCGCTTGTGAACCCGGGCGCGAATTCGGCTTTGCGGTGCTCCTCGGTGACCGCGCGGTCAACAACTGGCATTACCGGTTGGCGCCCAGCGGAAGTGGGACCGACGTCACCGAGTCGTTTCGGCTCAACCCGGCACCGTGGCTCGGCGTGTACTGGCTGTTCGGCGGTTTTCTGCGCAAGCGCCGCAACATCCGCGACATGACCAAGACGCTCTACCGCATCAAAGACGTGGTCGAGGCGGGCTGACGCTCGTGAAATCGGTCTTCATCACCGGTGCGGGCAGTGGCATGGGTCGCGAGGGCGCAAAGCTGTTTCACGGCAAGGGATGGCGTGTCGGCGCCGTCGACCGCAACGATGCCGGCCTGGCGACGCTGAACGACGAACTCGGTGGCGACCGACTGTGGACCCGCGCCGTCGATGTGACGGACAAGGCGGCCCTCGACCGCGCCCTGGCCGATTTCTGCGCCGGCAACGCCGGCGGCGGCCTGGACATGATGTGGAACAACGCCGGGATCGGCGAGTCCGGCTGGTTCGAAGACGTGCCGTATGAGGCCGCGATGCGCGTCGTCGACATCAACTTCAAGGCGGTATTGACCGGCGCATACGCGTCACTGCCGTACCTCAAGAAGACCCCCGGCAGTCTGATGTTCTCGACGTCGTCGTCCTCGGGCACGTATGGCATGCCCCGCTTGGCCGTCTACTCTTCCACCAAGCACGCGGTCAAGGGTCTGACCGAAGCGCTGAGCGTGGAGTGGCAGCGGCACGGGGTGCGCGTCGCCGACGTGCTCCCCGGTCTGATCGACACCGCCATCCTCACGACGACGACCAACCACTCCGACGACGGCGGCGCGCCGATGACGGCTGAGCAACTGCGGGCCACCGCACCCAAGAAGGGCATGTTCCGGTTGATGCCGGCAGCCAGCGTGGCCGAGACGGCGTGGCAGGCCTACCACAATCAGAAGCGGTTGCACTGGTATGTACCGAGGAGCATCCGCCTGATTGACTTGTTCAAGGGTCTGAGTCCGGAATTCGTGCGACGCAGCATCGTCAAGTCCCTACCGGCCCTCGTGCCGAAGCGGCAGTAAGGAGGTCGGCTGATGCACAACCGTTTGCCCACATTCGCTGTGGCCCTGGCGGCTGTCGTCGTCAGCGCCGCGGGGTGCGGCTCGTCGCAGACGACGCCTCGCCGGGCCGCCCGCCTGACCATCGACGGCGCGACTCATACGACGCGGCCCCCGGCGTGCAGTCAGGATCAGATGTATCGCACCATCGACATCCCCGACCACGACGGCGGCGTCGAGGCGGTGGTGCTGCTCAGTGGTTACCGGGCGATGCCGCAGTGGGTGAAGATTCGCAACGTCGACGGTTTCACCGGCAGCTTCTGGCAAGGGGGCGTGGGAGACGCGCATGCTGACCTCGCCAACGACGCTTACACCATCACGGGCAGCGCGTATGGCATCAACAGCGGCAACCCCAACAAAGTGGTGACCACCGACTTCAAAATCGTCGCGCAGTGCTGATTCGAGAAGTGACAAGGGCCCAGACGCGAAACCACACCCGGGCGAGGGAGGGCCAGTGAAGGAACGAGTGCACTGGTTCGCGATGCACGGCTTCATCCGCGGCGCCGCATCGCTCGGGGCGCGCAGGGGCGACGTACAGGCCAGACTGATCGCCGATCCGGCGGTCGCCGCCGACCCGGTGCGGTACTACGACCAGGTCCGCGCCCAGGGCAGGCTGGTGAAGGGCCGCGTCGCCTATTTGACGGCCGATCACGCGCTCGCCCATGAACTGCTGCGGTCCGATGACTTCCGGGTGCTGATCTTCGGATCGAATCTGCCGGCGCCGTTGCGATGGCTGGAACGCCGCACCCGCGACGATGCGCTACACCCGCTGCGTGCACCGTCGCTGCTGGCCGTCGAGCCGCCCGACCACACCCGCTACCGCAAGACCGTGTCGGCGGTGTTCACCCCGAGGGCCGTTGCCGCGCTGCGAGATCGCGTAGAGCGGACCGCCGCCGAGCTGCTGGATCGACTGGCCGGCGAGTCGGGTGTGGTGGACATCGTCGAGCGGTACTGCTCGCAACTTCCGGTTTCGATCATCAGCGACATCCTCGGCGTGCCCGAGGCGGAGCGACCGCGCGTCCTTGAATTCGGTGAACTGGCCGCCCCGAGCCTGGACATCGGATTGCCTTGGCGGCAGTACCGCCGAGTGCAGGAAGGGATCTGCGGCTTCAGCTCCTGGCTCGACGAGCATCTGCGGCAGTTGCGGGTGGAACCCAGCGACAATCTGATGAGCCAACTGATTCAGATTTCCGAAAGTGGTTCTGCCGAAACATATCTCAATGACAAGGAGCTGCAGGCGATCGCCGGGCTGGTGTTGGCCGCCGGTTTCGAGACCACGGTCAATCTGCTGGGCAACGGGATTCGCATGCTGTTGGACACCCCCCAGCACCTCGACACCCTGAGACGGCGCCCCGAGCTGTGGCCCAACGCCGTCGAGGAGATCCTGCGGCTGGAATCGCCGGTGCAGCTGACCGCGCGGATCGCGCTCAATGACGTCGAGATAGCCGGTCGGCGATTACAGCGTGGCAACCTGGTGCTGGTGTATCTGGCCGCCGCCAACCGGGATCCGGCCGTGTTCCCCGACCCGCATCGCTTCGACATCGAAAGGCAAAACGCCGGAAGGCATCTCGCCTTCTCCGGCGGCCGGCACTTCTGCCTCGGCGCGGCCCTTGCCCGGGCCGAGGGCGAAGTCGGATTGCGGACATTTTTCGACCGCTTCCCCGAGGTGCGCGCGGCGGGCGCCGGGAGCAGGCGCGAAACCCGCGTGTTGCGCGGATGGTCGTCGTTGCCGGTGAACCTGGGGCCGGCCCGTTCGATGGCCGCGGTGGACGGTTGAAGCGTCGCGCGGTGCTGTAGCACGTGCTTTGGTACGCGGGCGAGCATGACCCGAGTGGTTGACACCGGGGCTGTGACAGAGTTTATTTGCCGCTATGACAGAGGTATCTATGATCGCGGTCGAGGATGTGGTCCGTGGGCTGTGGCAGGCGCTTTCGCGGCGAGATTGGGAGGCGATCAAGACCTTCCTGTCCGACGACTGCCTCTATGTCGACATGCCGGTCCCCGCGTTGGCGGCCCGTGGTCCGGACGACATCGTCAAACGCCTCAAGATGGGGCTCGAGCAGTTGGCCGGCTACGAGAACCACACCGGCGTGCTGGTGTCGAACGGCTCCGATGTGCTCTACGAGCACTCCGAGACGTGGACCTTCGCCACCGGCGAACAGGGAGTGCTGCGCTTCGTGACGGTCCACAAGGTCGTGGACGGCAAAGTGACTGTCTGGAAAGACTATTGGGACATGAACAGTTTGGTTGCCTTCGCTCCCCCGAACCACTTCGAGGGCCTGGCCGCTGGCGATGTCAGCTGGGTCTTCGACGCTTCGGCCCTGGTCTGACGATCCCTGTTCAGGCTACGACTCGGCCAATTTCCGGAGGCGTTTCAACGTATCCGCCAGGGTGCGTCCCACCTGACGCACGGCGATCCGGTCGGCGATGTAGCCGAGTATTCCGCCGGGAGCCTGATACGACAGCCGGAACGTCACCTTCGTGCAGCCGTCGCCTCTGTCGCGCAACCGCATCCGCCCGCGCAGCGTAACCCCGGTGATGCCCACCCAGGCGAGATCGCGGCCTTCGTCGAACTCGACCACCTCGATCAGGCCACCCACCGGCACGGAGCCGATCTTCCAGTGCACGGTGTAGCGCGCGCCGACACCGGCGGGAATCTCGTTCGACGACTCCCATCGCTCGAGGTTCGTCATGAACGAGGGGTAGCAATCCGGGTCGCTGACGATTTTCCAGACCGCGTCGCGGTCGGCGTTGATGATGCAGCGGCGTTCGACGCGCATCAGCCGATCACCGGGAATCGTCGTTCGGCGGCCAGCCGGTCGACGCCACCCTGCAGGGAGGCCATCACCTTGTCGTGCACCGCTTGATCGTCGCCGTCGACCTCGATCGGGTCCTGGACCTCGATCACGATCTTGGTGGGCAACGGAATGTGGCCCGCCAGATCGCTGATGTTGATGCCCCAAGGCAGCGCCAGTGATATCGGGATGCTCTTGAGCCGGAGCAACTTGTCCGCCATCAGCAGCTTGGCCAGCCACTGCCCCCGGTTGAGGAACAGCGCGCTTTCCTGGCCGCCCACACTGGCGACGGGGACGATCGGCACGCCGGTTTCGCGGGCCAACCGTACGTAGCCCATGCGGCCGCCGAAGTCGACCTTGTGGCGTTCCCACGTGGGGCGAAAGACCTCGTAGTCGCCGCCGGGGTAGACCAGCAGGGCAGCCCCGGATTCCAGTGCGAGGCGGGCGTTTTCGGGATTGGCCGCGACGGTTCCGAATTTGCGCAGCGAGCCGAGCGGTGGCGCGGAGACGACGAGGTCGTGCGCCAACTGGTAGAAGGGCCTCTCGACGCCGAAGTAGGAGCAAAAAGCGAGCGTGAAGACGAACGTGTCGGGCGGCACGTTGCCGCCGCTGTGGTTGCCGACCAGCAACACCGGGCCCTCGGCCGGGATCCGATGCAGGCTGCGCACGTCGGCCCTGAAGTACAGCGACGCCAGCAACCAGGTACCCGGCAGCTGGTCGCGGATGTAATCCGGATCCCGCTGATCGAGGTCGGCTTTGGGCACCCACGACACCACCTTGTCGCGGGCCCAGCCGAAGACGCCCTTCGCGGTCGCCATGACCGGAGGTGTACCCCGGGGCAACCGGGGGTCAAACGCGGTAGATGCGCGTGGCGTTCTGCCGGGCGATGAGATCGACCACCCGCATGGCGTCCGCCTCGCTCCAATCACCGCGGTCCACAAATTCCCGCAGCACGCGGTCAATGCCCCTGCGCCACAAGATCGCGCCGAGGAAATGCAGCTCCGGCGGACCGAATCCGTCCGACGAATACAGGATCTTGGAGAACGGCGCCATCTCCAGCAGACGCGCGAGGAACGCGGGTGACCGCGCCCCGAGGTGGTTCACGCTCAACCCGCCGTCGAGATAGACGTTGTGGAACGCCTGCGCCAGGTAGCCCGCCTCACGCTCGTAGGGATAGCAGTGCAGCAGCACGATCGGGACGTCCGCCGCGTGTCGTAGAAAGTCAACCAGGAGAAGAGGATTCGCGTTGGACAGCTCGGAATCGCGGTCGCCGAACCCGACGTGGAATTGCAGCGGCTTGCCCAGCCGCAGCGCCTGGTGCAGTCCGAACCGCAAGAGGATCCGATCCCGCAACCGAGCACCGCCGCGATCGCGCCACCGGCTGGCCGCATCGGCGACCTCCGTCGCCGATGGCTCACTGAGATCGCCGCCGAATCCGCCGCGGTAGGCCAGGATCGATTTGGTCCCGACCGCGCCGTCCGCACGCCGGCGCAGGATCTCCTCGAAGGCCGCCGCATAGTCACCCGGCGATTGCGCGGCCTGCTCGGCTACCTCTTCGAGGCGAACGATCTCGTGCGCGTGGTTGCCGGACAGCTCGGCCATGCTGGCCACCCCGGCGACCTCGTCGCTGCCGATTCCGGTGTCCACCAGCCAGTCGCTCACCCCGGCGACCGGTAAGAACAGGCGGGCCAGTCCGTCCTCGCTGAATTGGCTCCGGCGCTCCCAATAGGTGTGCGGATCACTGTGTTTGGGCAGCCCCAGAACCGGGGCGCAATGAGCCCGCACCGCGAACCCGAGCTGTGAGTCGAAACCCGGATACCTGATGGGCTCGGTGTCGGCCTCGTTGAGCGCGTTCTCGAATCGAGACCGGTCTCCCAGCGTCAGCCAGCAGCCGTGGACATGCTGGTCGATCAGCGCAACTTCGTCGATGTGTCGGGTCAGAGTGTCGGAGACCATAACCGGCGCGTCACAGGCTCCAGGCCATGCGGAACTTGTCCGCAAGCTGCTCGGGCCCCAGGTCGCCGTAGCGCTCCTGCTCCATGCGCCGGACCGCGACCACCATGTCGACCACCGGATCGCCCAGGATGCGGCGCATCGCTTCCGAGCCGTCGAGTGCCGCAATGGCTTCGGCCTGCGAGTCGGTCAGGCGCGCGATGCCGTCTTGCTCGCGGTCGGAATCGGAAAGTTGGGCCGGGTCGACGGTGATCTCGGGCGGAAGTGCCAACTGGCATTTGATCCCATCGAGGGCCAGGCCGAGGATGGCCGCCGACGCCAGGTACGGGTTCGCCGACGGGTCGACGATCTTCACCTCGACATTGCCGCCCCGGGGACTTCCCGGTCCGCCGGTGACGAATCGCACCGCGGCCTCGCGATTTTCGGTGCCCCAGCACGCATAGGCGCCGGCCCAGTTGCCGGGCCGCATCCGCAAGGCGGAGACGATCGACCCGCACAGCACGCCGTGGGCCTCCGGCAGGCCGCGAACGACGCCCGCTATCGCGCTCTCCCCCGTCGTCGTCATGCCCCGGGATTCGGGGCCGTCGGAGAACAACGGCACGTCGGACGCCGATAGCGAAAAGTGTTGGTGCGCCCCGGATCCGACGCCGTCGGCGAAGGGTGCGGGTGACAGGCTGATGCGCAGCCCATGGCGACGGGCCGCGCGGCCGATGATGAGCCGCATCAGTATCAGCTGATCGGCGGCGGCAACCGGGGGCTGTGGGGACAGCGAGATCTCGAACTGGTTGGCGCCGTACTCCGGGTGAAACTGTTCGATCGAAATGCCGGCTCCCGTGGCCGATCCGATCACGTCCCGCACGAACTCCTCGTGCTCGAGCACACCGGCCAGGCCGTATTGCGCCCACAAGGTCGACGGGAGCCGCTCGCCGTTCGGTCCAACCAGGAGGAATTCGATTTCGTGCCCGATCGAGGCCTCGACGCCGGCTTCGGTGAGCGCGGCCTCGATGCGACGCAACGTTCCCCGGCCACACGTGGGAACGGGGGTGCCGTCCTGTTCGAAAAACGCGGCGGGCGCCCAGGCCAGACCGTCACCGACGATGCGTAACGCGGACAAGTCGATACGGAGGCGCTGGTCCCCCACCACGCCGACGTCGGGGGTGAAGGCGATGCCGGTCTGATCGATGGCGAACGCGTGCCAGGACGGGCTGGCCCCCAGCCCCGGATCCGCGAATGTGTTCGTACGCCGAATCGGAACGGTCTTGGCCAGGGTCAGCCCGGCGGGATTCACCACCGTGCCGATGACCGTGTCGACGCCCTCGGCCTCCAGCTGGGCAATGGCCGCGGCGGCGAGCGGTGTGCCGGTCATGCGAGCCATTCTCCCAATCCCGGACCGCTCCGGCACGGCAAACGGCGTCAGCGGTGTCGCTCAGTTCTGCCGGGCGACGAGTTCGGTGACGAACCGATCCAAAAAGCCATCCACCGGCGCTTTGCCCACCGGCCGGATGACGAACTTCGTCAATCCCGCCTCGATGTAGGCGTCGAGTTGCCGGTGCAGCTGATCCCACCCGGCGGCGATCAGTTCGCCGGGGTCTCGGTCCGGGCGGCGCCGGCGCACCGCCGCGGCCAATTCCGCGGGCAATACTCCGTCCTCCGCAACGGCCAATGAGATGCCGAAGTGGTCGGGGTCGATGCTGCGCCCTGCTTGCGCCGCCGCCCGCTCGATCGCTTCTCGCCCGTCCCGCGCCTCCGCCGGGGTAAGGAAGCTGCCCAGCCAGCCGTCGCCCAGCGCGCCGATGCGCCGAAACGCCGCCTCCGCCGATCCGCCAACCCAAATGTCCAGCGGCGGTGTCGGTCTCGGGGCAACGGCAACATCGGTGACGCTGAAATACCGGCCGGCGAACGTCGCCGACTCCTCGACGAGTGCCGCTCGCAGCAACCGCAGCGACTCGTCGAACACCGCCGCGCGCTCGCCGTCGGGGACCACGAAGACTTCGCGTTCGGCCGGTATGGCCGAGCGGAGACCGAAGACGGGGAGGACCCGCTTCGGCGCGACCGCCGCCAGGGACGCCAATTGCTTTGCCACCAGCACCGGGTGCCGGCCCGGCAGCACCGCCACCGACGTCCCCACCTTCAACCGGGTCGTCCGCGCGAGTGCATACGCCATGCCGACCACCGGATCGACCGCCGGGGAATACACCAGCTCGGAAAACCACAGCGAGTCCGCCCCGGCGGCCTCGAGGTGATCGACGATGGCCGCCAGCTGATCCGGGGCGGTGTCGGCGCCGAGCCCAACGCCGAATCGAATCTTCACGGCTTCACCCTCCATGCCCGTCGTTGCGTTCGTATCGCAACACGGCGGCGGCGCCGTTTGTGCCCGCGAACGTGGGCGACTATGCGCGGCTGGGGATGGTGAGCTTGCAGGCCTGGCCGATGTCGAGGGTCCGCAGCACTCGGCCCATGCCGACCCACAGCGCGCAGGACAGGGCGAGGTCAGCTAGCAACTCATCGGAGAAGTGTTCGGCGCAACGGCTCCAGAAGTCTTCGTCGTCGCGGAGCGCCGTGTGGTCGGTGGCGAAGCGGTCCGCGAATTCGGCGGCCAGCCGCTCCTGTTCGCTGTACCCGGGCCAGGTGCGCCACTCGGGGGCGTGGTCGTAGAGCTCCTCGTCGACGCCTGCGGCGGGTCCGTCCTCGTCTCGGGTGTTGACGCAGACGACGCATTCGTTGCGGTGGGCGATCACGGCGCGGGCAAGTTCGCGCGTGCGCAACGGCAACCGGTTCTTGGTGTAGACCGCCTGGCTGAAGCCGCCGAGCGCGCCGCCGATGTCCGGAGACTTCGCAAACCAGCCGGCCAGGTCGTCGTCAGCAAATGTTCCGATTCGGCTCATGGCGTGATGGTACGCCCGGGTCGGACCTAGGGGCGGGGATGTCGGCGAATGGGTATGGACACCGGTTAGTGAGCGGCCGCCGGGATCGCCATCGTCGGTTGTTCATCCTGCCAATCACGTTGCGCCAGAAGACGATGCGCAACGCGGTCCAGCGCCGCTTCCACGGCGCGGCGGTCCGGGCGACCTTGGAAGTCGGGCGACCGGGACAGCTTGTCGACCAGCCAGGCCAACAGCAGCGAGTGCACGTAGGCGACTTGTTGCCCCCCGGCCGGCGTGAGCCAGATCTGCTCGCCGTCGCGCTGCGCATAACCCGCGGAGACCAAGTGCGCGAAGGTCGGCTCGAGAACCTCGAACGGTACCCGTAGGTAGTCCGCCATATCGGTGACCCGGGCGGTGCCGTACATCTGTGTGTAGCGGTTGATTCGCAGGACTCCCCAGAGCCCGGCGACGTCGAGTCGGCAATCGGGTCGCATCGCGATGCTGCGCAATCGCATGCCGGGAACGCCACGCATCGTCCGTGCGATCGCATTCTCCAGCATCTGGTCCGGTGTCTCGCTGGTCGGCATCCCGAACGCGTCGCCGAGATCGACTGTGCTGTCGTGGAATTCCCGAAGAGGGACCTGTTTGAGGAACAACGCCAGCACGAAACCCACCAGCGCTACCGGAACCGCCCATCCGAACACGTGGGTGAGCGACTCGGCGTAGGCGGCGACGATCGGGGCGGCCGCCTCGTGTGGCAGCCGGTGCAACGCCTCCGGCGACGCGGCGGCCGCGGCGGGCGCGCGGCTTGCCGCCATCGCCGGGCCGATCCGGCTGTGCAGAAAGTTGGTGAACAGCGAACCGAAGATGGCCGCTCCGAACGAGCTGCCGATCGTGCGGAAGAAGGTGACGCCGGAGGTCGCGACGCCGAGATCGTCGAAGCTCGAGGTGTTCTGCACGATCAGGACCAGGGTCTGCATGCACATCCCGATCCCGGCGCCGAGGATGACGAGGAACAACGACTGGACCAAAGTGGATGTCGACGGGTCCATGCGCGACATCAGAAAGAACGCCACCGCCATGACGGCGGTGCCGGCGACGGGAAAGACCTTGTATCTGCCCGTGCGGCCGACGATGACACCGCTGCCCATCGAGGTCGTCAGCATCCCGATCACCATCGGCAAGGTGCGCAGGCCCGACGTGGTGGCCGAGACGCCGTCGACGAACTGCATGTACGTCGGCAGGAACGTCAGGGCGCCCAGCATCGCGAACCCGACCACGAAAGACAGCACACAGCAGACGGTGAACACCGAACTCCCGAACAACCGGATCGGCAGGATCGGCTCGGGGGCGCGGCTCTCCACCCAGGCGAAGACGCACAACGCGATGACCGAACCGACGAACAGGCCGATGATCGTGGGCGATCCCCACGGATAGGTGGTCCCGCCCCAACTGGTGGCCAGCGTCAGGCCGGTCGCGCCCAGGCCGACGAACACGATTCCGGTGTAGTCGATGACCGGTTTGGTCCGGTTGGTCAGCGCCGGTATGGCGGCGGCGGCCACGAAGAAGACCACGACGGAGATCGGCACGTTGATCCAGAACGCCCACCGCCAGGTGAAGTGGTCGGTGAAGTAGCCGCCGAGCAGCGGACCGATCACGGTGGTGACGCCGAACACCGCTCCCATGGCCCCTTGGTAGCGGCCGCGGTCCCGCAGCGGGATCACCTCGCCGATCAGGGCCATGGCGGTCACCATGAGCCCGCCGCCGCCGACGCCCTGCAGCGCCCGCGACGCGACCAGCATGCCCATCGAACTGGAGAGGCCGCACAGCACCGATCCCGTGACGAAGAACACGACCGCCGACTGAAACACCCGCTTGCGGCCGAAGAGGTCACCGAACTTGCCGACGAGGGCGGTGATGATGGTCGAGGCGAGGAGGTAACTGGTGACGACCCACGATTGATGGCCTGCGCCACCGAGATTGGCGACGATAGTCGGCAACGCGGTCGCCACGATCGTCTGGTCCAGTGCGGCCATCAGCATGCCCAGCAGGATCGCCACGAAGATGAAGTTGCGACGCTGCGGGTCGACCGCGACATTGCCGGGCTGCGAATCCGGAGCGTGGCCGGCCGGAGCCGCTGTTGGTGTCGCCCTCGTCATGCCTGCCTTCCCACGGCGTTCGATGGTAATGAGTGCCCACGGTCAACCGGTGGCAACCAAAACCCCGCGGGGCGGCGCCCGAGAGTCAGCTGGGTGGCCGCGACACGCACTGCGCCGAGTACAACTCCACGCCCAACTTGTCCATCAATTCCAGCTGGGTCTCGAGGTAGTCGATGTGCTTTTCCTCGTCGGCCACGATGTCCTCGAAAAGGTTCGCCGTGGTGGAGTCCTGCTTTTCCCGGCACAGGATGATCGCCGGCTTGAGCCGCTCCATCACCTCGTATTCGATGGCCAGGTCGGCCTCGAACTGCTCGCGTAGCGTCTGGCCGATGCGCAGTGAGAACAGCCGCTGGTAGTTCGGTAAGCCGTCGAGCAACAGGATGCGGTCGGTGATCGCCTCGGCGTGGCGCATCTCGTCGAAAGACTCGGCCCGGGTGTGCTCAGCTAACTCGGTGAACCCCCAGTTGTCCTGCATCTTGGAGTGCAGGAAGTATTGGTTGATCGCGGTGAGCTCGCTGGTCAACTGTTCGTTGAGCAGACGCAAAACTTCCGGATCCCCTTGCATTGTCACTCCTACGGTGTGAGCGGCTGTCGTGTGTGGCCGCGGCGGGTGCGCTGGGCTGTCGCGCACAAACCCGGGCGCTAGCAGCACTTTGCCACGGCCCCTGGGAATGTTCCAGCAAGGTTTGGCTGCACTCAGTGACGTGCCGAGTGAAGTAAGTCGCGCCTTGGTTAGGTTAGACTGGGCTTACGAACTTAGGTTAGACTCCACTAATAAGCGGCACGCGTATTCGGCCTCATCACCATGGTGCTCGATGCCTCGGCCGGGGACGAGTCGCAGACGCTGGACCAACGACGAAGGGGACGCGGACGTGCAGGAGGTGCGCTGATGTACGTGTGCCTCTGTGTTGGGGCCACCAACCAGACCGTGTGCGACGTCGTCGCTCAGGGCGCATCGACCTCCAAAGAGATAGCAGCCGCATGTGGCGCCGGCGGTGACTGCGGCCGCTGCCGGCGCACGCTGCGTGCCATCCTGGCCGACGCGGCCAGATTGCAAACGGCGCAGTCGGTTTAGGCGCCGCCTCAGCGTTTGTTGAAGTCGGCCAGGGCCGCCGCATTGGCTTGCGCACCCATGAGTTCGGCGAAGTGCGCGTTTTCCCGACCGGTGGCCGCCACGATTTCCGGGCGGACCGGTTCCATCATCGTGTGCTTGACGGCCATCAGGCTCGAAATCGGCCGGGAGGCAAGGATTTCGGCGTGCCGGCGGGCCTGGGCCAACAGCTCGTCGGGCTCGCAGACACGCCACACGAGGCCCATGCGCAACGCCTCGTCGGCGCCGACCCATTCCGACGACATCAGCAGCCAGGCCGCGTTCTGCCGGCCGACCAGCTGGGGCAACAGATATGACGAAGCCGCTTCGGGCGCCACGCCCAGGCTGGTGAACGGGCACTTCAGGCGCGCGGTCGACGACATGAACGCCAGATCGGCGTAGCCGAGGATGGTGGCGCCGATCCCGACGCCCACGCCGTTCACCGCGCAGATCAGCGGCTTGGGAAACGCGCTGAGCGCGTTGATCAGTCCGATGAAGCCGTGCTTACCGGGCGTGAAGCCGGGATCGGCGATGCGAGCCTGCATCTCGGCCAGGTCGGTGCCGGCGCTGAAGCCACGACCGGCGCCGGTCAGCAGCACGACGGCGACCTCGGGGTCTTCGGCGGCGGCGAGCAGCGCCTCGGCGGTGGCGTCGTAGAGGGCTTCGTTGAACGCGTTGAGCGCCTCGGGCCGGTTCAGCGTGAGGGTGCGCACCCGGTTCTCGTCATCGATCTGCAGCGTCACGCCAGCAGCCTAGTGGGGATCGCAAGCGCGGCGCAGCCGGGCGCAGCGGGTCACCACGCCAGCAGCCCCGAGGCTAGCCGTTGCTGTAGACCCGGGTTGGGGCGATCAGCACGACGGCGCGCCCTTCGGACGCCATCACCCGGTCGTACTCGTCCCAGTCGTCGTGGCTGCCGCCCGCGGCGGTGAACACGTCGCGGAGCAGCAACCGCAGCTGATCCGCTCCCGTCAGCCAGGGCTGGCGATCGTCGGGGCCGATTAGTTCGGCGCGGCCCTCGACGGTCGCCCACTGCCATCCGTTGCGGAAAGTCACGGCCAGCTGCGGCCGGGCGCGCAGGTTGGCCAGCTTGACCTTGCCGTAGGTGGTGAAGCCGAGGACTTGCTCGCCGGTCGACGGGTGCGCCAGCAGGCCCACGTTGACCAGCGAAGCCTGCACCGTCCCGTCGGCGCGAACGGTGGAGATCACCGCCAGCCCGCTTTCCCCCTTGGCCAGGGTCACTGCCTCGTCGAGTGATGTCATGATCGGACCTCAATCCCGGAACGGTGTCGCGAATACGTAGCGGCTGGTCGGCACGGTGTCGATGTTCTCGTTGGCACCGAATGCCGTTGTGCTGGCGACCATTCGGCCCAATCGGTCCTGCAGGTCGTCATCATCGACGGCTCCGAAGAAAGCCTTGAGGTCGGTGATGGCCTCCGGTGGGAACAACTCCTCGACGATGCCCGCGATTCCCGGTGCATCGGGGGTAAGCGCCCGCACCACCCAATTCTGGGTGTAGCCGAACGTCGACTGCGTTTCGATGGCCACCGACGTGTGATCACGCTGCCAACGGTGCAGCCAGGTCGCCTCGTCCATGCCGTCAGGACGGCGCAGCAGCGCGATGTTGGCCAAACCTGGTGTGCGAGTGCCGGGTTCGGATGGTGGAGCGACCATCGGGACCGACTCGGTCACCAGGTACGCGGCCAGCTGCTCACATTCCTGGCCGAGGAATTTGAGTGCCGCCGTCGTCTGGTCGCCGTAGCACTGCTGGGTCCACATGCTCACCACCGCTGCCACGGGCGGCTTCAAGGTCGTCAGTGTCATCAGCGAATGACGCACGTTGCTGTCACGAACGTTCATCTGCAGCCCGGCGACGCCCAGTTGCAGCAGCGCATCGGCGACGTGTCCACGTTGCCGGGCGCACCACGCGTCGTCCGGCTCGGCACGTCTGAGCACTGCGATGACCTTCTCCATACGCAGAACCTACAGGCGATCGCCTACTTCACCATCCGCACTTGATGCTGGCTGCTGATCAGTTCGCCGATGAGCCCGGCCAGCCGGCGGTAGGACTCGTCGCGCCCGCTCGACGAGCGGAAAACCAAACCGATCCGCCGGCCGGGGCGAGGCGCCGCGAACTGCGCGAGGCCCAGGCGGCTTCGGGACGCCTCGACCGGCACCGCGCTCTGGGGAATGAGCGTCACGCCCAGGCCGCCGGTCACACATTGCACCGCGGTCGCCAGCGACGCGGCCCGGGTATTGGCCAGTTCCGCTCGTACGCCCGCCTTGTGGCAGACGTCGAGCGCCTGATCACGCAGGCAGTGGCCCTCGTCCAGCAGCAGCAGCGGCAGGTCGGCCAGGGCGGTGGCCGGCACCCGGCGCTTACCTGCCAGCGGATGGCCCGGCGGCAGGGCTAGTACGAAATCTTCGTCGTAGATCGGGATAGCGGTCAGGCCGGCGCCCTCGGCAGGCAGGGCGATGAGGGCCGCGTCCAACGCGCCCTCCCGCAAGACCGCCAACAGCCGTTCGGTTTGGTCTTCGGTCACCCGCAGCGTCAGCTCCGGCAGTTGCTCGGCAACACCGGCCAGCACCGTCGGCAGCACGTAGGGGGCCACGGTGGGTATCAGGCCCAGGCGCATGTCTGCCCTCAGCGGGTCCGACGAACCCGCCGCCGCTGCGCTGAACGCGTCCGCCGCCTCGACGACGGCCTGGGCGCGTGGCAGCAGCTGCCTGCCCTCCGGTGTCAAGAAGACACGCCGGGTGGAGCGCTCAACCAGCTGGGTGCCCAACCCGGCTTCCAGTGCCGCCAGCGCTTGCGACAGCGTCGACTGGCTAAGACCGAGAGCCGTTGCCGCACTGCTGAATTGCCGCTTCTCGGCGACCGCGACGAATGCGCGTAGGCCGGCGATCGTGGGTTGATAACTCTTATCGGACATACCTATAACTCTAGTGGGAAATATCACCTTTACTTCAATTAGAGTACCCGGCACTATTGGGAAGGAAAGCTAATCTTGATTAAATCCAGACAAGGAGCGATATGCCTCTGCTGACCATCGGCGACCAGTTCCCCGCCTACGAGCTCACTGCGTTGATCGCGGGCGATCTGTCCAAGGTCGACGCCAAGCAGCCTGGGGACTACTTCACCACCATCACCAACGAGGACCACGCCGGCAAGTGGCGCGTGGTGTTCTTCTGGCCGAAGGACTTCACGTTCGTGTGCCCGACCGAGATCGCCGCGTTCGGCAAGCTCAACGACGAATTCGAGGACCGCGACGCGCAGGTGCTCGGCGTATCGATCGACAGCGAGTTCGTGCACTTCAACTGGCGTGCGCAGCACGAGGACCTGAAGAAGCTGCCGTTCCCCATGCTCTCGGACATCAAGCGGGAGCTGAGCTTGGGCACCGGCGTGCTGAACGCCGACGGCGTGGCGGACCGGGCGACCTTCCTCGTCGACCCGAACAACGAGATCCAGTTCGTCTCGGTCACCGCGGGCTCCGTGGGCCGCAACGTCGAAGAAGTGCTGCGGGTGCTGGACGCACTGCAGTCCGACGAGCTGTGCGCCTGCAACTGGCGCAAGGGTGACCCGACGCTGGACGCCACCGAGCTGCTCAAGCAGTCGGCTTAAGTCGGGCCCGGACGGGTACAAGGCTTGATTAGGAGGCGAGATGAGCGTCGACAACCTCAAAGAAGCGCTACCGGAGTACGCCAAGGATCTCAAGCTCAACCTGGGCTCGATCACCCGCACGACCGAGCTCAATGAGGAGCAGCTGTGGGGCACGCTGCTGGCCAGCGCCGCGGCGACCCGAAACACCCAGGTGCTCACCGAGATCGGGGCCGAGGCGGCCGACATCCTGTCCGCGGAGGCATACAACGCGGCGCTGGGAGCCGCGTCGATCATGGGCATGAACAACGTGTTCTACCGTGGCCGCGGCTTCCTGGACGGCAAGTACGACGACCTGCGCGCGGGATTGCGGATGAACATCATCGCCAATCCCGGCGTGGAGAAGGTCAACTTCGAACTGTGGTCGTTCGCCGTGTCGTCGATCAACGGCTGCCCGGATTGCGTGGCCGCTCACGAGCACACGCTGCGCGAGGCCGGTGTCAGCCGGGAAACGATCCAGGAGGCGTTGAAGGCCGCGGCGATCATTTCCGGTGTGGCACAAGCGATCGTCACCGCCCAAACGCTGGCAGCGGTCGGCTGACCGCGCCGTCGTGACCGCCGTGACCGAGCCCGCCTGGGTCCAGCACGCGATCTGGTGGCAGGTCTACCCCCTGGGGTTCGTGGGAGCATTCCCCACGCCGCAGTCAAACGAGCCGCCGCAACCGGAGCAACACCGGTTGCGGCGGCTCGTCGACTGGTTGGACCACGCCATCGAACTCGGCGCATCGGGCATTGCGCTCGGTCCCATCTTCGCCTCGCGCACACACGGTTACGACACCACCGACCACTACCGCATCGATCCCCGACTGGGTGATGACACCGACTTCGACCACCTGGTCGCCGAGGCGCATCGCCGCGGGCTGCGCGTGCTTCTCGACGGCGTGTTCAATCACGTCGGGCAGGATTTCGCGCGCTACCGGCAGGCTGCCGACGACGACGGCGCCGCGCGCTGGTTTCGCGGACGTCCCGGCCGTTTCCACACCTTCGAAGGCCACTCCGGGCTGATCACCCTCAACCACGACAACCCCGAAGTCGCCGACTACACCGTCGACGTGATGGCGCACTGGCTGGGGCGCGGCGCCGACGGTTGGCGTCTCGATGCCGCTTACGCGGTGCCACAACACTTCTGGGCCGCAACGCTGCCGCGGGTGCGCGAGCGCTACCCGAACGCATGGTTCGTCGGCGAACTCATTCACGGCGACTACGCCGCTTACGTCCGGGCCGCCACCTTCGACTCGGCCACGCAATACGAGCTGTGGAAGGCGATCTGGAGCAGCCTCAACGACGGCAACTTCTTCGAACTCGACTGGGCGATGCAGCGCCACAACGATTTCCTGACCGCCTTCTCACCGCTGACGTTCATCGGCAACCACGACGTCACGCGCATCGCCAGCCGGCTGGACACACCCGAACACGTGGCCCACGCGCTGGTGCTGTTGCTGACCATCGGCGGGGTGCCCAGCGTGTATGCCGGCGACGAACTCGGGTTTGCCGGAGTCAAGGAAGAACGGTACGGCGGCGACGACGCGGTACGGCCCGAGTTCGGTTCTCCCCCAATGCAACTGGATGAATTCGGGGTCAAGACCTGGCGGTTGCACCAGTATCTGGTCGGGCTGCGGCGCCGCTACCCCTGGCTGCACGCGGCAGCTACCACGGCACGGCTGCTGAAAAACCGGCAGTACGTGTACGAGACGCGCAACGGTGACGATGCGCTGCTGGTGGTGCTCAATATCGACGACGAGCCGCTGCGCGTCTCGCTACCGGAGCTCGGCACGCCGCGCGCACAGGTGATCGGCGGATCGGCGGCCCCGCCGCCCGACGTCGTCGACTCCGTCGAGGTCGAGGCGCGGGGCTGGCGGATCCTGAGCCCGGCCTAGGGCGGGATTCATTGCGCCGCCTACGGCGCGCCAAGCCATTCCAGCGTCAGCCGGTCTTGGTGGCCGTCGTAATACTTGTCGAGCACCGCGACGAAGTCCTGGTTGTCCTCGGTGGCGCGGGCGAACAGCGTCATCGACGAGCGCAGTTTGAGATCATCCGGCGAGCCGAAAATCTGGCCGATCGATCGCCCCTGCACCGCGGTGACCAACCGAGAACACTCGTGCAACCGCGGCCCCAGCAACTCATGGCGCAGGTAGGCGCCGGCTTCGTCGAGCGAGGCGATGCCGAACCGGGCCGCCATGGCGCTGCCGCCCAGCCCGCGCAACTGGGGGAAGACGAACCACATCCAGTGACTGCGTTTGCGTCCGGCGCGCAGCTCGTCGACGACATCGCCGTACACCGGCTCCTGGGCGTCCACGAAGCGTTTGAGATCGAAGGGGTCGCCTGCCGATGCCATGTGACTACGGTTGCACACATGGCAGTCCGACGACGAGTGCCCAAAGTGCGCGACCTGGCACCGCTGATGCAATTCAAGCGGCCCCGGTTCAACCCGACCAGGCGCCGCCTCGACGCCGCGTACACCATCGAGGATCTGCGAGCCGTCGCCAAACGCCGCACCCCCAAGGCCGCGTTCGACTACACCGACGGCGCCGCCGAAGACGAGCTGTCGATCGAACGTGCTCGACAAGCGTTCCGCGACATCGAATTTCATCCGACCATCCTGCGCGACGTCTCCCAAGTCACCGCGGGCTGGGACGTACTGGGCCGGCCGGTGGTGTTGCCATTCGCGATCGCGCCCACCGGTTTCACCCGTTTGATGCACACCGAGGGCGAGATCGCCGGCGCGCAAGCGGCGGCCCGCGCGGGCATCCCGTTCTCGCTGTCCACACTGGGCACCTGCGCGATCGAAGATCTGGTCACCGCCGTCCCGCAGGGCCGAAAGTGGTTCCAGCTCTACATGTGGCGCGATCGCGAGCGCTCGATGGCGCTGGTGCGGCGCGCCGCCGCCGCGGGATTCGACACCCTGCTGGCGACCGTCGACGTTCCGGTCTCCGGTGCGCGGCTGCGGGACAACCGCAACGGCATGACGATCCCGCCCACCCTGACACTGCGCACGGTGCTCGACGCGGTGCCGCACCCGAAATGGTGGTTCGATCTGCTGACCACCGAGCCGCTGGCCTTCGCCTCGCTGGATCGCTGGCCGGGCACCGTCTCCGAATACTTGAGCACCATGTTCGACCCGAGCCTCACCTTCGACGACCTGGAATGGATCAAGGAGCAGTGGCCCGGCAAGCTCGTCGTGAAGGGGATTCAGACGCTCGAGGATGCGCGCGCCGTCGTCGACCGCGGCGTCGACGGCCTGGTGTTGTCGAACCATGGTGGGCGCCAACTGGACCGGGCCCCGGTGCCCTTCCACCTGCTGCCCGTCGTCGCGCGCGAGCTTGGTAAACACACCGAGATCTTGGTGGACACCGGCATCATGTCGGGCGCCGACATCGTCGCCGCGATCGCGCTGGGGGCCCGCTGCACGCTGGTGGGGCGGGCCTACCTGTACGGCCTGATGGCCGGTGGCGAGGCGGGCGTCGCGCGGGCGATCGACATCCTTGCCGGCGGGATTGTGCGGACCATGGCGCTGCTGGGCGTCACCTGCCTGGAAGAGCTGTCGCCGAAGCACGTCACGCAGCTCAAACGGCTGGGTCCCATGTCGCCGCGGTGAGCGGCCTCACGCTCACGGCGAAACCTGATTCGGGAACAATCCGGCGGCGTGCTGGGTTAAGCGCATCAGACTCAACTTTTGGAGGATTTGATGGCTGAAGCCAAGTCGGTGCCGGTGCTGTTTGTCACTGACACCATCGTGTTGCCCGGAATGGTGGTGCCGATCGCGCTGGACGAGGCCGCGCGCGCGGCGATCGACGCCGCACAGGCGAGCGACTCCGGGCAGCTGCTGATCGCCCCCCGGCTCGAGGACAGGTATCCGTCGCACGGCGTGATAGCGAAGATCTTGCAGGTCGGACGCATCGCCGGCGGCGGCACCGCGGCGGTGGTGCGCGGTGAGCGCAGGGCCCAGATCGGGGCAGGAGCATCCGGACCGGGTGCGGCGCTGTGGGTCGAGGTGACCGAGGTCCCCGAGACCGAGACGACGGACGAGATCAAAGCCATGACGGCGGAGTACAGAAAGCTGCTGCTGGCCATGCTGCAACGGCGCGAGGCCTGGGAGATCATCGACTACGTCAACCGGTTGACCGACCCGTCGGCGCTGGCGGACACCTCCGGCTACGCGTCCTACCTGACCAATGCCCAGAAGCGGCAGCTGCTGGAGACCGTCGATGTCGCCGAGCGGTTGCGCGTGCTGATCGATTGGACCAGCTCGCATCTGGCCGAGGTCGAGGTGAGCGACAAGATCGCCGAGGACGTGCGCGAGGGCATGGAGAAGACGCAGAAGGAGTTCTTGCTGCGTCAACAATTGGCGGCCATCCGCAAGGAATTGGGCGAGGGCGAGCCCGATGGATCCGACGACTACCGGGCCCGCGTCGAGGCCGCCGAGCTGCCCGAAAAGGTGCGCGTGGCCGCGCTTCGCGAGGTCGGCAAGCTGGAACGTTCCAGCGACCAGAGCCCGGAAAGCGGCTGGATCCGCACCTGGCTGGACACGGTGCTCGACCTGCCCTGGAACGCGCGCACCGAGGACTCCACCGACCTCAAGGCCGCACGCGAAGTTTTGGACGCCGACCACCACGGGCTGGACGACGTCAAGGACCGCATTGTCGAGTACCTGGCCGTGCGGGCCCGCCGCGCGCAGCGCGGATTGCAGGTCGTCGGCGGACGCGGCTCCGGCGCGGTGATGGTGCTGGCCGGTCCTCCCGGCGTCGGCAAGACGTCCCTGGGCGAAAGCGTGGCCAGGGCGTTGGGTCGCAAGTTCGTGCGCGTCGCCCTGGGCGGTGTGCGCGACGAGGCCGAAATCCGCGGGCACCGTCGCACCTACGTGGGGGCCTTGCCCGGCCGGATCGTGCGCGCCATCGGCGAGGCGGGATCGATGAATCCCGTTGTGCTGCTTGACGAAATCGACAAGGTCGGTTCCGACTATCGCGGCGACCCGAGTGCGGCGTTGCTCGAGGTGCTCGACCCGGCGCAGAACCACACGTTCCGCGACCACTACCTGGATCTGGACCTGGACCTGTCCGACGTCGTGTTCCTGGCCACCGCCAACGTCATCGAGAACATCCCGTCGGCGCTGCTGGACCGCATGGAGTTGGTGCAGATCGACGGTTACACCGAAGACGACAAGGTCGCCATCGCGCGCGATTACCTGCTGCCCCGGCAGCGCGAGCGCGCGGCGCTGACCGAGGAGGAGGTCGCGGTGACCGACGATGCGCTGCGCAAGATCGCCGCCGACTACACCCGCGAGCCGGGGGTGCGGCAGTTCGAACGGCTGCTGGCCAAGGCGTTGCGCAAGGTGACCACCAAGCTGGCCGAGGGTCCGGCCGCGCTGACCATCGACGAGCCGGATCTGGTTGATTACCTTGGCCGCCCGCGGTTTATGCCGGAGTCGGCCGAGCGCACGGCGGTGCCCGGCGTGGCCACCGGCCTGGCCGTGACAGGCCTGGGCGGCGACGTGCTCTACATCGAAGCGGGCGCCACCGACGGCGAGCCGGGTTTGCAGTTGACCGGTCAGTTGGGCGACGTGATGAAGGAGTCGGCGCAGATCGCGCTGTCCTACGTGCGTTCCCACGCCGCCGAGCTGGGCGTCGACCCCAAGGCGCTGGACCGGCGTATCCACGTGCACGTGCCGGCTGGCGCGGTGCCCAAGGACGGGCCGTCGGCCGGCGTCACCATGGTGACCGCGCTGGTGTCGATGGCCACCGGACGCCAGGTGCGCTCCGACGTCGGCATGACCGGCGAGGTCACGCTGAACGGGCGGGTGCTGCCGATCGGCGGCGTGAAGCAGAAGCTGCTGGCGGCCCAGCGTGCCGGCTTGTCAACGGTTTTCATCCCGTCGCGCAACGAGCCGGACCTGGACGACGTCCCGGCGGAGGTGCTCGAGGCGCTGGACGTGCGGCCGATGACCGACGTCGCCCAGATCGTGGCCCAGGCGCTGGAACCAGCGGCGCAGACGGCCACCGTGGCCGCCTGAGGATCTGTCAAACGCCGGTCTGATGAGCCGTCGAAGTGGTGCCCGGGGATTGCCAAGGGTTTTGGCTTCCCCGGGCCGGGGGTAACCGCGAGGGCAGAGGCAAAGCCAGCCGAGGGGGGTTTGACCTCCACCCGACGTCAAAGGACGCGGGTGACGGACAACAAATCATGTCGCGAGCCGCCGAACGGCGGTGAGCGGCCGGACAAGGAGTTCATCGTGAGGTTGAACAGAATAGCTGCTAGCGCCGCGATCGCGGGCGCGTTGACGTCGGGCGCGCTCGGGGTTGGCGTGGGGTTCGCGCAGGCCGACCCCAATGGCCCCAACGTGCCGGGGCCCGGGCCGAACGTTCCGGGGCCAAACGTGCCGGGTCCGAACGTTCCCGACCGGAATGGACCGGGACAGGGGCCGTGGGTGCCGCAGCCGATTTGTAACGGCGGTCCTGGTGTCAACTGCAACGGCCCGGGCACACCGCTGCCGCCCGGGCAGCACGGCTTCCCGCCGCCGGGACACTACAACGACCCGGGCAGCTATGGGTATCCGGCCCGCTGGGCGCCGATGGGCCAGCCGGGCGACTATCCGGTTGTGTTCAACCCGGCGGTAAACCAGTGGGGCGTTTTCTTGCCCGACGGTAACTTCGTTGCGGCGCCGCCGGTCTAAACAGCGCGTCAGAGACAGCCGCCACCAGCATGGTGGCGGCTGTTCTCGTCTACGGCAGAATCGCAGGCTATGAGCGACTTGCGCGACCTTAAACGGCGAGTGGTCCACCGCGTTCAACGGCTGTTGGTCAATCCGGTGGGCCGTCAGTTGCCCATGACGATGCTCGAAACCACTGGACGCAAGAGCGGACAGGCGCGGCGTACCGCGGTGGGCGGGCGCGTCGTCGACAACCAGTTCTGGATGGTTTCCGAACACGGCGAGCACTCGGACTATGTGCGCAACATCAAGGCAAATCCCGCTGTCCGGGTGCGGGTCGGCGGACGGTGGCGCAACGGCACCGCGCACCTGCTGCCCGACGACGATGCCCTGCAGCGGCTGGGTAACCTGCCGCGAATGAACAGCGCGATGGTGCGGCTGATGGGCAGCGACCTGCTGACCATCCGCGTCGATCTGGACTGACGCCTCCGCATCTGTCGGTCGCCGGGATTAGGGTCGGCCCATGGCCTACGACGAAGACCTGGCCAACCGGATCCGGGAACTCCTCGGCTCAGAGCGCGGCGTCGAGGAGAAACGCATGTTCGGCGGTCTGGCATTCCTGATCAACGGCGACATGTCCGTGGCCGCCAGCGGCCAGGGCGGGCTCTTGGTGCGGGTGCCGCCGGAGGACACCGACAAGCTCGCTGAGCGCGCCCATGTGAGCCCGATGGTGATGGCCGGCCGGGAAGCCCGGGGCTGGCTACGCGTCGACGCCGCCGGTGTGCGAAATAAACGCCAGCTTCAGGGCTGGGTGAACCACGGAGTCGGCTACGCCCGCAGCCTGCCTCCCAAGTAGCGCCCGTTTTGCTGGCCCGGGGCGCGGGTACGCGGGTGCCTATGGACAAGCGGGTGCGTCGACTGCTCGACGTCGCGGGCACGACGTACGCGTCGCAGGCGCGTATTGCCTTGAGAGACAAGCCGATGCCGCTGTTTCAGCTCTTGGTGCTGTGCATGCTGGCCAGCAAGCCGATCGACGCGGGCATAGCCATGGCCGCCGCGCGCGAACTGTTCAAGGTCGGTCTGCGGACACCGAAAGCCGTGCAAGCCGCCGACCGGCGGACCATGATCGAGGCGTTCGGCCGCGCGCACTACGTGCGCTACGACGAGAGCTCTGCGACCCGCCTCGTCGAAATGGCCGACCGCGTTCGTGACGACTACGCCGGTGATCTACGCCGGCTGGCCGATCGCAGTCGGCGCGACGCGCCCACGGCCAAACGAATGCTCAAGGAGTTCAAGGGAATCGGCGATACGGGCGCAGACATCTACCTGCGCGAAGTTCAGGACGTCTGGACCTGGGTGCGTCCATACTTCGACGACCGCGCCACCGGAACCGCCAAGCAATTGAACCTGCCCGCCGCGCCTGAACAGTTCGAATCGCTTGCGCCGCAAGCCAATGCGCGGCTCGCCGCCGCGCTGGTCAGGGCGTCGCTCGACGATGATGTGCGTCGGCGGGTGACCGGCTGAGCGAATAGTGACCATACGCATCGGTACCTCGGGGTGGTCATACAACCACTGGGTGGACGTGCTGTATCCGACCGGAACGCCGTCGGCGCGCCGGCTCGCCCGCTACATCGAAGTATTCGATACCGTCGAGCTGAACGCGAGTTTCTACCGCTGGCCCCAGGATTCGACCTTCACGGGCTGGCGCCAGCAGCTGCCGGAGGGCTTCACCATGTCGGTCAAGGCCCACCGCGGATTAACGCACTACCGCCGGCTGGCCTCACCCGAGCCGTGGATCGAACGGTTCGAACGTTGTTGGCGTCTGCTGGGTGATCGGCACGGGGTCTTGCTCGTGCAATTACACCCCGAGCAGCAGCGCGACGACGCGCGCCTGGATGCGTTCTTGGCCCTCGTGCCCGAGACGATCCGCGTCGCCGTCGAATTGCGTCACCCATCGTGGAACGACCCCGCCGTATTCGACATACTGGAACACCGTCGCGCCGCCTACGTCGTGATGAGCGGGCTCGGTCTCGAGTGCATCCCCCGGGCGACCACCGACCTGGTGTACATCCGGATGCACGGCCCGGATCCCGAAGCCAACTACGCCGGCTCGTATTCCGACCACGACTTGCGGAGATGGGCCGATCGCATCGCCGAGTGGGACGGCGACGGCAGGGACGTGTGGATGTATTTCAACAACGACCTGGGTGGCCACGCGGTCCGCAATGCGGTGGCCTTGCGCGAACTCCTGGGGTGAGCGCTGACGGGCAGGCCGCACACCCGGTCGACATCGACATCTGCGCGCTGGCCGTCTCGGGACCGTCAGCTGACAGCTTGCCCGGCGCTGGGGTGGTCAGCGCTGCGCCGCACCGGAGTCCACGTTCCGTCGATGACGTCAGGTGGGCATTGCACCTGCAACCGTTCCCGTTCGGTGCGGCGGCGTTTGATCCGCAACCGCGCATCTCCGGGCAAGGTGACCAGTTCATTGCAGGTCAAGTAGTACATGTCCTCGACGTCGTCGATCAGGTCCGCCTCGACGCGCAGGAATCCCAAGGCGCGCAACGTCATTCGGAGCTCATGCGTGAAGCGCATGGTGGCGTCGTGGGCCAGCGCCCGCGAGCCGCGGGCGGCCGACCGTTCGTCCTGCGTCAGCACCGGGGCGGGCTGCGCGGCGGCGGCAGCCGCGGCGATCAGCAGCATCGTCGGGTCGTCGGCGAAGGTCGCGCTGGCCAGCTCGGCCTCCCCCGGGCCGCGGTGCCCGATCCGCGCGACAGCGGCATCCACGGCGGCCGCCGTCGCCGGCGACAACGCGCGAATGCTCGCGAGGTTGCCCTCCTCCGCCAGTGCACACAACGGCGGGTCGGCCCGCAGCGTGGCCGCCAACTCGGCGATCTCCGTGGTGACCAGATCGCTGTCGGCGATCATGCCCACCCCGGGGACACCGCGGCGCGCCTGACTACGCACCGGCGCCGCGGCGCTGATGCCGGCCTCGATCAACCACAGCGCGTTGAGGATCCAGCCCTGATGAATGCGGTCGCGCAACAGCCGCAGCCGAACTTCCAGCGCCGCCTCCGGGAGCAACCGCAGCCGGCCGGCATCGAGGTTTTCGGCGGCCGCGGCCGCGCCGTAGGCCCGGGTGTCGGCCCGCAAATGGCGCAATGCCGCCACCGACCGTCCGGCAGCAAGCGCCTTGGCGACCGAGCCCAGCGCTCCGCCCGCCAGGGCCGGCTCACCGAACGGCAGTGGGTCCCCGACGTGGGGCTGGCCGACCAGGGCGTCGCGGACGATGGCCTCCTGGTCCCAACCGGGCAGCTGGGAGGCGGCGATCAAGTTGACCGACACCCCGACGTAGGGGCGATGGCCGAACACCGCGATGGCCCTGTTGCCCCATTCCTCGTCGACCGCGCCGCCGAGCGCGAGCACCTGACCCAGGACCCGGTTCGCGGCGCGCAGCCCACTCAGCTGCACGTCGAGCGTGATCGGCGTGAGCGGTCCAGGAAGCGCCTCGTTGAGGGCAGAGCCGCTGAAGACCGGAAACCGCGGGTCGATCTGGTCGTCGAATTCGCCCTCGGCGCCTTCGGGTGCCGCGCTGTGGGCTTCGTCGGCCTTCCGCCGGGGGTGCGCCAGCACCTCCACCGGCAGGGCCAGCCGTCCGCCGTGGTTGATCGCGCCCGCGGTGTCGAGCCGGCGGCCGACGAGTCCGCGGGCGGTGTCGGCGACCGCGTCCAGCGCGTGCCAGCCGAATTCGAATAACCAATCCTCTTGTGCGGCACAGACATTCATTTGCGGCATCAGTTGTGACCAGCTACGCACCCGATGCAGCCGGGACCGCGGGTCGGTCGACCGCAACACCCGCCACGCGGTGATCAGATTGACGGTGTCGGGGCTGGCGAGGTCCACGACACCGGTGCGGTCGGTGTTCAACGCCCGAACCAGAAAGCGCATCAGGTCGTCGAGATGCAGCACATGCATGGGCTGGGCCGAGACCTTGGCGCGCAACAGCGTGGCCACGGTACGGCACACCATCCAGTCCAGCTGGCGACCGACCGGTGGTGCGATCCGGACGACAACCGTCGGGCCCCAGCTCGAGGCCACCAGGTCCTCGGCGGGCCGATATAGCTCCGGCCGGCCGGCAGCCTGCGACACGAACAGCAGCCGGGAGCCGGCGCGGGCGGCCGCGTCGGTCACCCGCGCAAGCCCGTCCATGTCGGCGCTGCCGGGGACGGACGGATCGATGGGCGCCAGGTGGATCACCGCGTCGGCTTCGTCGGTCAGCTCCCGAAGGACCCGGTCCCGCAGCGAAGCGCAAACAAATTCGACGTTGCGGTCCAGGCATGGATGGAAAAGCTCAGCAATGCCGGTGACCGTGTGTCCGGCAGCGATCAGCTGTCCAGCGACCAGCCGCCCGAGTGCGCCGGTGGCGTCGGTAACCAGGATGTGCACCTGGGCTCACCTCCCCCAACCCTCAGTACTCAACAATAGGCAAGCAGGCATGGGCTACGCGACCGTTAGTCCGGTAACGGTTCGGCCACCTCGCGTGATGGGGGCGGCCGGGTTAGTGCAGCGTCGCGCTACCGTCCGCGGCGACGGCAACCTTGGCGCCACCGATATCGTCACGCACCGATGCCTGCGCCGCGGCGCGATCGGTGACCACGGCCAGCGCACGCGACCCGTCGGGCGTACGCACGGCCAGGAATGCCTTCTCGGGCCGGCCGTCACGGTCGAACGGCGTCGTCCAGGCCTCGACGATGCCGACGCCTTCCCACTCGACCACCGCGTCGGTGGTCGGCTCCCGGTCGACGGCCGGTTGCGTGTCTTCCCAACGGAATTCGGCAGGCGGCTCGGTGCCGTAGACCCCGAAGCTGTGTTTGGTCAGGTAGCCGCCGTTGGCGGTGATCAGGCCACGCCGGCCCGGATTGGCCACCAGCAACTCCGCCATGGTCGCAATGGAGTGCATCACGTAGTTGCTCCACGGTCCGCCCGCGAACGTCAGCCCGCCGGTGACCGTCAGCGGACGGGCGGGGTCGTCGACGCGCAACCCGAGCTCGGACGCGGCGACCTGAACCGCGGAGGGAAAGCAGGAGTACAAGTCGACGTAGTCGATGTCGTCGATCCCCACGCCGGCCAGTTCGAGTGCCCGGGCACCGGCGATCCGGATCGCCGTCGAGCGGTGCAGTTCGTGGCGTTCGGCGATGGACGGGGTGTCGTGGGCGTCGGTACCCGCGTGCGGGAACACCCACCGCTCGGCGGGGACCTTCAGCCGCGTCGCCTCCCCGACCGAGGTCAGGACGAGCGCGGCGCCCTGGTCGACCATGTTGTTGGAGTTCATCAGCTTGGTGTAGGGCCAACTGATCATCCGGTTGTGCGGGCCCGGCTGGCTGATGTCGTCGGCGCTTGACGGCTTGCGGATCCAGGCGTTCGGGTTGTCCACCGCCACAGCGTTGAACCGTGCCCACAGCGCTGCGATGCGCTCGAGGTGATCGTCGATCGACTCGCCGTTCGCGATCCGAAGTGCCTCCTCGAACATCGGATAGACGTAGGCGGGCCGATCGAGGGAGATCCTGATCTCGGCGTCACCGGCCATCGGGACGTCGTCGCCGCTGACCTCGGCCATCGGGACGGACTGGTCCTGCTCGGTCCAGACCAGCTTGGCGCCCTTGGCCCGCAGACCGCGCCTGGTGCGCCACGTTTCGGCGCCGGCCAGCAGCACCACCTTGGCGTGGCCCCGCTGGATGTCCAGGCAGGCCTGGTTGACCAGTGACTGCGGCACGTTGCCGCCGACGGGGCTGTACAGCGTGGTGAAGTCGGAAGCACCGATTCGCTGGCCGAGCAACAGGCCCGGGTCGCGGTACTGCGCCGACAGGATGTTCACGATGCGGATGGAATCCACCGCCTCGATCACCGCGGCAGCGGCCGCTTGCCGGGCCGCCGCCACCATCAGGTCCATCGGCTCGACCGAGCGGGTTGCCGGGTCGATCTCGTCGCGATGATTGACCTGGCCGTAGCCGATCAGCACCGGGGTCCTGGGGTCGACGCTCATGCGAACGAATTTAGCGTGGCTACGGATCCGGCCGCCCCGCCGGCCCTCGACCGCTAAGCGGTGTCGGGCGGGATCGACAGCACGCCGTCGTCGATCAGCCGCTGGATGTCCCCGGGGTTCATGCCCAGCAGGCTTCGGCAGATCTCCACGGTGTCCTGGCCCGGCAGCGGCGCCGGGGCCTGCCGGGCCGCCGGGATGTGCCGAAACGGCGCCGGGCCCGTCTCGGCCGGCAACGGGCTTTCGATCAGCGGATGCACCATGGGGCTGTAGACGTGTCGCGCGGTCAGCTGCGGGTCCTCGAGTACGTCCGGCGGACGATTCATCGGCCCGGCCGGGACGCCGGCCGACTGCAGTAGCTCGGCCGCCCGCAGCGGCGTTCGCGTGCGGGTCCAGCCGGAGACCAGCTCCACCAGCTCACCGCGATGGGCCAGCCGCCCTTCGCCGGTGGCGAAGCGGGGATCGTCGGCCCACCCCGCGTGGTCGAAAACCGCAGTGGCCCGGCGCCATTCATCGTCGGATCGAATCGAGATGACGCACCACTCGTCGTCACCCGCGCAGGGGTAGACCGCATGCAGGGCGGTGTCCTCGCGGATCTGAGCGACGCCCGCGGCCCGCGCGGCCTCGGTGACATACAGCGTGTCGAGCTGGTTGACCACGACTTCGGCCTGTGAGACATGCACATGGGCTCCGTGGCCCGTCCGGTCGCGGTGGATCAGCGCGGCCAGCGCCGCGATCGCGGTGACCCGGCCCACCACATGGTCGGGAAAGACGGTCGTCGCGTCGTAGAACCCGTGCCTGCCCGGGCCGGCCTGGCCCTCGGCGCCGTCGGACGTCCAGAGCCGGGTGACCCCCGTGGTGGCGCGGACCAGCGGGCCGTAGCCCAACCGTGCGCTCCACGGCCCCGTGTCGCCGAACGCGCTGCTTTCGGCCAGCACAATCCGCGGGTTGATGGCGCGCAGCTCGTCGTAGGAAAAGCCCAGTGCCGCAAGTGTGCCCGGCTTGAAGTTGGCGAACACCGCGTCGGCCTCGGCCACCAGGCGCCCGAAGATCTTTTTGCCTTCGGCGCTGCGCAGATCCAGTCCCAGCCCCCGGTTGTTGCGGTGCGTCCAGGCGAACGACTCGCTCATGGCGTCGCCGATCCGGGCCTGCCGCAACCCGTCCGGATAATCAACGCTTTCGACCTTGATGACATCGGCGCCCAGGTCGCCGAACAGGCGACTCAACTCGCCTCCGGCGACGATGATGCCCAGGTCGAGGATCCGCAGCCCGGCAAACGGATACTCGCCGAGCCGGCCCGACGACGACGGCACCACCGAAGGGCTTCCGCGCCAATAGGGTTCGTCGGATCCCGCGGCCGGCACCGGCGTTCGAAAACCCGCACGCCGACCGTCGACGACGAAATATCCGGTCGGCACGCTGGTGCGCACGCCTGGGACGAGTTCGGCGTCGGTGATGGCGCCCACCGCCCGGAAGTGTTCGCTCTCCAGGATCCGCGCGGGCGTCAGCACCGCGGCGATCGGCACCCCGTGCGCCTGGCCGGCGGCCACCAGGTCCTTCATGGTCTGTCCGGCGAACAACTCCTCGATCAGCCGGCTGATCTGCGGCCAGGCCGCGAACCGCGCGCCGATCGCGTCGTACTTGGGGTCCTGAAACTCCGCCGGCTCCCCCAGCCAGCGCCGCAGGCCGCGCCATTGCCGCGGCGCCATCACACACAGCCGTACGTAACCGTCCTGGCACGGATAGATCGGGTAGGCGTCCTGGTTCTTCGGCCGGCCCCGCCACCGCCCGCTGCGGCGGACGCCTGCGGCCGCCTGTCCGTGCGCGCCGAACGCGGGATCGAGGGCCATGACGACGGCGTCGAACCAGGAGAAGTCGATGTAATCGCCTGTGTTACAGCGTAATCGGTTGTAGTACGCCGCGAGTGCCGCCCATGCCGCCTGGGCAGCGGCGGTCGCCGACGCGATACCGTCCGGCGGCAGCACCGGGGTGCCGGTGGTGGGGCCCGACCGCGACAGCGCGCCGCACATCGCGTACAACACGGGATCGGTGGCGCGCCATGACGACCGCGAACCCGTCGCGCCGAAGTCGGTGATCGACAGCACCACCAGGTGCGGATAGCGGGCCGCCAGCTCCTCGCCCGAGGTCCCGAACATGGCCCCGCGCTCGTCGGCGCCGGTGTCCACGACGATGTCGGCCTCGGCGGCCAGGTCCAGAAAGCGGGCGCAATCCTCGTCGTCGAACGGGTCGAGCACCGCACTGCGCTTGTTGGCGTTGTGCACGGCGAACGGAATGCTGGTTCCGCGCAGCGTGGGTGCGGCGTCGCGGCCAAGGCAACCGCCTGGCGGCTCCACCTTGAGGACGTCGGCCCCCAGGTCGGCGAACAGCCGGGTTACCGCGTCCGCATCGCCGCTCGACAAGTCGAGAACGCGCACGGCGTCGAGCAACCCGTCGGCCATCTGCACACCGTACCTGCCTGGTCAGGCCGCTGCGCGACGGCCTTTCCCTTCGTCGGCCGACCACCGCGACGGCCAAATTGCCAGGCAGGCAAGCCGATTCGGCGGACGCGCCGTCGGCCCTGAAGCAACGCTCAGTCGAAGGTCCGCGCCGGCGCGGCGTCGGCTATCGTCACAGGCCAATCCGCCAGGCCCTACCCGTCGTCTCATGGAGGCTTCCCTATGACCGCGCACCTGAGCTACGTCGAGGCCGTCGTGGTCGGCGCGTTCCAAGGTGTCACCGAGCTGTTCCCGGTCTCCAGCCTGGGGCATGCGGTGCTGGTGCCGGCGCTGGTCGGCGGTCGATGGGCCCAGGACCTCAGCGTGTCCGCCCCCAAATCGCCCTACCTCGCGTTCATCGTGGGCCTGCATGTGGCCACCGCCGCCGCGCTGCTGGTGTTCTTCTGGCGCGACTGGGTCCGCATCCTGACGGGGTTCTTCACGTCGCTGCGTCATCGGCGGATCGAGACGCCCGACGAACGGCTGGCGTGGCTGATCGTGGCGGGCACCATCCCGGTGGGTCTGGCCGGGCTGGCACTCGAACAACTGTTCCGCACCACGCTGGGCAAGCCCGTCCCCGCGGCGGCCTTCCTGTTACTCAACGGCATCGCGCTCTACGTCGGCGAGGTGCTGCGCCGGCGCATCGCGCCGGCACCGGATGAGGCCGCGATGGGCGGGGTGGAACTCGAACATGGTGACGAGGCCGCCGACCACCGACTCGCCCAGCTCCCCCTGCCCCGCGGCGTGGTGATCGGTGCGGCGCAAATCCTGGCGCTGCTGCCCGGCATCAGCCGCTCGGGGATCACCATCGTGGCCGGCCTGTGGCGCGGCTTGTCACACGAAGACGCCGCCCGGTTCTCCTTTCTGCTTGCGACACCGATCATCCTGGCGGCGGGGGTGTACAAGATCCCGGAACTGTTCGGGCCGCTCGGCGCCGGAATCGGTGGCCAGGTGCTGGCCGGCAGTGTCGCCTCGTTCGTGTGCGCCTACCTCGCCGTGCGCTTCCTGACGCGGTATTTCGAAACTCGCACCTTGACGCCGTTCGCGGTCTACTGCGCCCTGGCCGGCGGGGCCAGCCTGGTCTGGTTTGCCGTGAGCTGAACCGTCGAGCGCCGGTCACAGGCGATTGTTGCGCGGGGCGGCTCCGAGTGCTGTGCTTAGCCGGTCGTCTGAGTTGACACCCGTCAAGAATTTGGAGGGGACCGGCATGGCAGACACGGCTGCGATTGGCCTGAAGGGCGAGGGCCGGCTGAAAGGCAAGGTCGTGGTGATCACCGGTGGGGCCCGGGGAATCGGGCTGGCCACCGCGACCGCGCTGCACAAACTGGGTGCCAAGGTCGCCATCGGCGATGTCGACGAGGCCACGGTCAAGGAATCGGGCGCCGACCTGGGCCTCGAGGTGTACGGCAAACTCGATGTCACCGACCACAATTCGTTCTCGGATTTCCTGGATCGGGTCGAACGCCAACTCGGCCCGATCGACGTGCTGATCAACAACGCCGGCATCATGCCCGTCGGCAGGATCGTCGACGAGCCGGACGCGGTTACCCGTCGCATTCTGGACATCAACGTCTACGGCGTGATCCTGGGCAGCAAGCTGGCCGCCCAGCGCATGGTGCCGCGCGGCAAGGGGCACGTCATCAACGTCGCCTCGCTGGCCGGTGAGCTCTACATCGTCGGCCTGGCCACCTACTGCGCCAGCAAGCACGCGGTGGTCGCGTTCACCGACTCGGCCCGGCTCGAATACCGGTCGGCCGGGGTCAAGTTCTCCACCGTGTTGCCGACGTTCGTCAACACGGAGCTGGTCGCCGGGACTCCGGGGATGAAGGGGTTCCGCAACGCCGAGCCCGGCGAGATCGCCGACGCGATCGTCAACCTGGTGGCACACCCCAAGCCGCGGGTGCGGGTCACCAAAGCCGCGGGCGCAATGGTGGTGTCGCAGAGGTTCTGGCCGCGCCGGCTCGCCGAGGCGCTCAACCGGATGCTCGGCGGTGATCACGTCTTCACCGACGACGTCGACGTCGCCAAGCGCCGGGCGTATGAAGCCCGCGCCCGCGGCGAGGAGTAGCAAGACGGATCGGTGGGAACAATCGGTGAGATGACCGACGCAACCGCGCTCTCCGACGACGAACTCGCCCTGATCGACAAGTACTGGCGCGCCGCCAATTACTTGTCGGTCGGCCAGATCTATCTGCTGGACAACCCCCTGCTTCGCGAGCCGCTGGCCACCGAGCACGTCAAACCGCGCTTGCTGGGGCACTGGGGCACGACGCCCGGGCTCAACCTCGTCTATGCCCATCTCAACCGGATCATCCGCAACCGCGACGCCGACGTCATCTACGTGACCGGCCCGGGCCACGGCGGCCCCGGGCTGGTGGCCAACGCCTACCTAGAGGGCACCTACAGCGAGGTGTACACCGGCATCGAGGAGGACGCCGAGGGCCTGCGCAAGCTGTTCCGTCAATTCTCTTTCCCCGGCGGCATCCCCAGCCACGTGGCGGCCCAGACGCCGGGATCCATCCACGAGGGCGGTGAGCTCGGCTACGCGCTGGTGCACGCCTACGGCGCCGCCCTGGACAACCCCTACCTGGTGGTCGCGTGCGTCGTCGGCGACGGCGAGGCCGAGACCGGGCCGCTGGCCGCCAGCTGGCATTCCAACAAGTTCCTCAACCCGGTGACCGACGGCGCGGTGCTGCCCATCCTGGCGCTCAACGGCTACAAGATCGCCAACCCGACGGTGCTGGCCCGCATCCCGCACGACGAGCTGGAATCGCTGCTGCGCGGCTACGGCTACCGGCCGATCACGGTCGCCGGGGACGATCCGGCCGACGTGCACCGGCAACTGGCAGCCGCGCTCGACGACGCCTTCGACGACATCGCGGCCATCCAGGCCGCGGCCCGCGGCGGCGATCAGGCGCAGCGACCGGTGTGGCCGATGATCGTGCTGCGCACGCCCAAGGGCTGGACCGGGCCCGAGGTGGTGGACGGCAAGAAGGTCGAGGGCACCTGGCGTTCGCATCAGGTGCCGCTGTCCGAGACGCACGACAATCCCGAGCACCGCGCCCAGCTCGAGCAGTGGCTGCGCAGCTACTCCCCCGAGCAGCTCTTCGACGAAAACGGCAGGCTGCGTGACGAATTGCGGGCGCTCGCACCCACCGGAGATCGCCGGATGAGCGCCAACCCGCACGCCAACGGCGGCCTGTTGCTGCACGACCTGGACCTGCCGGACTTTCGCGACTACGCCGTCGCCGTCGAGCGGCCGGCGGCCACCGCGCATGAGGCCACCCGGGTGCTCGGCGCGTTCCTGCGCGACGTGATCGCCCGCAACTCCGACCGCTTCCGGCTGATGGGGCCCGACGAGACGGCGTCGAATCGGCTCGACGCCGTCTACGGATCGACCGACAAGGTGTGGCTCTCGGAGGTCGAGCCCGACGACGAGCACCTCGCGCCCGACGGCCGGGTGATGGAGGTGCTCTCCGAGCACCTGTGCCAGGGCTGGCTGGAGGGCTACCTGCTGACCGGCCGTCACGGGTTGTTCAACTGCTACGAGGCATTCGTGCACATCGTCGACTCGATGCTCAACCAGCACGCGAAATGGCTTGCCACCAGCCGCGAATTGCCGTGGCGCCGCCCGATCGCGTCGCTCAACTACCTGCTGAGCTCGCACGTCTGGCGCCAGGACCACAACGGCGCGTCCCACCAGGATCCGGGCTTCATCGACCTCGTCGCCAACAAGCGTCCCGAGCTGACCCGCGTCTACCTGCCGCCGGACGGCAACACGCTGCTCTCGGTGGCCGATCACTGCCTGCGCAGCCGCGACTACATCAACGTCATCGTGGCCGGCAAGCAGCCCGCGCTGACCTACCTGGACATGGACGACGCGGTCGCGCACTGCACCCGCGGCCTGGGCATCTGGGATTGGGCGAGTACGGCCGCCGACGAACCCGACGTGGTGCTGGCCTGCGCCGGCGACATCCCCACCCTTGAGACGCTGGCCGCCGCCGACATCCTGCGCCGCGAGCTGCCGGAGCTGGGCGTCCGGGTGATCAACGTCGTCGATTTGATGCGGCTGCAGCCGGATTCCGAGCACCCGCACGGTCTGCCGGACCGCGAGTTCGACGCGCTGTTCACCCGCGACAAGCCGGTCATCTTCGCCTACCACGGCTATCCCTGGCTGATCCACCGGCTCACCTACAGCCGCGCCAACCACGCCCACCTGCACGTGCGCGGCTTCAAAGAACGCGGCACCACGACCACGCCCTTTGACATGGTGATGCTCAACGATCTGGACCGCTTCCACCTGGTGATGGACGTCATCGACCGGGTGGACGGGTTGGCCAGTCGCGCGGCCATGCTGCGTCAGCGCATGGTCGACGCCCGCCTCGCGGCGCGGATGTACACCCGCGAGCACGGCGAGGACGACCCGAAGATCGCCGGCTGGACCTGGGAGTCGAGCGAGCAGAACGAACGCAGTGAGTGATGGGAGCGAGACGACCCATCGGACCTGGACGGCCGAGTGAGCAGACGCCGAGTTTGCCGTGATGGCTGCGCTCAGGGCGCCGACCACAACCGTGATGGCAATCTCGTTGGGCTGTCGGGCCGTCGGCCGCCGGTAAACTGGTCGGATGCTTGACGCCACCGCGACAGCCGACATTCGGATGTCCGAGCTCTCGGCGTTGCACCGCTACCGGATCCACCTCGACATCGCCGTCGTCGTAGTCGTGCTGGTGGTGACCAACCTGGTCGCCCACTTCACCACCCCGTGGGCGAGCATCGCCACGGTCCCGGCAGCGGCTGTCGGGCTGGTCATCTTGATGCGTTGGCGGGGCTTGGGCTGGGCGGACCTCGGCCTGGGTCGCGAGCACTGGAGGCCTGGCGTCGGTTACGCGCTGGCCGCCGTGGCCGTCGTGGCGTCGGTGATCGCGCTGGGCGTGCTGCTGCCGGAGACCCGGCCGATGTTCATGAACAACCGCTACGCGACGATCTCCGGCGCGATGGTCGCCTCGATGGTGGTCATCCCGCTGCAGACCGTCATCCCCGAGGAGCTGGCCTTTCGGGGTGCCCTGCACGGCGCACTCAATCGGGCCTGGGGCTTTCGCGGCGTCGCGCTGGCGGGTTCGTTGTTGTTCGGGTTGTGGCATGTCGCGACGTCGTTCGGGCTGACCAGCAGCAATGTGGGTTTCACCCGGCTGTTCGGCGGCGGGCTGGTGGGCATGATGATCGGCGTGACGGGAGCCGTCCTCGCGACAGGGGCCGCCGGATTCGTCTTCAGCTGGCTGCGCCGGCGCAGCGGCAGCCTGATCGCGCCCATCGCGTTGCACTGGTCGCTGAACGGGCTCGGTGCGCTGGCCGCCGCGTTGGTCTGGCACCTGTCCACCTGACGCCGAATCAGACCAGCAGCACCGCTGCACCCGCGATACGGCCGGCGCTCAGATCGGCCAGCGCCCGATCCGCCTGTCCCAGTGGGTATTCCGGCGTCGTCACCTCGATGTGGTGATTGCTTGCGAAGTCGAGGAAGGCCCGCGCGTCGGCCCGGGTGTTGGACGTGACCGACCGGACCTGGCGTTCCTGGAACAGGTGACGCTGGTAGTTCAGGGCCGGGATGTCGGACAGGTGGATCCCGGCGATCGCCAGGGTGCCGCCGCGATCCAGCGCTTCCAGCGCGGGCAGCACCAGATCACCCACGGGTGCAAAAAGGATGGCGGCATCCAGCGGCGCCGGGGGCGGATCGGCGGCGCCTTGTGCCGACGCCGCGCCGAGCTGCAACGCCAGTTCTTGCGCCCGGGATCCGCGGGTCATCACGTGCACCTCGGCGCCTTGCGCCAGCGCCACCTGGGCGGTGATGTGCGCGCTGCCGCCGAAGCCGTACAGGCCCAGGCGCCCGCCGGGCGGCAGCTCGGCGCGCAGCAGCGAGCGATAGCCGATGATGCCCGCGCACAACAACGGGGCCAGCTCGCTATCGCTGTAGCCGCTGGGCAGGGGGTGCGCGAAAGCGGCCGGGACAGTGGTGAATTCGGCGTAGCCGCCGTCGGCGTCCCAACCGGTGTAACGGGAGTGCGGGCATAGGTTCTCGTCACCACGGCGGCAGTATTTGCACACGCCGCAGGTGTGGCGCAGCCAGGCGATGCCCACCCGGTCCCCCACCTGGAATTCGCCACCGGCCTCAGAACCCATCTGGATGACCTCACCGACCACTTCATGGCCCGGGGTGACCCGGTCCCGGTGGACCGGAAGGTCACCTTCGGCGACGTGCAGGTCGGTGCGGCAGACGCCGCAAGCGCGCACGGCCACAAGGAGTTCGGAGGGTCCTGGGCGTGGCACCTCTGCGGTGACTTGCTCCAGCGGGCCGCTGTTCATCGGCCCGGGGCGACGTACGCGCCACGCGCGCATTGCCGTGGTGGTCACCGGCGGAGGCATCAATCCATCATGCCGCTAACCACCACGGCCGCAACGGGATAAGCCGGTTACGTCCTGCGCACCATCCCGACGACCCAGAGCAGCAGCAGGGCGCCGAGCAGCGCAGTGAAGAACGTGAAGATGATGCCGCCACCAGCGGTGTTGACGAAGAAGCTCAGGATGAAGCCACCGATCAGGGCGCCGATGATCCCGATGATTATGTCCATCACGATGCCGGCGCCGCTGCCCCTGATGATCCTGCTGGCGAGGGCTCCGGCGAGCCCGCCGATGATGATGTAACCGATCCAGCCGACGCTGGTCAAAGTGCTGGAGCGGGCAAGAAATTCAGTAGCTGCCATGACGGTCATGAAAGTCTCCTCGCAATCACTGGCAAAGCCCAGCTGTTTGCTGGGCCGTCACTCCGGTATACCCGGCTTGGGTCACGAAACGAGTGCCGAATTGGAGACGGTTGACCAGTCGGTTTCGCGTCCCTCGAGCCGCTCGGTCAGGTCGAGAGCGTCTGCTGCGGTGTCGGTGTGGGGGGCGGGCTGACCTCGGAGGCCGGCGCGCCCGGAACCGGCGCGGGTGCGCCCGGTGCCGCGGGCGCTCCCGGTGCCGCAGGCGCTCCCGGTGCCGCAGGCGCTCCCGGTGCCGCGGGTGCTCCCGGTGCCGCGGGTGCGCCAGGAGCCGGCGCACCGGGGGCCGCCGGCGCTCCCGGCGCGGCGGGTGCTCCCGGAGCGGCGGGGCCGCCTGGAGCCGCAGCCGGTGTCCACGCCTGGATCGACTCGGCGAGCGCCTTGGCCGCGCCCCTGTCCACCGGGTCGTTCGAGGTTCCGAGCCACACCACGAACCAGCGTTGGGCGGTCCCGCCGTTAGCCGAACCGATGACGCCCGTCCAGATCTGGCCGTTCGGCTTGGACGCGTCGCTGAACTTCACTTCGTAGTACGACGCGCTGCCGGTGCTTCCGTTACTTCCGTTGAGCGGGGTCGCGTCCTGGTTGATCCGGGTGCCGGGATAGGGCATGAAGAACTCGCCCATGTCCGACCCCAGCCGCACCGCGGCCTTGGCATTATTGGCTTCCGCACTGGCGTACAGCTTCTGGTCCAGGCGGCCCATCACGATGCGCGTGTCGTTGGCGACCGCTGGCGGCTGATCGGGCGCCGGCGCCGGGCCGGTGACCTTGCTCAGCAGCGCCGAGCCGTAGTCGAGGTGCGACGCGTCCGACTCCACCCAGCCGGCCGGCAGGACATAGCTGAATCCGCCGACCGCGTTGGTGACCCGCCCGGCGTTAGGGTCGGCCGGCGGTGGTGGCGGTGCATTCGGGTCGACGGGCGGTGGCGGCGCCCCGTTGGGGTTGAGCGGCGGCGGCGGGACCGCGTTGGGATCGCCCGGCGCCGGTTGCGCATTCGGCGCCGGAGCGGCCGGCGGAGCGTTGGTAGCCGGCGCCCCCGGCGGCGCCGTGGCCGTGCTCGGCGGCACCGGCGTGGGCACCTCGGGATCGGCGTTGGAAGCCGCCGGCAACGCGATGGCGAATGCGCTGGCACCGGTCACCGTGGTGATCGCCAGCGTCGTCCACAGTCCTTTGCGACGGGTCGAGGTCGGGTCCACCTGTTCCATGGCGACGAACCTACCGTGTTACCGCTGTGACGCAAGGGTGATTGCGGACTATTGCTGCGTGGATTTACCGATGTTGCCAGTGAGCAATGTCGAAAGCCCGAGACGCGTTGCGCCCGGCGCCTCAGCGGGCGGAGGGATGCAGCGACACCTCATGCGCCTTGACCGAGAACCACACGCGATCCCCCGGCACAAGTTGGAGCTCTGACGCGGCGTCGACGGTGATCTCCGCGGCGAGGCCCGGAGCGCCGTCGGGTTGCTGCGCGCAACGCACCCACACCGCCGGTCCGCGGACATCCAACTCCGCGACGGTGACCTCAACGGTGTTGCGGGGGCTACCGTGCGGGCGCTCGCGATAGACGGCCACCGCCGTCGGTGGAAAGACCACGATCGCATGCTGCTCCGGCGACAACGCGCCACTCGCCGCAGCGGCCGCGTACCACCGGTCGCCGGAGTCCGCGCGCAGCGAGCCGTCACCGGCAACGGTTCCATTCACCAAGTTGATGCCCGCGATGCGGGCCGCGAAATGGCTGCGCGGTGTGCTGAGAACCTCGGCTACCGGGCCGATTTCGGCGACCTTGCCGGACTCCAGCACCAGGACGCGGTCGGCCAGGGTGAATACGTCCAGCAGGTCGTGGGTGACCAGGATCGCCGCACACCCGATGCGGGTGATGACGTTGCGCAGCACCGCCCGGATCGCGGCGGCCGCGGCGACGTCGAGGCCGGCCAGCGGTTCGTCGAGGAGCAAGACGTCGGGCTCGGCCGCCAGCGCCCGGGCGATCGCGACTCGCTGGGCCTGTCCGCCGGACAGCTGTCGCGGTTTCCGGTCGGCGAAGCGCTCGGCATCCACCTCGCGCAGCCAGCGCAGCGCCGTCGCCGTCTGGGCGGCGCGCGCCGGGCGCAACCTCCCGCGCCGGCTATGCGGTCCGAACGCGACGTTCGCGGCAACACTCATGTGCGGAAACAGCAATGCGTCTTGCAGCAACAGCCCGACCCGACGGTCGTGGGTCGCCACGTCGATGCCGGCCGCAGGGTTGAACAACTCTCGGTTCCCCAGCCGCACCACGCCGTCGTCGGGACGAAGGAGCCCCGCGATGACATGCAGCACGGTCGATTTGCCCGCGCCATTGGGTCCTAGCACGGCGAGCACCTCGCCCGCGGCGACGGAGAACTCCACGTTCACATGTCGGTCCGCGACGACCGCGCGCAGGTGCAGATCGCTCATGGTCACCCGATGCCGGATCCGGTCAGCCGGCGAGCGCCAAGGCCCAATACCACCAGGGCCGCCACCACCACCAGCAAGATCGACAGCGCCACAGCGGCATTGGCGTCGGTGACCCGTTGCAGGTAGATCTCCAACGGCAGCGTGCGGGTCACCCCCTGCCGGGATCCGGCGAACGTCAGCGTCGCGCCGAACTCGCCGAGCGAGCGAGCAAAAGCCAGCACCGCCCCGGACACCACGCCCGGCAACAGCAGTGGCAGGGTGACCCGCCACCAGACGACGCTCGGACGCGCGCCCAGCGTCGCGGCCACCGCCTCGAACTCGGCGCCGGCGGCGCGCGCCGCGCCCTCCAGGGAAATCACCAGGAACGGCAGCGAGACGAAGGTCTGTGCGAGTACCACGGCGGTGGTGCTGAACGCGATGCTGACGCCGGCGGCTTCCAGGTAGCGACCGAGCAATCCGAGTCGGCCGAACGCGTACAGCAGCGCGATTCCGCCCACCACCGGCGGCAGCACCAACGGCAGCAGAATCAGGGGCCGAAGCAACCGGATCGGCCGGGCCCTGCCGCGTGCCAGCACCAGCGCCATCGGCACTCCCAGCGCCACACACAGCACCGTGCTGGCGGCGGCGGTCTTGAGGCTCAGCAACAACGCCGTACCCGACGATGAGCTGGTGATCAGCGACCAGAAGTGCGGCCAATCGACCTTGACTGCGATGGCCACCAACGGCAGCACCACGAAGAGCGTCCCCACCGCCGCGGGAACGTACACCCACCGGGGCAGATCCGTCGGCCGGTGCATCCGCGGTCTCAGGGCTTCGCGAAGCCGGCCTGGGCCAGGATCTGCTCCCCGGCCGGTGACGTCACCAGGTCGACGAACTTCTCCGCCGGCGCGGCCAGCGGCGCCTTCTTCAGCACACCGATGGGATAGACGTTCACCGCGCCGGCGGCCTCCGGGAAGTTCACCGTCGCGACCTTGTTGCCGGCGGACTTGGCGTCGGTGACGTAGACCAGCGCGGCATCGGCCTGACCGCTGGTGACCTTGTTGAGGGCATCGGTGACGCTGAGTTCCTCGCTGACCGGGCGCAGCCGCACCCCGGTGCTGTCTTCGACTCGCTGGGTCGCTGCGCCGCACGGCACCGGTTGCTGGCAGATCACCACGTTGAGTCCGGGCTCGGCCAGATCGGCGAAGGAAGTGATGGCCTTCGGATTGCCCGGGGCGGTGACGATGACCAGGGTGTTCGCCGCGAAGTTCGCCGGGTTGCCGGTCAGCAGGCCGGACCTGCTGACCTTGTCCATCTGGGCGGTGTCGGCCGAGGCGAACACGTCCGCGGTGGCGCCCTGCGTCAACTGAGTGGCCAGGTCGGACGAGCCGGCGAACTCGAACTCGACGCCGATGCCCGGATTCTGGTCCGTGAACCGCTGGCCGATCTGGGTGAACGCCGGCTTGAGCGACGCCGCGGCGAACACCATCACCTTGCCGGCCGGCGGCGAGCCCGCCTTCGACCCGCACCCGATCAGGCCCGCCAGAAGTACGGTCGAAACCGCAGCGGCCAGGATCCCGATCCGACGCATGGATGAACCCTAGCCCGCCGATGATGCGGCCGCTTGGCGGTTGAATCGCCGCAAGAAAGTAGCGGCCAAATAGTTACAGAAACGATCCGCGCGTCGCGCCGGGTGAAGTTTCGCCGACTAGCTACTGTCCAGTAACATGTCTGGGACCGATGCCATAACGCGTGAACACGAGGAGGTCATGGCATGGAGGTGCTGGTTACCGGCGGAGACACGGACCTAGGGCGCACGGTAGCCGAGGGCTTCCGCGATGACGGCCACAAAGTGACCCTCGTGGGCGCACGCAAGAGCGAGCTGGAGATCGCCGCCAAGGAGCTCGAGGTCGACGCGATCGTCTGCGACACCACCGACCCGGCCAGCCTTGAAGAGGCCCGCGCGCTGTTCCCGCATCATCTGGACACCATCGTCAACGTGCCGTCGCCCTCCTGGGACGGCGGCGACCCACGCACCTATTCGATCGCCGATACGGCCAACGCCTGGCGTCACGCCCTTGACGCCACGGTGCTTTCGGCGGTGTTGACCCTGCAGGCCGTGGGCGACCACCTTCGCTCGGGCGGCTCCATCATCAGTGTGGTGCCCGAGAACCCGCCGGCCGGCAGCGCCGACGCCGCCATCAAGGCGACGCTGTCGAACTGGACCGCGGGCCAGGCAAGCATTTTCGGCACCCGCGGCATCACGGTCAACGTCGTCGCGAGTGGACGCAGCGCCGAGCCCGGCTATGACGGACTCTCCCGCACGCCGGCACCCGTGGCCGCCGAGGCCGCGCGGTTGGCGCTGTTCTTGACCACGCCGGCGGCTCGCCACATCACCGGCCAGACCCTGCACGTGAGCCACGGCGCGCTCGCCAGTTTCGCCTGAGGCGTAGCGCGCACCCTTCTCCCGCCAGAGGCCGATCGCTACGGTAAGTGTCGTGGCTATTCGACTCGGTTTGCAGATTCCCAACTTCTCCTACGGCACCGGGGTAGAGCAACTCTTTCCCACCGTCATCGCCCAGGCCCGCGAAGCCGAATCCGCTGGATTCGATTCGGTTTTCGTGATGGACCACTTCTACCAACTGCCGATGTTGGGATCGCCCGATCAGCCGATGCTGGAGGCCTACACGGCCCTGGGAGCCCTGGCCACCGCAACCGAGCGGGTGCAGCTGGGCACCTTGGTGACCGGCAATTCGTACCGAAATCCGAGTCTGCTCGCCAAGACCATCACCACACTGGACGTGGTCAGCCAGGGCCGCGCGATTTTGGGGATCGGTACCGGATGGTTTCAGCTCGAGCACGACCAGCTGGGCTTCGAATTCGGCACCTTCACCGACAGATTCAATCGGCTCGACGAGGCCCTGGAGATCATCCTGCCGATGATCAAGGGCGAACGGGCCACCTTCTCGGGCAAGTGGTACCAAACCAGCGAGGCGTTCGCCAATCCTCGCTTCCGCGACCACATTCCGCTGATGATCGGCGGCAGCGGAGAAAAGAAGACGATCCCGCTCGCGGCAAGGCATTTCGACCACCTCAACGTGATCGCGGGTTTCGACGAGCTGCCGCGCAAGTTGGACGCGGTGCGCCGGTCCTGCGAGGAGGTGGGCCGCGACCCCGTCACCCTGGAAACCAGCACGCTGACCACCGTGATGATCGACGAGAACGCGAGCCTGGACCAGATTCCCGCCGAGATGACGCAGCGGATGGTGGTCGGCACGCCGGATTCGGTCGCCGATCAGATCAAGACCAAGGTGATCGATGCGGGCGTCGACGGCGTGATCATCAATCTGCCCTTCTACACACCCGGCGTCATCGAGGCGGCCGGGAAAGCGCTGCGCCCGCTCGTTGGCCTGTAGACGGTGGCGGCCGTGTGGAGTCGCGAAACGGCCATGGCGCGGTAATACTTCGGTGTAGCAGCGTTCACCTGTGCCACGGCGGCGCAGCGCAGAAGCGAAGGGCCGGAACCGCCATGAAGATTCGAGCCCTGGTGGCGATCGCGGTCGGCGTGGCGTTCGCCCCGATTCCGAATGCGCTCGCCGACAACAATTGGATCGCCATGGCGATATCGGACTCCACCGGCCACATCAACATCGCCGACGGAGCCTCCAGCCAGGGCGCGGCAGAGAAGGCTGTGATGGACACGTGCCGCAAGAGCATCAGCGACTGTCGTCTGCTGGCCAGCGGCCAGGGTGGCTGCATGGCGCTCGTCTTGAACGCGGCGAAGTCCCGATACTTCGGGGGTTGGGGTCCGACGCGCGAAGAGGCGGAAGCTGCGGCGCTGGGGCGCGCCCCCGGCGGGACGATTCAGGACGGCCACGACCACTGTGCGGGAGAAGGCTCCACTGGGTGACGACGGCTTCGGTTGGCTAGGCTGATATCTACGCCACAATCGCGGTCGCTCACCAGGTATTTCACTTCCGCACACCGTTAGTGTTGCAAACAACACATGCGTATCGGCTAGGTCCCGGGGTATCCGCATTACTAGCGTGGTGGCTAAATGCAGTCGCGCGTCCAGGAGCCCCCCGTCAGGAGCAGCGGAAACATGAGCCCCCAGCCAGAAACCCCAGCTGGATCGGAGCGCCGTCATCAGGTCGTCATCATCGGCTCGGGATTCGGTGGACTGAACGCGGCAAAGAAACTGAAGCACGCGAACGTCGACATCAAACTGATCGCCCGTACCACCCATCACCTGTTCCAGCCACTGCTGTACCAAGTGGCGACGGGCATTGTGTCCGAAGGCGATATCGCGCCGCCCACCCGTGTGGTCCTGCGCCGCCAGCGCAATGTTCAGGTGCTGCTCGGCGACGTCACCCACATCGATCTGGAGGGCAAGTTCGTGGTGTCCGACTTGCTCGGGCACACCTATGACACGCCCTACGACAGCTTGATCATCGCCGCCGGCGCCGGCCAATCGTATTTCGGCAACGACCATTTCGCCGAGTTCGCCCCGGGCATGAAGTCGATCGACGACGCGCTCGAGGTGCGGGGCCGGATCCTGAGCGCGTTCGAACAGGCCGAGCGGTCTCGCGACCCGGAGCGACGCGCCAAGTTGCTGACGTTCACCGTGATCGGGGCCGGGCCCACCGGCGTCGAAATGGCCGGGCAGATCGCGGAATTGGCGTCCTACACGCTGAAGGGCTCCTTTCGGCACATCGACTCGACGCGGGCGCGGGTGATCCTGCTCGACGCCGCGCCCGCCGTGCTACCGCCGTTCGGCGACAAGCTGGGTCAGCGCGCGGCGGCCCGGCTGGAGAAGATGGGCGTGGAGATCCAACTGGGCGCGATGGTGACCGACGTCGACCGCAACGGCATCACTGTCAAGGATTCCGACGGTACCGTCCGGCGTATCGAATCGGCCTGCAAGGTCTGGTCCGCCGGGGTGTCAGCCAGCCCGCTGGGCCGCGACCTTGCCGATCAGTCGTCCGTCGAGCTGGACCGGGCCGGCCGGGTCAAGGTGCTGCCGGACCTGTCGGTGCCCGGCCACCCGAACGTGTTCGTCATCGGAGATTTGGCTGCCGTCGAAGGCGTGCCGGGCGTGGCGCAGGGAGCCATCCAGGGTGCCAAGTACGTCGCGAGCACCATCAAGGCCGAGCTCGGGGGCGCCAACCCGGCCGAGCGGGAGCCGTTCCAGTACTTCGACAAGGGCTCGATGGCCACGGTGTCGCGGTTCTCCGCGGTCGCCAAGATCGGGCCTGTCGAGTTCAGCGGCCTGTTCGCTTGGTTCGCGTGGCTGGTGCTACACCTGGTCTACCTGGTCGGTTTCAAGACCAAGATCAGCACGCTGCTGTCCTGGACGGTGACGTTCCTGAGCACCCGGCGCGGCCAGCTCACCATCACCGAGCAGCAGGCGTTCGCCCGCACCCGCCTCGAACAGTTGGCCGTGCTCGCTGCCGAGACCAAACGGCCGGCGGCCAGGCGGGCCAGCTAGCCGCCCGTTGTACCCTCCTCCAAAGAGGTTGCCGGACAGCGCATTTCACTGATCGCAGCCGTCGCTGTTGATCAGCCTTGGCGAATCTCGAGATTCTGCAGTCGCACCTGGCCGCGGGCGACGATCCGGTCGTCGGCGTCGGTGATGGTGACCAACCACAGTTGCTGGCTTCGCCCCCGGTGAATGGGCTCGGCGGTGCCGTACACCATGCCCGAGCCGATGGAGCGCAGGAAGTCGGTGTTGTTGTTGACCCCCACCACATTTCCGCCGCCGCGGGTCGCCAACCAGGTGTAGGCGGCCACACTGGCCATGCTCTCGATGATCGAGCAATAAACGCCGCCGTGAACCAAACCCATCGGCTGCAACAGCTTGGGCGTCACCTCTAGCTGTGCGCGCGCACCGTCGGGGCTGAGTTCGGTGAATTGCAGCCCGATCTCGCGGTCGAAGGGTGCGGCGAAGTCCGGCGGGAGGATCGTTTTCTGCGGCTCTGGCACGTCCATGTGTCTACACCATGGCCGGCGCACGCACGCTCGCGGCGGAATGGCGGCCCCGAAAACGGCTGAGCCCCGGGCCTTTTAGGCACGGGGCTCGCCGATCGAGTAGACCGGGGGTCGCTGCAGCCCTCAGGACGCTCACACGGTCCGTATCGCTCGACCACATCAGCATAGGCAAGGCTGCCCTAACTTGGCAAGCGGTATGGTTCTTCTTGTTCGCGGCTTGGGCCGCGGCGGCCGACACAGCAATTTGTCAGGCTTCCGTACGACCGACGGTAGTAAGCCGGAGTACTCTTGATTCGACGCTCAGGAGATGAACGAAACTATGGCCAAACTGACACGGCTGGGGGATCTAGAACGGGCCGTCATGGACCATCTGTGGTCCACGCCCGAGCCTCAGACCGTTCGCCAGGTCCATGAGGCGTTGTCGGCACAGCGCGACCTGGCCTACACCACGATCATGACCGTGCTGCAGCGGCTAGCCAAGAAGAACCTGGTCTCCCAGATCCGCGACGACCGGGCACACCGCTACGCACCGGTGCACGGCCGGGACGAACTGGTCGCCGGGCTCATGGTGGACGCGTTGGCCCAGGCCGAAGATCCGGGTGGCAGAAAGGCCGCACTGGTGCATTTCGTCGAGCGTGTCGGCGCCGACGAGGCCGAGGCGCTGCGGCGCGCGCTCGCCGAACTGGAAGCCAATCAACGCAAGAACCCGACATCTGCTGGCGCTGGGCCGGAGGGCTGAGGGACACTAGCAGTGTGTCCGCGCTGGCCTTCACCATCATCGCGGTGCTACTGACCGGCCCCGTGCCGGCAATGTTGGCACGCGCGCGCTGGCCGCTGCGCGCTCCCCGCGCCGCAATGGTGCTCTGGCAAGCCGTTGCGCTGGCCGCGGTCCTGTCGGCGTTCAGCGCCGGCATCGCGATCGCCACCCGATTGCTGATGCCCGGCCGCGACGGCCGGCCCACGACCAGCATTGTCGGCGCCGCCGACCGCCTCGGCTGGCCGCTGTGGACGCTCTACGTCAGTGTTTTCGCCCTGACCCTGCTGGTCGGCGCCCGGCTTATGGTCGCGGTCATCCGGGTGGCCATCGCCAACCGGAAGCGTCGGGCCCACCACCGGATGGTGGTCGACCTGGTCGGGGTCGGCCACGGCGCCGCGAAGTCCCAGCCCTGCGCCCGGACGCGCGACCTTCGCGTCCTGGACGTCCCGCAACCGCTCGCCTACTGCCTGCCCGGCGTGCGCAGCCGGGTGGTCGTCAGCGAGGGAACGCTGAGCACGCTCGCGGACCCCGAGGTCGAGGCGATCCTCACCCACGAGCGCGCCCATCTGCGGGCGCGCCACGACCTGGTGCTGGAGGCGTTCACCGCCGTGCACGCGGCCTTCCCGCGGCTGGTCCGCAGCGCCAACGCGCTCGGCGCGGTCCAGCTTCTGGTCGAGCTGCTCGCCGACGACGCGGCGGTCCGCGCCGCGGGGCGCGCTCCCCTGGCCCGGGCGCTGGTCGCATGCGCATCGGGGCGGGCCCCGTCGGGCGCACTCGCGGCCAGCGGCCCCAGCACGGTGCTCAGGGTGCGCCGGCTGGGCGGACGCGGCAACAGCCCGCTGTTGTCGGCGGCGGCATACCTGGCCGCGGCGGCCGTATTCGTGGTGCCCACGATTGCGCTGGCCGTCCCGTGGCTCACCGAGCTGGAACGCCTGCTCAACCTCTGAGGCCGCCGATCACCGATCACCCCGGACGCCCGAGTGTTCGCTGTGCCACAGTGTCACCGAAGGCTTTGGCCGAAAGGTTCTCCTAATCGAGAGGCGAAAACATGAGTTCGTCGGATGCCCACTCCGATTCCACGACCGGCACCGCGCAGATCGGCGTCACGGGCCTGGCCGTGATGGGTTCCAACATCGCCCGTAACTTCGCCCGGCACGGCTACACCGTGGCGCTGCACAACCGGTCGATCGCCAAAACCGATGCGCTGCTCAAGGAGCACGGCGACGAGGGCACGTTCGTGCGTTCGGAGACCATCGCGGAATTCCTGGACGCGCTGGAGAAGCCGCGCCGGGTGCTGATCATGGTCAAGGCCGGCGACCCCACCGACGCCGTCATCGACGAGCTCGCCGACGCCATGGAAGAAGGCGACATCATCATCGACGGCGGCAACGCCCTCTACACCGACACCATCCGTCGGGAGAAGGCGATGCGCGAACGCGGCCTGCACTTCGTCGGCGCCGGCATCTCCGGCGGCGAGGAGGGCGCGCTCAACGGGCCGTCGATCATGCCGGGCGGCCCCGCCGAGTCCTACAAGTCGCTGGGCCCGCTGCTCGAGGAGATCTCTGCCCACGTCGACGGCGTGCCCTGCTGCACCCACATCGGCCCCGACGGCGCCGGGCACTTCGTCAAGATGGTGCACAACGGCATCGAGTACTCCGACATGCAGCTCATCGGCGAGGCCTACCAGTTGCTGCGCGACGGGCTGGGCAAGACCGCCCCCGAGATCGCCGACGTGTTCGCCGAGTGGAACAAAGGCGACCTGGACAGCTTCCTGATCGAGATCACCGCGCAGGTGCTGCGCCAGACCGACGCCAAGACCTCCAAACCGCTGGTCGACCTCATCCTCGACGAGGCCGAGCAGAAGGGCACCGGACGCTGGACGGTGAAGTCGGCGCTCGATCTCGGTGTGCCCGTGACGGGCATCGCCGAGGCGGTGTTCGCCCGTGCGCTGTCCGGCTCGGTCGCCCAGCGCAAGGCCACCACCGGCCTGGCCTCTGGTAAGCTCGGCGAGAAGCCAAGCGACGCAACACAGTTCATCGACGACGTGAGTAAGGCGCTGTACGCGTCGAAGATCATCGCCTACGCCCAGGGCTTCAACCAGATCCAGGCGGGCAGCGCCGAATACGACTGGGACATCACGCCCGGCGACATGGCGACCATCTGGCGCGGAGGCTGCATCATCCGCGCGAAGTTCCTCAACCGGATCAAGGAGGCGTTCGACTCCGACGCCGACCTGCCGACCCTGATCGTCGCGCCCTACTTCCGCAGCGCCATCGAGGAATCCATCGACAGCTGGCGCCGGGTCGTGGTGAAGGCCACCGAACTGGGCATCCCGATCCCCGGTTTCGCCTCGGCGCTGTCCTACTACGACGCGCTGCGCACCGAGCGGCTGCCCGCCGCGCTCACCCAGGGGCTGCGGGACTTCTTCGGCGCACACACCTACGGCCGGATCGACGACGACCCGGACAAGCGCTTCCACACACTGTGGAGCGCAGATCGCACCGAGGTGCCCGCGTAGCGGGGCGACATCACCAGGGCGTGAAGGGGGCTTGAGTTGGCGGGGCTACTGCGATGAGGTTTCTCGACGGGCACAGGCCCGCATACGATTTGACCTACAACGACGTGTTCGTGATGCCGAACCGCTCGGAGGTCGCGTCCCGCTTTGACGTCGACCTGTCCACCGATGACGGCTCGGGCACGACGATCCCGGTCATCGTCGCCAACATGACCGCGGTGGCGGGGCGCCGGATGGCCGAAACGATCGCGCGGCGCGGCGGACTCGTCATCCTGCCGCAGGATCTCCCGATCACCGCGGTGCAGCAGACGGTGGAGTTCGTCAAGAGCCGCGACCCGGTGCTCGACACCCCGGTGGTGCTCGAGCCCGACGACTCGGTGTCCGACGCGACGGCGCTGATCCACAAGCGTGCGCACGGGATCGCCGTGGTCACCTTCGAGGGACGCCCCCTCGGTCTGGTGAGCGAATCGTCGTGCCTGGGCGTGGATCGCTTCACCCGGGTGCGCGACGTCGCGATCACCGACTTCGTCACCGCCCCGGTGGGAACCGAGCCACGCAAGGTGTTCGACCTGCTCGAGCAGTCGGCGATCGGCGTCGCCGTCGTGACCAACGCCGATGGAACGCTGGCGGGTGTGCTGACCCGCACCGGCGCCATCCGCGCCGGCCTGTACACCCCGGCCGTGGATGCGCGGGGCCGCCTGCGGGTGGGCGCGGCCGTCGGAATCAACGGCGACGTCGGCGCCAAGGCGCGGTCGCTGGTCGAGGCGGGCATCGATCTGTTGGTCATCGACACGGCGCACGGGCATCAGGTGAAGACGATCGAGGCGATCCGGACGGTCGCGGCGCTGCAGCTGGGGGTGCCGCTGGCCGCCGGGAACGTGGTCTCGGCGGAGGGCACCCGCGACCTGCTGGGCGCCGGGGCGAACATCGTCAAGGTCGGTGTCGGCCCCGGCGCGATGTGCACCACCCGGATGATGACCGGCGTCGGCCGTCCCCAATTCTCTGCCGTTATCGAATGCGCTTCGGCGGCAAGAGAATTGGGCGGACATGTGTGGGCCGACGGCGGCATCCGGCATCCGCGGGACGTGGCGCTGGCGCTGGCCGCCGGCGCGTCCAACGTGATGATCGGGTCGTGGTTCGCCGGCACCTACGAGTCGCCCGGGGACCTGATGCGCGACCGCGACGACCAGCCGTACAAGGAGAGCTACGGGATGGCCTCCAAACGGGCGGTGGTGGCGCGCAGCGGCGCGGACACCGCCTTCGACCGGGCCCGCAAAGCGCTGTTCGAGGAAGGCATTTCGACGTCCCGAATGGGGCTCGATCCGGCCCGCGGCGGCGTCGAGGATCTGCTCGATCACATCACCTCGGGCGTGCGCAGCACCTGCACCTATGTCGGCGCCGCCAACCTGGCGCAGCTCCATGAACGGGTCGTGATCGGGGTGCAGTCGACGGCGGGCTTCGCCGAGGGGCATCCGCTGCCGCAGGGTTGGTGACGCGGCAGGCGCGACCGGCGTGGCCCGCACTGGGCGCCGCCGCGCGGGCGCGACGCGGGCTAGCATAAGACAGCAAAGACGGAAGCAACCGCGACCGCTCCGCCACCAGGCAGCGAAAGGATCGACGTGCCGCAGGCACCCGTGCCAGCCATCGGCTCGCGGGCGCACGGGCCGTCAGACGAAATGCCCGATGGGGAGCCCCCTCCGGGGCCGTCACCGCTGATCGGGCCTGACCCCTCCGCCGGATGGCGGCGCAGGCCATGAACGTCACCGTCACCGTAGTCAGCGTTGTGGCGATCGCGGTGCTCATCTTCGGCAACGCCGTCTTCGTCGCCGCGGAGTTCTCCCTGACCACCCTGGACCGCAGCGCAGTCGAGGCGAACGCGCGCGGCGGCGGCCGCCGCGACCGATGGATCCGCCGCGCGCACCACCGGCTGTCGTTCCAACTGTCGGGCGCCCAGTTGGGCATCTCGGTCACCACGCTGGCGGCCGGTTACCTGACCGATCCGATGGTGGAAGACCTGCCCCACCCGTGGCTGGATGCGATCGGCATACCCGACAGGGTCGGCGACGCCGTCATGGCGTTTGTGGTGCTGGTGATCGTGACGTCGGTGTCGATGGTGTTCGGCGAGCTGGTGCCCAAATACCTGGCGGTGGCGCGTCCGCTGTCGACGGCCCGCGCCGTCGTGAGCGCCCAGCTGTTGTTCTCGGTGCTGCTCACCCCGGCGATCCGGCTGACCAACGGGGCGGCGAACTGGATCGTGCGCCGGCTCGGCGTCGAACCGGCCGAAGAGCTGCGGTCGGCTCGATCCCCGCAAGAGCTGCTGTCGCTGGTGCGTTCGTCGGCGCGCAGCGGCGCCCTGGACGCCGCCACGGCGGCCCTGGTGCGGCGATCGCTGCAGTTCGGCGCCTTGAGCGCCGAGGAGCTGATGACACCCCGGTCCAAGATCGTGGCGCTGCAGACCGACGATACGGTCGCGGACCTGGTGACCACGGCCGCCGAGTCCGGGTTCTCCCGCTTCCCCATCGTCGACGGCGACCTCGACGAGACGGTCGGCATCGTGCACGTCAAGCAGGTTTTCGCCATCCCGCGGACCCAACGCCGCCGCACGCGGCTGATCACGGTGGCACAACCCGTTCCGAAGGTGCCGTCGACCCTGGACGGCGACGCGGTGATGGCCGAGATCCGGGCCAACAGCCTGCAAACCGCGCTGGTCGTCGACGAATACGGCGGCACTGCCGGCATGGTGACCGTCGAGGACCTGATCGAGGAAATCGTCGGCGACGTCCGCGACGAGCACGACGACGCGACCCCGGACGTGGTGCCAGCCGGCACCGGCTGGCGGGTATCGGGTTTGCTGCGCATCGACGAGGTGGCGGCCGCCATCGGTTTCCGGGCGCCCGAAGGCCCCTACGAGACCATCGGCGGATTGGTGCTGCGCGAGATCGGTCACATTCCGGTGGCCGGCGACACGGTGAAGCTGCCCGCGTTGGACGCGGACGGCTTGCTGGCCCCGGTGACGCGTTGGCAGGCAACGGTTATCCGGATGGACGGACGCCGGATCGACCTGCTCGAACTCGTCGAGCTGAGCAGTCAGGGTGAAGTCCCCGCGGCAGGGGCGCGCCGATGAGCGACGCCCTGGGCCTGTTGCTGGCCTGCCTGCTGATCGGGGTGAACGCGTTTTTCGTCGGCGCGGAGTTCTCGCTGATCTCGGCGCGGCGCGACCGCCTGGAGGCGCTGGCCGAGCAGGGCAGGGCGGCCGCGGTCACGGTGATCCGCGCCGGGGAGCAACTGCCGTCCATGCTGGCCGGCGCACAGTTGGGCATCACGGCCGCGTCGCTGCTACTCGGGCGGATCGGCGAGTCGGCGGTGTCCAATCTGCTGCGGACGGCGTTGGGGCTCACCACGATTCACCCGGCGCTGTTACACACTCTGTCGTTCGCGATCGCGCTGGCAATCGTGGTGACGCTGCACGTCCTGTTGGGCGAGATGGTGCCGAAGAACATCGCACTGGCCGGCCCGGAGCGCACCGCGATGCTGCTCGTTCCGCCGTACCTGGCCTACGTGCGGGCCGCCCGGCCGTTCATCGTGTTCTACAACAAGTGCGCCAACGCGGTGGTGCGCGCGTTCGGCGTCGAACCCAAGGACGAGTTGGAGATCACAGTCTCCCCCGTCGAGCTCAGCGAGATGATCGCCGAATCGGAGTCCGAAGGCTTGCTGGACTCCGAGGAACGCACCCGACTCACCCGGGCGCTGCAAATTCGCCACCGCGTCGTCGGCGACGTCGCCGTCCCGCTCGCCGACGTGCACGCCGTGCCGGTCGCCGCGGCCGGCTCGGGTCCGACGGTCGGGGCCGTCGAGCAAGCCCTGGCCCAGACCGGATACTCCCGATTCCCGGTGGCCAGCGTCGGCGGCGCCTTCCTGGGATATCTGCACATCAAGGACGTGCTGACGCTCGGCGACGATCCGCACGCAGTGATCGACCTGGCGATGGTGCGGCCGCTGCCGCGGCTGTCGCGATCGCTGCCCCTGGCCGACGCCCTGTCGCGGATGCGGCGAAGCAACAGCCATCTGGCCTTGGTGACCGACGAAGGCGGGGGCGTGGTGGCCATGGTGGCGATGGAAGACCTGGTTGAAGACCTGGTCGGCACCATGCGGGACGCGTAGTGACACTGGCCGGCCGGGGCGACTGCGCGCAGCCCGTATGATCTTCACGGCTACCAGTTAAGAAACTGCTGGAGGGCGCAGCGCCGTTCGCGCGCGGAACATGCGTTGCTGGAAACACATCCCGGTGCTCGCCCGCAGCGTCGTTCTTGGGGCTGTCAGCGCGGCCTGACCTGCTGTGGCGGATCGCGCAGATAACGCTCAGCAGGCTGCGCTCGGTAGGCTTATGACATTGCCAATCGGGGCCTGTCCGGCCCACGGACGGTCCGGTGCGGCCCATGATGGAGGAGAATCATGACTGATCGCGTGTCGGCGGGGAACTTGCGCGTCGCCCGAGTGCTCTACGACTTCGTGAACAACGAGGCCTTGCCCGGCACCGACATCGACCCCGACAGTTTCTGGGCGGGCGTCGACAAGGTGGTCACCGACCTCACCCCCAAGAACCAGGACTTGCTGCGCCGGCGTGACGAGCTGCAGGCACAGATCGACAAGTGGCACCGCCAGCGCGTCATCGAGCCGCTCGACATCGAGGCGTACCGCAAGTTCCTCACCGAGATCGGTTATCTGCTGCCCGAACCCGAGGACTTCACCATCACGACGTCCGGCGTCGACGACGAGATCACCACGACCGCGGGCCCGCAGCTGGTGGTTCCGGTGCTCAACGCGCGGTTCGCGCTCAACGCCGCCAACGCCCGCTGGGGCTCGCTCTACGACGCCCTCTACGGCACCGACGTCATCCCCGAGGACGACGGCGCCGAAAAGGGCACGAGCTACAACAAGGTCCGCGGCGACAAGGTGATCGCCTACGCGCGCAAGTTCCTCGACGAGGCCGTGCCGCTGGAATCCGGCTCCTGGGCCGACGCGACGGGTCTGTCCGTCGACGACGCCCAGCTGAAGGTGGCGACCGCCGAGGGCTCCGTCGGCCTGGCGGATCCGAAGCAGTTCGCCGGCTACACCGGCGAGCTCGGCTCCCCCAGCTGGTCGGTGTTGCTGGCCAACCACGGTCTGCACATCGAGATCCTGATCGACCCGGAGTCGCCGATCGGCAAGACCGACGCCGCGGGCATCAAGGACGTGGTCCTGGAATCGGCGATCACCACGATCATGGACTTCGAGGACTCGGTGGCCGCCGTCGACGCCGACGACAAGGTGCTCGGCTACCGCAACTGGCTCGGGCTGAACAAGGGCGACCTGTCCGAAGAGGTCAAGAAGGACGGCAAGGCCTTCACCCGGGTGCTCAACGAGGACCGCACCTACAGCACGCCCGACGGCGAGGGCGAGCTGACGCTGCCGGGCCGCAGCCTGCTGTTCGTCCGCAACGTCGGTCACCTGATGACCAACGACGCGATCGTCAGGAGCGAAGGCGACGAAGAAGAAGAGGTCTTCGAGGGCATCATGGACGCGCTGTTCACCGGCCTGACCGCCATCCACGGCCTCAAAACCGGCGACGCGAACGGGCCGCTGGCCAACAGCCGCACCGGGTCCATCTACATCGTCAAGCCCAAGATGCACGGGCCCGACGAGGTCGCCTACACCTGCGAGCTGTTCAGCCGCGTCGAGGACGTCCTCGGACTGCCCCAGGGCACCCTCAAGGTCGGCATCATGGACGAGGAACGGCGCACCACGGTGAACCTCAAGGCCTGCATCAAGGCCGCGGCCGACCGCGTCGTGTTCATCAACACCGGCTTCCTGGACCGCACCGGCGACGAGATCCACACCTCGATGGAGGCCGGGCCGATGATCCGCAAGGGTGCGATGAAGAGCACCGCGTGGATCAAGGCCTACGAGGACGCCAACGTCGACATCGGCCTGGCGGCCGGCTTCAAGGGCAAGGCGCAGATCGGCAAGGGCATGTGGGCGATGACCGAGCTGATGGCCGACATGGTCGAGCAGAAGATCGGCCAGCCGAAGGCGGGCGCGACCACCGCGTGGGTGCCGTCGCCGACGGCGGCCACCCTGCACGCGATGCACTACCACTACGTCGACGTGGGCGCGGTGCAGGAGGAGCTCGCCGGCAAGAAGCGCACCAAGATCGAAGAGCTGCTGACCATCCCGCTGGCCAAGGAACTGGCCTGGGCTCCCGAGGAGATCCGCGAAGAGGTCGACAACAACTGCCAGTCCATCCTGGGCTACGTGGTGCGCTGGGTCGCCCAGGGCGTCGGCTGCTCGAAGGTGCCCGACATCCACGACGTGGCGCTCATGGAAGACCGTGCCACGCTGCGGATTTCGAGCCAGCTGCTGGCGAACTGGCTGCGGCACGGCGTGATCACCGAGGAGGACGTGCGCGCCAGCCTGGAGCGGATGGCCCCACTGGTCGACGAGCAGAACGCCAAGGACGCGGCGTACCAGCCGATGGCGCCCAACTTCGACGACAGCCTGGCCTTCCTGGCCGCCCAGGATCTGATCCTGACGGGCACGCAGCAACCCAACGGATACACCGAGCCGATCCTGCATCGCCGTCGGCGGGAAGCCAAGGCACACGCCGCGCAGTCGAATTGAGCCTGCGCTCGAATCGGGTGCGAGCGTGTAATAGTGCCGGCGATGACTAAAATCGGCGCCGAGTCAACGATGGATCGAAGGAAAGGCCGCGGGCACTGCTATGGGTAGGCACAGTGCGCCCGACCCTGACGACTTCCTCGACGAACCTTCTCGCGACGACGTCGTCGACGAGCCGTCTCGAGGCGACGAGGCAGGACGACGCCACCGGAATGCCGGTGACGAGGAAGCCGACCTCTACGCGGACGAGGATGACTATTCCGACGAGGGTGATTACTCGGAGGGGGATTACTACCCGGACGAGCGTCGCCATCCCGACGAGGGTTTCGCGGCCGACGACGACGATCTCTATGCCGCCGAGGATTCTTTCGTCGACGGCACCGCCGATGACTATCCGGAGTTTCGGTCCCGGCCGGCGCCGCCGTCGAGCCCGGAGCCGCCGGCCGCACCGCCCTCACTCTTCGGGGGCGGCCATCGCGGACTGGCCGACCGGCTGGGTGGCCATCGCAGTGAGGGAGGCCGTCGCGGCGTCAGCATCGGCGTGATCGTGGCGCTGGTCGCGGTCGTCGTCGTGGTGGGATCGGTGATCCTGTGGAGCTTCTTCGGTGACGCGTTGTCCAAGCGCTCGCACACGGCCGCTGGACGCTGCGCGGGGGGCCAGGAGACGGTGCCGGTCGTCGCCGACCCGTCCATCGCCGATTCCGTTCAGAAATTGGCGGAAAGCTACAACAAATCCGCCGGGCCGGTCGGTGACCACTGCATGGTGGTGAGCGTCAAGCCGGCCAATTCCGACGCCGTGCTCAACGGCTTCATCGGCAAGTGGCCCGCGGAATTGGGCGGCCAGCCGGCGCTGTGGATTCCGGGCAGCTCGATCTCGGCCGCGCGGCTCGCCGGGGCCACGGCGCAAAAGACCGTCACCGAGAGCCATTCGCTGGTCACGTCCCCGGTGGTGCTGGCCATCCGCCCCCAACTCGCGCCCGCCCTGTCCAACCAGAACTGGGCGGCGCTGCCGGGCCTGCAGACCAACCCGAATGCGTTGGCGGGGTTGAACTTACCCGGGTGGGGTTCGCTGCGTTTGGCCCTGCCGATGACCGGCAACGGGGACGCGTCGTTTCTGGCCGGCGAGGCGGTGGCGGCCGCCTCGGTACCGCCCGGCGCCCCGGTGACGCAAGGCACCGGCGCCGTGCGCAGCCTGTTGAGCGCACAACCCAAACTGGCGAACAGCTCGCTGACCGAGGCGATGGACGTGCTGCTCGGACCCCCTGACGCGGCGACCGCACAGGTACACGCGGTCGTCACCACCGAGCAACAGCTGTTCCAACGCGGCCAATCGCTGCCAAACGCCAAGGACACCTTGGGATTCTGGCTTCCACCAGGTTCTGCGGCGGTGGCCGACTACCCCACCGTGCTGCTCAGCGGTTCGTGGCTGAGCCGAGAACAGGCGTCTGCGGCCAGCGAGTTCTCGCGCTTCATGCACAAGCCAGACCAGCTGGCCAAGCTGGCGAAGGCCGGCTTCCGCGTCAACGGCGTGACATCGCCCAGCAGTCCGGTCACCAGCTTCCCGGCGCTGCCCGCCGCGCTGTCGGTGGGAGACGAGCCGATGCGGGCCACCCTCGCCGAGGCGATGGCGAGCCCGTCGAGCGGGCAGGCCACGACCATCATGCTCGACCAGTCGATGCCCGCACAGGAAGGCGGGAAATCCCGGCTGGCCAACGTGGTCGGTGCCCTTCAGGACAAGATCAAAGCGCTGCCCCCCACCGCGGTGGTCGGCCTGTGGACGTTCGACGGACACGAAGGCCGCTCGGAGGTGGCGAGCGGGCCGCTGTCCGACGCCGTGAGCGGCCAGCCGCGTTCGGCGGCGCTGGCCGCCGCCCTGGACAAGCAGTACTCGTCGGGCGGCGGCGCGGTGTCCTTCACCACGCTGCGGATGCTCTACCAGGACATGCAGACGAATTATCATGCGGGCCAAACGAACTCGATCTTGCTGATCACCGCGGGGCCGCACACCGACCAGACGTTGGACGGGCCGGGGCTGCAGGACTTCATCCGTAAGAGCGCTGATCCCGCCAAGCCCATCGCGGTGAACGTCATCGACTTCGGAGCCGACCCGGACCGGGCGACCTGGGAAGCGGTCTCCCAACTCAGTGGCGGTAGCTATCAGAACCTAGCGACGTCGGCGTCCCCGGACCTCGCTTCGGCGGTGAACACCTTTCTGAGCTGAACGCCCTGAGCCGAGGCGGAAAGAGGACCGTCAGGCGAACGCCTCCACCGGCGGGCACGAGCAGACCAGGTTGCGGTCGCCGTAGGCGCCGTCGATGCGACGCACCGGCGGCCACACCTTGGGCCGGAACTCCTTACCCAGCGGATAGGCGGCCTGCTCCCGGGTGTAGGGGTGATCCCAGTCGCCGATCACCAGGCACTCGGCCGTATGCGGCGCGCCCCGCAACGGGTTGTCGTCGGCCGGCCACTCCCCCGCGCCCACCCGGTCGATCTCGCCGCGAATGGCGATCATGGCGTCGCAGAACGCGTCGACTTCGGTCAGCGTCTCGCTCTCGGTGGGCTCCACCATCAGCGTGCCGGCCACCGGGAAACTCATGGTGGGGGCGTGAAAACCGTAGTCCGCCAACCGCTTTGCCACGTCGTCGACGGTAACGCCGGTGGACTTCGTGATCCCCCGAAGGTCCAGAATGCATTCGTGGGCGACCATCCCGTTCTCGCCGGTGTAGAGCACCGGGAAGTACTCGTCGAGGCGCCGGGCGATGTAGTTGGCCGAGGCGATCGCGGTCAGCGACGCCGCGCGCAATCCCTCGGCGCCCATCATCCTGATGTAGGCCCAGCTGATCGGCAGGATCGAGGCCGACCCGTAGGGCGCCGCCGACACCGGATGTCCGTGGGGCAACTCGGGTGCGTGCGGGTGCCCCGGCAAAAACGGCGCCAGGTGCGAGCGCACCGCCACCGGCCCGACGCCGGGTCCGCCGCCACCGTGCGGAATGCAGAACGTCTTGTGCAGGTTCAGGTGGCTGACATCGCCGCCGAACCTGCCCGGCCGCGCCAGTCCCACCAGGGCGTTGAGGTTGGCGCCGTCGACGTAGACCTGCCCCCCGGCGTCGTGCACGGCCGCACAGATCTCGGCGATGTCGTGCTCGTAGACGCCGTGCGTGGACGGGTAGGTGATCATCAGCGTCGACAGCCGGTCGCGGTGCTCACTGACTTTGGCGCGCAGGTCGTCGAGGTCCACGTCGCCATTGGTGTGGCAGGCCACCACGACGACCCGCATTCCGGCCAGCGCCGCCGACGCCGCGTTGGTGCCGTGCGCACTGGACGGGATGAGGCAGATGTCGCGGTGCGGTTCCCCACGGCTGGCGTGGTATTCGTGAATCGCCAGCAGCCCGGCGTACTCGCCCTGCGAGCCGGCGTTGGGCTGCAGCGAGACGGCGTCGTAACCGGTGATCTGCACCAGCCAGGTCTCCAGGTCGGCGATCAGACGCCGCAGGCCGGCGGTGTCCGACGCCGGCGCGAATGGGTGCTGACGGGCGAATTCCGGCCAGGTGATCGGCTCCATCTCCGCGGCGGCGTTCAGCTTCATGGTGCAGGACCCGAGCGGAATCATGCTGCGGTCCAAGGCGATATCTTTGTCGGCCAGCGTGCGCAGGTAGCGCATCATCGCCGTCTCGGTGCGGTACTGCGTGAACGCCGGATGGGTGAGGAATTCCGATGTGCGGGTGACGATGCCGGCGCACCTCGGCTGGGCGGCCTGGACGCCGAACGCCTCGAGCACGGCGGCGACATGCTTCTCGGTGGTGACCTCGTCGCAGGCCACCGATACGTGGTCGTCGTCGACTTGCCACAGGTTGATGCCGTTGGCCTTGGCCGCGGCGGTCACCTCGGCGGCGCGTCCGGGCACCCGCGCCAGCACGGTGTCGAAGTACTTGTCGTGCACCAACGCATCGCCGAGGGCGGCGGCGATCGCCTCGGCGTGACCGTGTACGCGGCGCGCCAGCGCGGTCAGCCCCTCGGCGCCGTGGTAGCTGGCGTACATCGCGGCCATCACGGCCAGCAGCACCTGCGCGGTACAGATGTTGCTGGTCGCCTTGTCGCGGCGGATGTGCTGCTCGCGGGTCTGCAACGCGAGCCGGTAGGCCGGCGACCCGTCGGCATCCAGCGACACACCGACCAGCCGGCCCGGCAGCTGGCGGGCGTGACGGGCGTGCACCGCCAGGTAGCCGGCGTGTGGCCCACCGAATCCCATTGGCACGCCGAATCTTTGGGTGGTCCCGAAGGCGACGTCGGCGCCGATCTCGCCGGGCGGCGTGATGAGCGTCATGGCGAGCAGGTCGGCGCCGATGGCGATCAGTGCTCCCCGGTCGTGCGCCTGCTCCACCAGGCCCGACCAGTCGGTGACCCGGCCGCTGGCCCCGGGTAGCTGGGCGATGACGCCGAAGAAGTCCCCGTCGGGAAGACCGTTGCGCAGGTCGGCGGTGACGATCTCGATGCCCAGCGGCCTGGCCCGGGTCGCCAGAATGGCCGCGGTCTGGGCGAAGACGTCGGCGTCGACCGCCAGGCGGTTGGCTTTACCGCGCGCCGCGCGCTGCATCAACGTCATGGCCTCGGCCGCCGCCGTGCCCTCGTCGAGCATCGAGGCGTTGGCGACCTCGAGGCCGGTGAGGTCGGCGACCATCGTCTGGAAGTTCAGGAGCGCCTCGAGCCGGCCCTGGCTGATCTCCGGCTGGTACGGCGTGTAGGCGGTGTACCAGGCGGGGTTCTCCAAGATGTTGCGCAGCAACACCGGAGGCGTGAGCGTGTCGTAGTAGCCCTGCCCGATCATGGACACGGCCACGGTGTTGGCCTCGGCCAACGACCGCAGCTCGGCGAGCGCCCCGGCCTCGCTGGCGGGGGGTGGCAGCCGGTCGAGGCCGGGCGCGGTGCCACCGTCGGTCAACCGGTCCAGGATGCCGTCCGGAACCGCCTTGGCGGCGAGCTCGTCCAGTGAGTCCACGCCGATGACGGCGAGCATGGCGGCGACGGCCTGGCTGTCAGGGCCGATGTGCCGAGCAGCGAAAGTGAATTGGTCGGACACTGGAACTCCTGAGTAAGCGGACGAAGACATATCACGGCAGAGGACTAACGGCCCTCTCCCTCTGTCTTCACCCGTTCACCGGGCGCCTGAGAGATTCGGCGCCGATGCTGCCTGCGCGCCTTTCCCCATCGGCGGGTGCGGACCGCAGGCCCACGCCGCTTTCCAGAGGCATCGAGATTTCGTGCGGTCCGGGTGCCTGAGAGGTTGACGGAGAGGTGTTGCTCCTTCGGCGTCCGTGGCTGGCAGCCACGAAACTCTCCCGCTCGAATGCGATGCGCAGCCCAGTTTACCCGGCCGCTCAAGTCACGGGCGCGCCGTCAGCCGATCTTGCGGTCGCGGTGCTTGCGCCGGGACGCCAGTTCGTCCTCGGGCTCGGCGATCGACTCGCCCCCGTCGGCCCGCTCGCCGGGAAAGTCCGCGATGACGCCGGTGAGCTCGCGCATGGCGCCCGACACGGCGATGCCGAAGACGCCCTGCCCGCCCTGCAGCAAGTCGACGACCTCTTCGGCCGACGTGCACTCGTAAACGGTGGTGCCGTCGGAGAACAGGGTGATGTTGGCCAGATCCTGGACACCACGCTGACGCAGATGGTCGACCGCGACGCGGATGTTGTGCAACGAAATCCCGGTATCGAGCAGCCGCTTGACGATCTTGAGGACCAGGATGTCCTTGAAGGAATAGAGGCGCTGGCTGCCGGAGCCCGCCGCGCTGCGGATCGACGGGACCACAAGCGAGGTGCGCGCCCAGTAGTCCAGCTGTCGATACGTGATGCCGGCGATCTGGCAGGCACTCGGACCGCGGTAGCCGACCAGCTCGTCGGGCACGGAGTCGTCCGGGAAGAGTCCGGGCTGCACGGGTGCGCTGGCTACGGTGACGCTGCGGTCACTGGTCGCCGGGCTGCCGCTCTCAGCTAGGTTGAGCTGCTCTTGGCGTGGCTGCTCGCTCACGGTGGTTCCTTCCCGCGATCGCGCTCTCGTCGTTAGCTGCGTCCCTGGCTGCAGCGCAGCCACGTTTGCTCAGGCCCGAGTGCTAGTAGAGCTTACGCTTTCCGATAGCCACCGCGCCTGTAGTCGCGAACAAAGTATGGCCGCCGCGAGGCCAAGTGGGCGGGCTATCCACCAGCGTGTCGACATCTCGGTGTGGTTCGAGACGGATCCGTGATGTCGCATTCCAGGCTAAACCAGCCGCCCCGCCGTTCCCAAGTGCTGGTGGTAGCAGGTTTGCGCTAGGTGGCTTTGAAATCGTCCGGAGATACGCTATCGAGAAATTCTTTGAACTTCTCCACCTCGTCCTCCCGGACGGCGGTGCCGCCTTCCTCGTCGCTCTCGTCGGGGATCAGCAGCCCGGCCTGGGCGAGCACGCCTTCTTCGACGTAGATCGGAACGCCGACCCGCAGCGCGATCGCCACCGAGTCGGACGGACGGGCCGACACGGTGATGTTGCGGTCGAACACCAGGTCGGCGTAGAAGGTGCCCTCTTGCAGATCGACGATCCGGACCTCTTTCAGCGAATGCCCAAGCGCGGCAATGACATCCCTGATCAGATCGTGCGTCAACGGGCGTGGCGGCTCAACGCCTTGCTGCTCGAGCGCGATGGCGGCGGCCTCCGACTGACCGATCCAGATCGGAAGGTAGCGGTCACCGTTCGTTTCGCGCAGTAACAGCACCGGCTGATTTTGCGGCTGCTCGACGCGAATGCCGACAACACGAACTTCACCCATTTGTGTCTGCCCTCCGCATAGTGGCGCCGGTTGGATTGGTGATCGCCAGCGACGGCGAGGTCAAAGTCCGCCCTACTGCCGAAAACCAAGCTGTCGACCGAAGTCTAGTCCTCAGCGATCCAGAACGTCGCGAACGGCGGCTTTGATCAACGAGGTGTGCAACGTGATGGCGAGCGCCGCGACTTCGCGCGCCAAATCGTCGGCGCGATCGCGCGCGCCGGCCTTGCCGGCTTTGACTACCGGACCGGCAATCTGCGCGATCAGGTCCGACTGCCGATCGGCGGCCGAGCGGAACGCGCGCAAATGTCGTGGCTCGACACCGTAATCCGACAGCGCCTGCGCGCACTGCAGGATGACCACCGCGTGCTCGTCGAAGAAGCCGGCGGGTCCGGTGGTGATGACTCCGGCTTTGAGTAGCGCGGTGAGGAGGTCGTCTCCTACGCCCGCGCGGTTCAGCAGTTCTTCGCGGCTCAGCCGGACATGGGTGGGGGCCACCGCCGAGGTGTCGGAGCCCGAGTCCGCCCCGGCGGCCTCCCCGGTTCCGGCCACGGACACCAGGCGCGGGGCGGAATAAGTCGTTCGTTCGGGCGGCAGCTCGCCGTCGGGTTGGGCGTCCAGTTGCGCCCTGATGACCTTCAGCGGCAGATAGTGATCACGTTGCGCGGTAAGGATGAACCGCAACCGCGCGCAGTCGTACGCGGTGAACCTTCGATACCCCGACGCGGCCCGCTGCGGTGTCACCAGACCCTCGGCCTCCAGGAAGCGGATCTTGGAGATGGTGACATCGGGGAAGTCCGGCCTCAGCAGTTCCAGGACCGCCCCAATCGACATCCCGGCGAGTGCCGAGCTATCGGGCGCGCTCACTAGCCTGAAGATCCTCCATCCTCACCCTGCTTGGGTCCGGTCAGAAACACCAAGCGGAACTTGCCGATCTGCACTTCGTCTCCGTTGGCGAGCACCGCGGAGTCCACGGGCTCACGGTTGACGTAAGTGCCGTTGAGACTACCAACGTCGACCACGCTGAATTCGTTGTTTTCCAACCTGAATTCGGCGTGCCGACGACTGACGGTTACGTCGTCGAGAAAAATGTCGCTGTCGGGGTGCCGACCGGCGGACGTGGTGGGCTGGTCCAGCAAAAAGCGAGAACCGGCGTTCGGTCCCCGCTTGACGACCAGCAACGCCGAGCCCGCGGGGAGTCCCTCGACTCCGGATACCGCACTCTCGGTGCCCGCTTGTGCGGGAGCGTCCAGCTCGTTGAGGAAGTCGGCACGGAAGACGGAAGTCGTCTCTACCGTGACTTCGTCCGAATTCTGGTCGTTGTCCATGTCCGTCACGCGCTGCTCCTCACTGGCTGCTGTGGCGTTGTCTGTCCGGGCCGCTCGGCCGGCTTTCGCACCAGGTTTGGTTGCCCGGTATGCCGATTACTGCCGTCTTCTACTTGCAAGTGTCTTTCACGTGTCTCTCAGCGATCTCCGAAGGTCTTCAAAGGTCGATGTGTCGACGGTACCGCGCACCCGCCTGCAATGCGCCCACCACCTGACGATCCGAAACTTCGACTCCCCCGTACCCCGGCTGCACCGCACGCTCGCTGTGCGGGGCTGCAGGGACATTAGCAATCGTCATTCGGTCAGCGTTCCGCGGTAGGCCTCAGCGTCCAGCAGCGAAGAAATGGCCGACTCCAATGCGCCGACTTCGGGAACCTGCACATCCAGCAACCAGCCGGCTCCGTACGGGTCGGAGTTCACCAGTTGCGGACTGCCGTCCAGATCGGTGTTGACCGCCGACACTTTGCCCGACACCGGGGCGTACAAGTCCGACACCGATTTCGTCGACTCGACCTCGCCGAAGGATTCGCCCGCGGTGACTTCGGTGCCCACGTCGGGCAACTGAACGAAAACGACATCGCCCAACGCCGATTGCGCAAAATCGGTGACGCCCACTCGCACGGTGTCATCCCCGCTTCGGCGAACCCATTCATGTTCGGCGGTGTAGCGCAGGTCGGGCGGAATATCGCTCACGGGTGATCCTGTTCTGTTCGGGCGGCGCTCACTTGACGGGCTGAGCGTATTGGTGCGGTTTTGGTTGCCGCAAGGTGGTCACGTCCACGCGGTCGGCCTGCTGGACCGACATTCGCGCACCGACGCGCTTCACCGTGTCCTGCGCGCCGCCGGGAATGTTCATGGCGGCGGCGAGGGTAGGTGGATCGCCAATCGCCAGAATCGAATACGACGGAGACAGCGTTTTGGAGTCGATGATCAGCGACCCCGGCGTACCCACCACCCACGTGTCGACACCCACTCGCACCGATTGGTGGGCGTCGTTGACTTCGATCGCCTCGGCGCCGGCGGCCCGCAACTCATTGATCACGTCGAGCATCGCCTCGGGCGACACCCCGGGTGCGGGGTCGTCGATGGTGACGGTGACGCCGGGCCCGGTGGCCCCGACCGCCCCGACCAGAATGGACAGCGCCGCCAGCCTGGACTGTGCGGACTGGATGGCCGCCTGGTCGTTGTTTCCGGACGCCTGCAAGGCATTCAGCGTGTTCTGAAGCTCGTTCACCTCGGTGTTGAGTGTGCCTTCGCGCTGTCGCAACGAATCGAGCAGCACCAGAAGGTCTGCGGGACGGGCCGTCTCGAGCGAGTCGCCGGACTCGGTCTGGCGGACCTGGGTGACGATGGCCAGGCCCAGGAGCAGGCACAGCATGGCGGCCAACGTCCCGAAGACCATCCGGGACCGACCGCCGCGCACCAGGCCGGACAGCCCGGTGTCGTGCACCGGGCCGATCTCGGGCCGCGGGCTTTTCGCGGCCAGTTCGTGGCGGCCGCGCGACGCACCCGGCTCTGCCGTCGCATCGGCGCCGGAGCCACCGGGCTTGGTTGGCCCGTCACCACTTTGGCCGCCGGCGGCGCGTTGGCCGGCGGCGTGGTCTGGCGGATCCTGGCTCACGTTGACCTCAACTGCGTTATTGCGCCGCTTCTCGCCCCCGCAGGCGGGTGGGGGTACCTCCCACTCGTGGGGGCGTGCCCCCACATCGCTTTTCTGCTCTGCATCGTCGCCGGCGCGGTTACGCCCCGAACAGCCTACGGCGCAGGGCGGCGGCATTGCCGAAGATGCGGATACCCAGCACGACGATGATGGCGGTGGACAACTGCGTGCCCACGCCCAATTGATCGCCGACATAGACGATCAGCGCGGCCACGAAGACGTTGAACACGAACGAAACCACGAAGACCTTCGGGTCGAAAATCCGTTCCAGGTAAGCACGTAACCCGCCGAACACCGCATCCATCGCCGCGACCACCGCGATCGGCAGGTAGGGCTGGACGACCTCGGGTACCGCGGGATGAAAAACCAGCCCGAGCACGATGCCGATTGCCAGCGCTGCGATACCGATCATGCTTGGTTTCCCGTCCGCGTCTCACCCAGGCGAACGTGTCTGATGGGGGCGTTTCTCACTGTGGCCCAATCTGCTTGGCGAACTTGACATCCCGGATCGACCCGGCAGGAAGCGTGAGACCGTCTGCGGAGTCCACCGTAACCACGACGCCGTAGGAGATCTGCAACAGCCTCAGTCGCTGCATGCCGGCACTGTTGTCGAAGACGTCGCGCATCGCCCGCGGCGGCCCGATGGCCAGGATCGTGTACGGACTGGTGGTCGGGTTGTTGTCGACCAGGATCGCGCCGCCGGCTTGCCGGATCGTCACATTCGGCCCGATCCGCACACCGCCGACCGAAATGGCCTCGGCGCCGCTCGCCCACAGCGAGTTGACCAGCAGCTGCAGATCGCGGTCCAGGATGATCTGCCTGCTGCCGCTGACCCGCTGCTTGGACACGTCGGAAAGGTTCGGGCCGGCACCGGGATCGGTGACGGTCACCTTCAGGCCCGGTCCGATGATCGCCGTGCTCGCGGCCGCCAGGCTGAGGGCGTCAAGCCGTTTCAGCAGCCGCTGCCCCTCGGCGTTCTCGGCCAGGGCGTGGCGCTGCACATCGTCGACGCGCGTCGCCAGCTCGCTGCGGCGCTGGTTCAGCTTGGCCGCGGAGCCTTCCGTCGACCTCACGTTGCCCAACAGCAGCTGCTGGGCCGAACGCACCCCGGGCGCCACCGAGCGGGCCTGCGCGACCGCGGCGGCGAAGACGGTCGCGATCAGCAGCGCCGCGGCGGCCTGCCAGAGCCAACCGAACACGCGCTGGCGCCGGCTGCGGGGTGCGTCGGCGGTGCCGCGTTTGGCCGCCGCCGCGGCGTAGCCCGGATCGAGGTGCTCGGACAGCAGCGCGCGCAGCAGCGACGGCACCGGGATCAGCTTGGGCCGCGATGCCACGTGCGCGCCGCGACCGGCATTGGGGTCGTAACCGCCGAGCAGACGGTCCGCGTCAGCCATGGTCAGCCACCCTTGCCGCGGCCGACGGGCGAGAGTCGCGGTCGACCTTGGGCATCCGGCGCAGCACGAGAATCATCTGCACCGCATACTGCACGAACGCCCACAGGTACGCATACAAGCCCCAGATCAAAAAAGCCCAGCCGCAGGCCCCGATCACGCGGCTCCACAGCGCATCCCAGGTGCCCAGCAACACCAATGGAAAGCCGGACATCAGTGCGAACGTCGCGGCCTTGCCGATGTAGGTCACCGGCAAGGCCGACAGGCCCCGACTCCACAGCGCCGGCAGCGTCGTCGCCAACAGACCGTCGCGCGCGAGCAGGACGATGACGAACCACCACGGCACGATGCCGCCGACGGCGAGCACGATGGGCACCGCAACCATGTAGAGCCTGTCGACCGCCGGGTCGAGCAGGACACCCAGGCGCGAGGACTGATTGAGCAGCCGGGCGATCTTGCCGTCCGCCCAGTCCGAGGCGCCGCTGAACATCAGAATCGCGACCGCCCATCCGTTGGCGTGCGCGACCACCAGGGCGTAGACGAACACCGGGATCAGCGCCAGGCGGACAGCGCTGAGCACGTTGGGCACCGTCAGCACCCGATTGGGCGGAAGCACCGGCTCCATGAGCCGTGACCTTAGCCCAACGGCGAGCGCGCGGCTGGGCGCGCACCAGGCGTCAGCGGAAGACCCCGGGCAGGCTCAGGGTGGACAGCGTGTCGTCCGACAGCGGGTTGTCGTTGACCATGTAGGTCCAGGTCGACGTCGGCCGCGCCAGCTTGGACAGGTCCAGTCCGGGCTCTTCGTCTAGCACGTTCGCGGTTTCGAACGTCTGCTGGGCCGCCTCGATCGCGTCCGCGGCCAGCGACGCGAACGCGTCGACCGCCAGCCGGTGGAACTCGTCCAACGGGTTCTGCCGGCCCAGCGCCCGCAGGTGGATGCTCTCCCGGATGTCGGCCAGGTACGCCAGATGGTCGGCCCAGCCGCGGTCGAGGTGATAGAGCATGATCTGCCGGCAGATCGTCTCCAGGCGCTGTTCGGAGATTCCGTCGGTCTCGGCCAGCTCCTTGTAGCGCTTGGGCGCCAGCTCGGCGAGTTCCTCACGCGCGGTTGGGGTGCGCAGCAACGTATTACGCCGATCGACGATGATGGCGCGCTGCTGGGCGATCAACTGGTTGTAGCGCCAGGTGTTCGCGTGCACATCCAGCATCCGGCCCTCCGCCACCCGCTGTGCGTGGTCGAGCAGGCCCGCCGCCTTGGGGCTGACGATCTTGCCGTCCTCGTCGGTGTCCGTCGGCAGCTTGTTGTGGTCGAGGTTGGCGGCCACCACGTCGTCTTCCCAACTCGAGAAGAACACCGACGACCCCGGATCGCCCTGCCGCCCGGCGCGCCCACGCAGCTGGTTGTCCAGACGCTGGGTGTGGTGCCGCTCGGTCCCGACGACGTGCAGCCCGCCCAGCTCGGCGACCCGGTCGTGGTCGGCTTCGTCGGAGCCGCCGAGGCGGATGTCGGTACCGCGCCCGGCCATCTGCGTCGAGACGGTGACGACGCCGAACTTGCCGGCCTCGGCGATCACCTGGGCTTCTTCGGCGTCGTTTTTGGCGTTCAGCACCACCGCGGGTACCCCGCGGCGCAGCAGCCGCTCGTGCAGCTCCTCGGATTCGGCCACGTCGCGGGTGCCCACCAGCACCGGCTGACCGGTCTCGTTCACCTCGGCGATGTGTGCGACGATCGCGTCGTTCTTGGCCGCGGCGGTGATGTAGACGCGGTCGGACTCGTCTTCACGAATGTTGGGCTCATTCGGCGGAATTGGGGACACCCCGAGCTTGTAGAACTGGCGCAGCTGCTCACCGGCGGCCAGCGCCGTGCCCGTCATGCCGCACACCGTCGTGTAGCGGTTGATCAGCGCCTGCACGGTGATGGTGTCCAGCACCTCGCCCGTTTCGGTGGTCTCGATGCCCTCCTTGGCCTCGACGGCGGCCTGCAGACCGTCGGGCCAGCGCTGCAGTTGCGCGATGCGCCCGCGCGCGGCATTGATCAGGTGCACCGCGTCGTCGCGGACGATGTAGTGCACGTCGCGCTGCAGCAGCACGTGCGCGTGCAGCGCGACGTTGATCTCGGTCAGGGTGGTGACGACGTGTTCCTCGGAGTACAGGTCGATCCCGCCGAGCGCCTTTTCGACCTTGCGGGCGCCGACCTCGGTCAGGTGGACATTGCGGCTGTCGGCGTCGGTGTCGTAGTCGGTGCCCGCCTCCAACTGGCCGGCCAGCTCGATGATCTCCAGCCGCGGCGTCTCCCGGTGAGTGGTCCCGGCCAGCACGAGCGGCACCAGCGCCTCGTCGACCAGCACCGAGTCGGCCTCATCGATCAGGGCCACGTCGGGGTTGGGCGACACCAGATCGGCGACGTCGGTGACCAGCTGATCGCGCAGCACGTCGAAGCCGATCTCGTTGACCGAGGCGTAGGTGACGTCGCAGCCGTAGGCGGCCCGGCGTTCGTCGCTGGTCGACTCGGCGGTGATCCAGCCGACCGTCAGACCCATCGCCTCGATGACGGGGCCCATCCATTCCGCGTCACGACGGGCCAGGTAGTCGTTGATGGTCACGACGTGTACGTGCCGCCCGGCCAGCGCGTACCCGGCCGCGGCGATCGCGCCCGCCAGCGTCTTGCCCTCGCCGGTGGCCATCTCGATGACGTCGCCCGCCAGCATGCGCAACGCGCCCAACAGCTGAACGTCGAACGGCCGCAACCCGCTCGCCCGCTCGCCCGCCTCGCGGGCGATGGCAAGGAACTGCGGGATGTCGTCGGAATTCGCCAGGTCATCGAGGTTGAGCAGCCCAGCCGCTTTGCGTAGCTGCTCGTCGCTCAGCCCGGCGGCCTCGTCGTCATACTCCGACGAGTCGTTGACCTGGGTGAGAGAGCGGCTGCGGTCCTTTTCGGTGCTGGCGCCGAGCAGCTTCCAAAAGCGGCTGCTCAGCCGGCCGGGTTGAGCGCGGGTCGTCTTAGGCACAGGTCAACGGTACGCGGTGGCCCACCGCGCGGATTCATCACGCGAGGTTGGAGCGGCGTGGATAGGCGACGTCGGGATCGGTGAGCACATTGACGACGGCGGGCAGCCCGCTGCCGAAAGCGCGTTCCAGCGCCGGCCGCAGCTCGCCGGGCGCGGCGACCAGTTCGCCGTGGCCGCCCAGAGCCCGCGCCACCTCGTCGTAACGCGTCCCCGGGCGCAGCTCCGCCACCACCGAATAGCCGTACAAAGCCTCCATGGGGTGCTTTTCCAGACCCCAGATGCCGTTGTTGCCGACCACGGACACCACCGGCACGTTGTGCCGAACCAGGGTGTCCCATTCCATGCCGCTGAAACCGAATGCGCCGTCGCCCTGCAGCAACACCACCTGGCGGTCGGGGCAGGCCAGCTTGGCGGCCAGTGCGTAGCCGGGGCCCGAACCCAGGCACCCGAAGGGCCCGCTGTCCAGCCAGCAACCCGGTCGATAGCTGTCGATCACCCGCCCGGCGTACGACCCGAAATCACCGGCGTCGATGACGACGATCGCGTCCCGATCCAGCATGGGTGCCAGTTCCGCATACACCCGCATCGGGTGTAGCGGACTGCGGTCGTCGGCCAGCTCGGCCTGCTCCTTGGCGCGCGCCGCGGTCTCGGCGGTTCGCAGTTCGCCGATCCAGTCCTGATGGTCGGTCCCCGTGGCCGGGGCCAGCGCCGCGAGAATCGTCAACAGGTCGCCGTAGAGCTCGGCCTCCACCGGGCGCGGATGGCGCCGTTCGGGTTCGGCCCGGTCCGCGACGATGAGCTTTGTCTGCGCGCCGAACACCGCGCCGAATCCGAGCCGGAAATCCATGGGAACGCCGACGATCAACGCAACGTCGGCCTCCCCCAACGCTTTTCCGCGAACACGGGAGAACGCCAACGGGTGATCGGCGGGAACCGCGCCGCGGGCCATGCCGTTCATCAGCACCGGGATCTGGAGTTCTTCGGCGAGGCGCAGCAGGGCCGCTTCGCCGCGCCCCCACCAGACGTTGGTGCCCGCCATGATTACCGGCCGCTTCGCCCCGGACAGCAAGGCGGCCGCCCGGCTAAGCGAGTCACCGTCGGGTGCGGGCCCCGGTGGCAGGTCGACGAGGACGCCAGGCCGGCCGTCATCGTCGGACATGGAAAACGCGTGGTCCATCGGGAAATCCACGAAAGCCACGCCCGACGGCGCACCGACCGCCGCGCGCAGCGCGTCGTCGACGAGCCGCCCCGCCTCGTCGGCCGACTGTGCGGTGGCGGCGAAGCGGGCCAGCGGCGCCACGAACGGCACGTGGTCGATCTCCTGTAGCGAGCCCATGCCCCAGCGCTGCGCCGGGGCCCGGCCGCCCAGCACCACCAGCGGCGAGGCGTTCTGCTGCGCCGCCGCCATCGCGCTCATCCCGTTGGTGACGCCCGGCCCCGCGGTCAGCGCGGCCACGCCCGGCGATCTCGTCACTTTCGACCAGCCCTCGGCGGCGAACGTCGCGGTCTGCTCATGGCGCGTGTCGATCAGCCGGATGCCCTCGTCGCGGCATCCGTCGTAGACGGAGAACAGGTGACCGCCCGATAGCGTGAAGACGGTGTCGACGCCGCTGGCTTTGAGCCGGCGCGCGATGAGTCGGCCGGCATGTACGGTCTGGCTGGACGGAGCGTCGATGCTCATCTGCGCAGCCTATTCGACAACCGCTCGGGTAGCTTGCGGGGAAGTGCCGACCGCAGAAGGAGACGCCGAAATTGGACTCGAAGCTGTTCAAACCGTCCATCGATTGGTCGTCGGCATTTCAGGATTCCCTGCGGTGGCTCGCCATCGCGTGGGTCATCGGTGCCGTCTGTCTGCTGGCCGCGCTGGTCGCCGCCAGGTATCTGACCCCGTGGGGCCGCCAATTCTGGCGGATCACGCGCGGCTACTTCGTCGGGCCGACCAGCGTCAAGGCGTGGCTGGGGCTCGGTGTGCTGCTGCTGCTCGTGCTCTTCTCGGTCCGGCTCAACGTGCTGTTCAGCTATCAGAGCAACGACATGTACACGGCGTTGCAGGTGGCGTTGAAAGGGCTCGCTACGGGGAACAACGAGGTCAAACAGTCCGGGATCCACAATTTTTGGGTCTCGCTCGGGATTTTCATCCTGCTGGCGGCCATCTTCATCGCCCGGGTGATCCTCGACATCTACCTGACGCAGCGGTTCATCATCGCCTGGCGCATGTGGCTGACCGGCCATCTCACCGACGACTGGCTCGCGGGCCGGGCCTACTACCGGGATCTGTTCATCGACAACACCATTGACAACCCCGACCAGCGCATCCAACAGGATGTCGACATCTTCACCGCGGGAGTGGGCGGCACCCCGAACATCCCCTCCAACGGGACGACCAACACCCTGCTGTTCGGTGCCGTCAACGCGGTGGCATCGGTGATCTCGTTCGCCGCGATCCTGTGGAATTTGTCCGGGGACTTCGATCTTTTCGGAGTGACCGTGCCGCGTGCGATGTTCTGGACCGTCCTGATCTATGTGTTGATCGTGACGGTGGTCGCGATTTGGCTTGGGCGCCCGTTGATTTGGCTGAGCTTCAACAACGAGAAACTCAACGCCGCGTTCCGCTACGCCCTGGTGCGGTTGCGCGACGCCGCGGAGGCGGTGGGCTTCTACCGCGGTGAGCGCGTCGAACGTACCCAATTGTGGCGGCGGTTCACGCCGGTCATCGACAACTACCGCAGGTTCGTCCGCCGGACCATCATCTTCAACGGATGGAACTGGTCGGCGACGCAGACGATCATTCCGCTGCCGTTGGCGATTCAGGCGCCCCGCCTGTTCGCCGGGGAGATCGCGTTCGGCGATGTCACCCAGACCGCTCAGGCTTTCGGCAACATCAACGACTCACTGTCGTTCTTTCGCAACAACTATGACGCGTTCGCGGCCTTCCGGGCGGCGATCATCCGTCTGCACGGCCTCGTCGACGCCAACAGCAAGGGCCGCGCGTTGCCGGCAATTCTCGTCAAGCCCAGTGAAGAGGCGGCCGTCGAACTTCGGGGTATCGAGGTGCGCACGCCGGAGGGCGATCAGTTGGTCGACTCCCTGGACATCCAACTCGACCAGGGCGACACCCTGGTGATCACCGGCCGCTCGGGGGCGGGCAAGACGACGCTGCTGCGCAGCCTGGCCGAACTGTGGCCGTACGCCTCGGGAACTCTGTGCCGCCCGGATGGTGACAACGAGACGATGTTCTTGTCGCAGTTGCCGTATGTGCCGCTCGGTACGTTGCGCACCGTGGTGGCCTATCCGAACTCACCGGACGGCATGTCCGACGAGCAGCTGCACGACGTGCTCACCAAGGTTGCCCTGGCACCGCTGATCAACCGGCTGGACGAGGAGCACGATTGGGCCAAGGTGCTTTCCCCCGGCGAGCAGCAACGGGTCGCCTTCGCGCGCATCTTGCTCACCAAACCGAAGGCCGTCTTCCTCGACGAGGCCACCTCCGCGCTGGATGAGGGCCTGGAATTCGCGCTGTATCAATTGGTTCGGGGCGAGCTGCCGGAGTGCGTCATGGTCAGCGTGAGCCACCGGCCCACCGTCGAGCAGCACCACTCCCAGCAGCTGCACCTGCTCGGCGGCGGCCCATGGCAGCTGGGCCCCGTCGACAAAGAACCCGCGCAGGTCTAGCGCGCCTGCGCTCCCCCGGCCCGTGCGGCCGCGTGCGCTCCGGCGCTGTGCCGTTGCGCGCCTACGCTCCCCCGGCCCGTGCGGCCGCGTGCGCTCCGGCGCTGTGCCGTTGCGCGCCTACGCTCCCCCGGCCCGTGCGGCCGCGTGCGCTCCGGCGCGGCGCCCGAAGAACGACCCTTCGCCCAGCTGCGTTCCGCTCGCGTAGCCCTTGCCGTCCTGGGCGAGGTTGGATGCGCAGGCGCCCGCGGCATACAAACCGGGCACCACGGTGCCGTCGGCGCGCTGCACCTCGCCATCGAGCGTCACCGCCAGGCCGCCGATGGTGAATCCCGAATACATCGCCCGTCCGAGCGACAGATCGAACACGGCCCAGGGCCCGTTGTCCTGTGGCGCAAGGAATTCCGGCTGCTTGTGGAAGTCCGGGTCCTCACCGGCAGCGGCGTGCTTGTTGTAGCGATCCAGCGTGGCCGCGAGGTTGCCCGCCGGAATGCCAAGCGCGGCTTCCATTTCCGCGACCGTCTCGTAGCCGTCGAGGAAGCGGATCAGCGGCATGGCCGGCATCTCGGTGTGCGCCTCGTCGACGATCAGGTATGCCGTCTGGTCGGGCTGTTCCAGCACGAAGGCAGAAGTGCGCGAATGATAGGAGTCCTCGGTGACAAAACGCCGGCCCTCCTTGTTGACGATCACACCGGTCAGCAAGACCTCGGGCGGATAGGCCGCGGCGGTGATGAACAGCTCGTCCATGTTCTTGGTCGCGCCGCCCGCCGAGACGCCCATCCGGATGCCCAAACCGTCGTCGTTGGGGTTGCCCAGGATGTAGGGCGCCACCACGCCGTGATGCTTGGTGCGTCGCTCCTGACCCAGCGCTGGCGTGTGCTCGGCAACCATCTCCGGGTTCATCGCGAATCCGCCCGCCGCGATGATGACCGACTTGGCCCGGATCGCACCGGTGTCGGTGAAGTGCTTCCACGCGACGCCGACCACCGCCCCGTCGTCGTTCAGGACCAGGTTGGTGGCCCCGGTTTCGTAGCGGATCTGCACGCCCAGCGCGTCGGCGCGTTTGAGCAGCAGGTCGACAACCATGCTGGCGCCGCCCAATTCGCCGGGCACCGGCACCGAGTGACCGCGCGGCGCCGGCTTGGCCCGCTCGCAGAAGGGCCAGACCTTTTCATTGCCGGTGTAGCTGAGCCCCTCGGTGCCCGGCGGGACGACGACCTTGCCCGGGTAGTAGCTGCGCTCGAACTGAAAACCCAAGTCTTCCAGCCAATTGAAGTGCTCGACGCTGCCCTCGCAGTAGGCGCGGATCTTGTCGAGCTCGGGTTCGCGCGACACCTCGACCAGATACTTGTACATCTCCTCGACCGAGTCCTCTTGACCCGTCGCCTGCTGGACCGCGGTCCCGCCACCGAGGTAAAAGTGGCCCCCCGCAAGCGAAGTGGTGCCGCCGGCGGCGGCGGCGCGTTCGAGCACCAGCACCCGCGCGCCGGCGGCTGCGGCGCTGACCGCAGCGCAACCGCCCGCGATGCCAAACCCGATCACCAGGACGTCGACGTCATCCGACCACGTGGTCACCTCGCCCGCACTGACTGTTGCCGGTATCTCCGTGCTCACTGGCGCCACTCCTCCTCGTCGCAAACCTGGGGTGCCCCCGCTGCCTCATCGCTGACGGGACTCACCGCTGCTCCTGTTTGATGTAGTCGTAAAACGCCCTCATCTCGGGCGAAACGTATGCGAGCTCGAGATACGGCACGCCCGCCTGCGGCGCTGAGAGGTAGACGAATTGGATGCCGCCGGGCATCACGCCTCGCTGAACGACCGTGGCGCCCTGCTCGGCGCCCTCGGTCACCGCCGTTTCGAGGTGCTCGGGGCTTTCGACCTCCGTGCAGATGTGGTGCAGACCCGGGCCACCATCGGCCAAAAAGTCACTATAGATGTTCTCGCCGCGAAGCGGTTCGATCAGTTCCAATTGCATGTCGCCGAGGTAGCTCAGCGAGATGCTGGCAAAGAAGTCGGCGGGCCGGCCATGGTAGCTACACGCGTCCGGAGCAAAGTGCACATCGGGTATGCGAATCCACTTCCGCACGCCTAACAGGCCGGTGAGGGCCGTTTCGGTGGCATCGAGGTCGGGGGTGACCCAGGCGATCTGCGTCGGTGATTGAACGGGAAGCGTCATCGTCTCGCAGGATAGTCCAGTCACGGCCCCCGCCAGAAAGGGCCTATCCGACTTTGCCGTGGCGAGCCCGTACGGCCGGGATGTCGGCGGGTGAACACGTTCTAATTCTGGGTTGCCCGTGACCATCGCAAGCCGTCAATGCCGGCTCAGGACGTCGACCAGCAGCCGCAGCTGGGCCTCGAAGACGGATTCCGGATCGGTCAGGGTGTCGGCGCCGTATTGGCCGAACACCTCGAGGCTGATGGCGCCCAGCACGCCCGCCCACAGCAGGAAGCACTTGGCCAGGACCTGGTCATCACCGGGAAACCCGAATTCGTGGCGGATCCGTTCGAAGTCGGACGACATCGGTTGGGGGGCAGGATCATTCGTCAGCCGGATATCGCCTGTGGCGATTCCGGCCGCCACCGCGTCGAACAGCACCGCAACAACCCGGGTGCCCACCGCGACCGTTCGTTCTGGGGGTGCGTGATATCCGGGAACGGGGCTGCCATACAACAGGGCCCAGCCGGCCGGGTTCGCGATGGCCCATCCCCGGGCCGCCCGCGCGATGGCGACGACATCGTCGCTCCACAGGTCCCCGACTGTCTCGCGGGCACGATCCACGGTGTCGGCGAGGTCGGAATAGGCGTCGACCAGCAGCAAGGTCAGCAGTTCATCGCGGCTGGACACGTAGCGGTATACCGCCGACGACACCATGCCCAGGTCGCGGGCGATGGCCCGTACCGACAGTCCGGCCGCGCCGCGCTCGACCAGCTGGCGGCGACCGAGTTCGATGATGCGCGCCTCGATCTGCTCACGCGATTCCTGGCGTTTGCCCACGCCGTCAGTCTGGCACAACCGAGAACACCGCTCTTGCCCTCCGTGGCGGGTTGTGGCAGCGTGTTCACAAAGGAGAGCACCGCTCTCAAATGCTCGACCAGGATTCGCTGAGGGGCCGCGTCATGTCCACCCGATACGACAAACCGAACCGGGCCGCCCGCGCGGCGAACGGGGTCATCCGCTGGCTCGCCGAGGCGGGGATCAGCATCGCCGGAACCCGGGCGCTGCGCGTCCGCGGCCGCAAAACGGGAAAGCAACGCGCGGTGGTGGTCAACCTACTGACCGTCGACGGCGTCGACTACCTGGTATCCCCGCGCGGCAACACCCAGTGGGCGCGCAATGTCCGGGCCGCGTCCGTCGTGGAGGTGGGTCCGCGCTGGCGGCGGCGGCGCATGCGGGCGGGCGTGCTCGACGACGCGGCTAAGCCCGAGTTGCTCCAGCGCTATCTGGCCAGGTGGTATTGGCAGGTCAAGGGTCATGTCGCCGGGTTGACCCCGGACAGCACCATCGAGCAATTCCGCGCCGCCGCGCCGTCGATTCCGGTGTTCGTGCTGACCCCGGCGGGCCCCGCGGGCTGACCGCCCCTAATGCGCGTTGTCGCGCGCTCCCAAGTCCTCGCGAGCCTCCTGGGTCGTGGCCCCCCACGACACTGCGGCCGGAAAATCGCCCCACACGCTGTTGAAGATTCCGACGAGCTGTCCGGGGCCTCCGCTGGGCGCCAGGTAGACCGGTCCACCCGAATCGCCGTTGTGGCTCTGCACGCCGTGCGACATGGTGAACCAGCCGTTGTTCACGCTCTCCACCGTCCCGCAGGTTTCCCCGGTGATCACGCCGAAATGGCAGACGGGCTGACCCGGCGCGAGCGCGAGACCCGGGTCCGAGAGCAGCGGACGACCGCCCGGCAGGATGTTGTTCGCCATGACGCTGTTGTCCAGCACGATCGCTTCGTAATCGCTGATCGTCTGGCTCGTGGACACGGTAGTTCCGGACGGGGTGTTGTCCCGGAAGGCCGCCATCTGGCCGATGACCGCGCCGCCGCGGTCGGTCACCACTCCGCTGCCGCCCCGGCAGTGTCCCGCGGTGAAGGCGACCTTCAGGGCGGGATCGACATATCCCAGCGTGCACACGCGGTTGCCCTGGCGTATCTCCATGCCCGGGTACACGACGACGTCGGCATGCGCCGGCACACCTGGCAGCAAGGAGGCCAGCGCTGCGACAGCTGTCGACGCCGCGAATGCGCGCCTTGCCAGACGACGATGCACCCTGAACTCCGATCCATCGGGCCGATACCGACGGGAGGCCGAGATTACGGCGTAGCCGTCCTCCCCGCTCAGCTTTTCGCGACGGCCTGCGCGAATGTTACAGCGAGGTCACGACCGGGCTGGTGGCAGCGGTTTGGCGGGCCGCCCGCGGCAGCCAGCCGGGCGGGCCGAGCACGTAACCCAACCGGTCACGCAGGCGCCGTGCGGATCGCCAGTCGCGGGCGATCGCGACGTATTCCCGGGTCTGCAACGTCCAGATGTTGAACGTATCCACGCGTTTGGTGAGGCCATAATGCGGCCGGAACAGCTCGGCCTGGAAGGTTCCGAATAGCCGGTCCCAGACGATGAAGATGCCGCCGTAGTTCTTGTCGAGATACTCCTTGTCCATTCCGTGGTGCACCCGGTGATGCGACGGCGTATTGAACAGGAACTCGAATGGCCGCGGCAGCTTGTCGATCCGCTCGGTGTGGATCCAGAACTGGTAGATCAAGTTCAGGGAGAAGCTGAAGAACACCATCCACGGTGGAATTCCCAACAGCGGCAACGGGATCCACATCAGAATCTCGCCGCTGTTGTTCCACTTCTGGCGCAGCGCCGTGGCGAAGTTGTAGTACTCACTGGAGTGGTGGGCTTGGTGCGTCGCCCAGATCAATCGGACCCGGTGCGCGATCCGGTGATACGCGTAATACAGCAGGTCCACACCGAGAATCGCGATCACCCAGGTGTACCAATGCGTCGCCGATAGGTGCCAGGGCGCCAGGTACGCGTAGATCGCGGCGTAGCCCAGCAGCGCCAGGGTCTTCCAGCCGGCGGTGGTCGCGACCGACACCAGTCCCATCGAAATGCTGGCCACCGAGTCGCGGGCGAAGTGCGCCCCCGACGGCGGTCGCGCCGGGTCGGCGGCCTCGGCCGCCAGGTGTTCCAGCTTTCGGGCCGCGGTCCATTCGAGGGTCAACAGCAGCAGGAAGAACGGGATGGCGAACAGCACGGGATCGCGCATCTGCGGCGGCAGCGCGGACAGGAAGCCGGACATGGCACTCACACCGGTAAGACTACGACGCGCCCGGGGGCCTTTTCGCCCTCAGCGCCGATCGTCGGACTGCGCTTCGTCTCCGGCATACCACTGCACGGCGCGGACGCCCGGGAGCAGCGACAGCTCGGCCACCAACCGCTCCAGACGGGCCGGGGCGTCGCCGTTCATCAGCAGGTGAGCGGTCAGGGTGACCTCGTCGCCGGCCGGGGTGCCGGTATGGATTCCGCGAAGCGTGATGTCGTTGCTGCCGGCGTGCTGGACGATCTGGGCCCGCGCATACTTCTCGTGTTTGGCGCGGCAGACGACCTGCACGAGGTAGGGCAACAGGCTTTCGTCTTCTTCGGCACTGTTGTCGCGGTCGATCAGCCGGCCCAGCGGGCGCCCCAGCAGATGGATGCCGATGACGGTGCCGGTGCCGATGAGCGCGAACACCAGGTGACCGGACGCCGCGAGCACGCCGATCGCCGCGGAGCACCACAGGGTGGCGGCGGTGTTGAGGCCCCGGACGTTGACGCCCTCTCGCAGGATCACCCCGCCGCCGAGGAACCCGATGCCGGACACGACGTAGGACGCGACCCGGGTGGGGCTGGTGTCGGAGGTGGCCGCCGCGTAGAGGACGAACAGCGTCGCCCCGCCGGCGACCAGCGCGTTGGTGCGCAGGCCGGCCCGCCGGGCGCGCCATTGCCGTTCCAGGCCGATCAGCGCGCCGCAGCCCACGCCGACCCCCAGCCGGAGCACGAAATCGAGGGCGCTCAGCGTCTCCAAAGGCTCGCTCCTTCCCGGGTGCAGACGGCGAAGGGAGCTAACCAAATGTGGGTTAACGGCAGGTGGAGCCCGACCGAACCGCCGGCGTCGGGGGCATCCCCGGCGCACGGCGAGTACCTGGCTAACCGGTTTTGGGCGTCAGGTGGTGGGGGCAGTAGGCGCTCGATGCGAGCGCCGCGAATTGGGCCGCGCCGTCCATCGTCATGCCGGGGTTTTGCTCCTTGATGTCACTGACAACCTGCAAACCCGTTTCGCCCCTGCCCATTAACCCGCACACGGCTTTGGCTGAAGCGATGACTTGGCTGGGGCTGCTGTAGGTGATGCCGGAATTGCTGAGGTTGGCCAGGAACGCCGCGTCGTCGCCGTCTGGCTCGGCGTGCGCGAGCGCCGCGCAACCGCTCACGCCGAAAGCGCCGAGCAGCGCAACTAGGCGCTTCATACCGGCCCCGCCTTTCCATGCTGGGCGTCGGGCAGGGTCACCGAGGGCTTGTCTCGGCTGGACACGTGCACCGCATGGATGCCGGGCTTTTTCGACAGTCGGTCGAGTAGAGCGTCGAGTCCGGCCTTGTCGACATTCCAGTGCTGCACGGCTTCGGGCTGCTTTTGCAGCTTCGCGATCACGTCGTCGAGTTTGACGGGCGCCGCGGCCTTTACGGCACCGCCGGCGCGGACGCGGGCACCTCTGCCGCCCAGGACTTCCGGCGTGACGGCGCCGACGGCGCCTCCGGTCAGGCTTCCCAGCGCCATCTGACCGAGCAGGCTTCCCGGGATCGCCGCCGAGGGGGCCGCGGCCAGACTGGCGGTCGGCAGGCTACTGGCCAGCCGGATTGCCGGCGTCGCCGACGCCCACGTCGGCGGCACCGAGAACTTGCCCACCACGTTCGCCTCGCCCACGCCCGCCGATACCGCGCTGGTCAAGCCCGCGCCGGCGGAACGCACGCCGAGCCCGGCACCCAGCGCGGATTTCGGGATGTCCAACCCCTCGACCGGGAGCTTGTAGAACATCTTGAACTCGGTCATGGCGAGGTTGATCGGGCTCATGCTGTCGTTCGCGACCGTGCTGAACCGGCCGATGTCGGCGAGGATCCCGAAGGTGTTCTGCCACGTCGCCCCGGCCAACGGCGAACCGGTGATGCTGTTGAGCACCCCGTCCCAGAACTCCATGTAACCGCGGGAAGCGTTGCCCAGGGCCTCGAGCAGCTCGCTGATGCCTGACGTCGGAGCCGCGGCCGCGGCGCCGCCGGTACCGCTGGCCTGGCCCAGCGCCGCCGACTGGGCGGCGATTCCGGTTGCATTGGTGGTCTGGGGCGGCTCGGCGAAGGGGGCCAGTCGCGTCGCGGCCGCAGACGCACCGGCGTAACCGAACATCGCGGCGGCGTCCTGCGCCCACATTTCGCCGTACTCGGCCTCGGTGGCGGCGATCGCGGCGGCGTTCTGCCCGAAAGCATTGGTGGTCAACAGCATTTCCAGCCGTATGCGGTTCGTCGCGATCGCGGCCGGCGGCACCACCGCCGCGAAGGCGCTCTCGTATGCATTGGCGGCCGCGGCGGCTTGGGCACCCGCGTTCTTGGCCTGCGCCGAGGTCGCCGACAGCCATGCCACGTAGGGCGCGGCCGCGGCGGCCATGGCGAGCGCCGACGGGCCGGCCCACGCCTCGTTGGCCAGGTCCTCGACGATCGTGTGGTAGGACGCCGCCGCGGACTGCAATTCGGCGGCCAGCGCGTCCCACGCGGCGGCGGCCGTCAACATCGGTCCCGCCCCCGGGCCCAGGTACATCCGGCCCGAGATCATTTCGGGCGGCTGCAGTGCGAAGTTCATCGTCATGCCCTCCCCGCGCCG